>NZ_JALBWV010000019.1 GCF_022678645.1 Saccharopolyspora soli | reverse complement strand
CCCCCCCCCCCCCCCCCCCCCCCCCCCCCCCCCCCCCCCCCCCCCCCCCCCCCCCCCCCCCCCCCCCCCCCCCGCGCGGGGGGGGGGGGGGGGGGTGGGGTGGGCCCCGGGGGGGGGCCCCCCCCCCCCCCCCCCCCCACCCCGGGCGGGGCACGGCCTAACATCTGGTGCGTGCGTTTCGTGCTTGCTTCCGCCTCGCCCGCTCGGCTTTCCGTGCTGCGCTCCGCCGGGATCGAACCGCTGGTGCGGGTTTCCGGCGTCGACGAGGACGCGGTGACCGCAGCACTGCCCGACCCGAGCCCGGTTCAGCTGGTCACGGCGTTGGCGCAGGCCAAGGCCGAAGCCGTGGTCGCCGACATCGCGGCAGCGGAACCGGACGCCGTGATCGTCGGGTGCGACTCGATGCTGCTGATGGCGCACGGGGAGATCGTCGGCAAGCCGGGCACCCGGGAGGCCGCCGCGAAGCGGTGGGCGCAGAACGCTGGCAGCACCGGGGAGCTGCTGACCGGACATGCCGTCGTCCGGCTGCGGGACGGCGAGATCAGCGCGCGCGCCCAGGGCCATCTCAGCACCACCGTGCGCTTCGGAGAACCGACCGAGGCCGAGCTCGACGCGTACCTGGCCACCGGCGAACCGTTGCAGGTAGCGGGTGGCTTCACGCTCGAAGGCTTCGGCGGTTGGTTCATCGAGGGCGTCGACGGAGATCCCTCCAGCGTGCTCGGGATCAGCCTGCCACTGACCCGCAAGCTGCTCGCCGAGGTCGGCGTCAGCGTGGTGACGTTGTGGAGCCCGCCGATCGCGCAGTGATGCCGAATCCGCGCATTCGAGTGAATGCGAACACAATTCAGTTACCCCTGGATTGGTTGTACCGCGCATGTGGTTACAAATGTTCGCGATGGGAACCCTCCGACGGCTGTACTTGACCGCGCGCCTGCACGTCGATCTGCGACGGCAGGCCAGCTCGGTCTGTCTGTGATCGGGCGCTCGGCGCCGCTGTAGCGGTCCTTCCGGCAGTTGCCACCGCTGCGGAGAACGCGTCTGGGAGCACTTCGCAATCACGAACCCACTTCGCGACTTCGGGAGATCCCTGTGTCCACTTCCGCTGGGCGTTCGCGCCTGCGCTTCAACCCCAAGCTCTTCGCCGTGGCGGTGATCGCCTCGCTCGTGCTGGGCGCGCTGCTCGGCTGGATCGCCAAGCAGACCGGTGCCGAGTGGCTGGTCACCACCCTGGACACCATCGGCTCGACGTTCACGAAGCTGCTCACCTTCACCGTGCTGCCGCTGATCTTCACGGCGATCGTGGTGGGCATCAACAGCCTGCGCGGCGTCGGCGGCGGCCGGACCGCGGCCCGGCTCGGCGGCAAGACCGCCCTGTGGTTCGCGATCACCTCGCTGATCGCGGTGGTGATCGGGCTGCTCATCGGCGGGTTGTTCCAGCCCGGTCGCGGCCTGGTCATCGAACCCGACCCGGCGAAGCTGGAAGCCATCGGCGAGCGGACGCACGGCTCCTGGCTGGACCTGATCAACGGCTTGGTGCCGAGCAACCTGATCAGCGCCTTCGCCGACGGCGAGACCCTGCAGGTGGTGTTCGTCGCGCTGATCATCGGCGCGGCCACCTACAGCCTGGGCGACAAGGCCGCCCCGTTCGTCAACTTCAACAAGGCCGCCTTCGAGGTCATCCAACGGGTGCTGGGTTGGATCATCCGGCTCGCCCCGCTGGGCACGCTCGGCCTGATCGGCAACGCGGTCGCCACCTACGGCAACGAGTTCTTCGTGCCGCTGTTGAAGCTGATCGGCTCGACCTACGTGGCCTGCGCGCTGGTGCTCTTCGGGGTGTACCCGCTGCTGCTGGCGTTCGTGGCGAAGGTCAGCCCGGTCCGGTTCTTCGCCAAGTCCTGGAACGTGCTGCAGTTCGCGTTCGTGTCCCGCTCCTCCGGTGCGAGCCTGCCGATGACCCGACAGACCGCGCAGGACCTCGGCGTCCCGGCCTCGTACGCGAACTTCGCGGTGCCGCTGGCCACCACCACCAAGATGGACGGTTGCGCGGCCATCTACCCGGCCGTCGGGTCGATGTTCATCGCGAACCTCTTCGGCATCCAGCTCGGCCCGGTGCAGTACCTGACGATCATCGCGGTCGCGGTCTTCGGCTCGATCGCCACGGCCGGGGTCACCGGCTGGTTCACCATGCTGACGCTGACCGTCGGCGCGCTGGGCTTCCCGCCCGAGGTGGTGGCCACCGGCATCGCCATCGCCTACGCGGTGGACCCGGTCATGGACATGGTGCGCACCGCCACCAACGTCGCGGGTCAGATCGTCGTCCCGGTCGTGGTGGCCCGCAGCGAGGGCCTGCTCGACGACGACGTCCTGGCCAAGCCGAGCACCCCGCTGCTCGACGACAGCTCGTTGGCCAAGGTCTGACCCTGCCACGCGGTTTCGCGGGAGTTCGGCGTTCACCTGGATGAACGCTGGATTCCCGCGAAATCGGCGCATCGTTCGTATCGGCTTTCAGCGGTCCGCTCGGGGGTCGGCCGACCGTAGGATGGCGGTGTGGACAACGGTCGACGGGGCAAGGATCTCCGAATCGGCGATCCCGAACGGGAACGCGCGATGCGACTGCTCGGCGAGCACTTCTCCGCCGGGCGCCTCGAAGTCCACGAATACGACGAGCGCTGCCAGCAGGCGGCCGTCGCCCGGTTCAGCTCGGAACTGGACGCGCTGTTCGACGACCTGCCCGCGCCCCGGCCGAACAATCCACCGGTCGTCCCGGCCGCCGCGGCGGCCCGTTCGGTCCCGACGTCCGGAAAGGTCGTGCTGGCGATCTGCGCGGCGGCGCTGCTCGTCTTCCTGATCGTGGTCGCGCGGCAGCTGGGGCTGGTGCTGTTGGTCCCCCTGGTTGCCCTCATCTGGTTCACCTGGCGACGCTGACCGCTGCCTACCACGGTTGGTGACCACGTTTCGTTACGGTGAAGTCATGCACAGCTCGCGGATCACCGAGGCCCGACGGCTGAGCGTGTTGTTCACCGCTGGCACGCTCACCCTCACCGGGTGCGGTCTGTGGCAGTCGGAGCCGACGTCGGACACCGCAGCACCGCCACCCCCGCCACCGCCCACCACGAGTGCGCCGCCGCCGTTGCCGCCACGCCCATTCGAACTCGGCCTCGACGGCGTGGACCCGTGCACGCTGCTCACCCCCGACCAACGGGAACAGCTCGGCTTCGACCGCGAGCCGCTGCCCGACTCCGAAGCGGGCTTCGGCGACGCGGCGACCTGCAGCTACCGCAACACCACAGCGAAGGTGGGAGCCAGGTTGGCGTTGATCACCACCGAGGGCATGGGGGTGTGGACCGACGACACCGCGCAGGTGGAGGCATCTCCCGTGGTGATCGGTGGCTTCCCGGCACTGGTGATCAAGACGCCGGGGCTGGACCTGTCCTGCAACGTCGCGGTGGACGTCGCCGAGGGCCAGCACCTCGACGTGCTCTACCGCGACGACGGCGGCCAACCGCCACCGCCGGTCGACCAGCTCTGCGCCGGGGCGCAACGGGTCGCCGAAGACGCCGTCGCGACCCTGGCCGCGCCGGAGACCTCGTCGGCGGAGACGTCCCACCCCAGCACCGAACCGCAGGACCAGGGCACGCCGTAACCACGGCGGGTTCAGCACCGCCGATTTCACGCAGCGCAACGACGCTTCGTCACCCTGTGGCGATACTCACCGCGTATGGAGCACTCCCCAGCGTCACGATTGGTGACTACAGTGTTCGACGGACGTTTGGCAGCTTGAGCGCTCGGGTGCCCCGCAACGTCGGGTGCCCGCGGACTTCCGGCGCGGCCCCGGCACATCCGGGCGCTCAGGCACAAGGGCCTGCACCCACGAACTGGGCCCTTACCTGTGGGAGGGGAAAACGTGCCGCTCACCGATCCGTGGGGCGAAAGCTCGACCGCGGCCCTGCCCGGAATGTCCGGTGGCTCGGTGCAGGTCGAGCCCGCCGCCATTCCGAGGCTGGTCAACGCTTTGCAGGAATCGCTGGACGCGGTCGGCCTGCAGATCGAGCACGCCATCACCGAATTGCGCATCCGGCCCTGGGCCGGTGATCCGGTCAGCGCCGACGCGGCCGAGGAGTTCAACCAACGCTCCCTCGGCGGCGGCGAGGACGCGCTCACCGCCCTGTGCGGCTACCGCGATCAACTGCAGGCGGCTGCGGAGTCGCTGGAACTCGCCAACCGGCAGTACGAACGGATCGACGGCGACAGCGCCGCGGGCCTCGGCGGAGGCTGCTGATTCCGATGAGCGATCACCGTTGGCAGGGATACCGCCACCCCGAACTGTTCGCGCAGATCCACGAAGGCCCCGGACCGGACGGCTCGACCGACAGCATCCGGCGCTGGAACGAACTCACCCGCGCGCTCGGTGAGATCGACGCCGGACTGGCTTCCGCGGTGTCGTCGGCGATGGCCGGTTGGCAGGGCAAGGCCGCGGACAGCGCGCGCGACGGGTTGCGACCGCTGGGCAACTGGGCGGCGCAAGCCCAGCAGGCCACCACCGTGATGCGGGAAAGGGCCGAGCAGCAGGCGGAGTTCATCAGCAAGGCCCGCCGCGACATGCCACCGCCGGTGCAGGTGACCACGGAGGAACCCGGCACCGCGGAAACGGTGCTCACCCACCTCTTCGGCGGCCAGACCGACTACGAGTTGCAGGAAGCCAAGCAGCACGCGGCCGAGCAGCGGGCGTTCGACGTGATGCGCACGTACGAGGCGTCGACGCAGGCCAACACCACATCGCTGGCGTCGTTCACCCCGCCGCCGCAGGTGGTCGTCGACGCTCCGGTCATCGGCGGTTCGGGTGCGTCCGCGGGCCAGCACAACGTGACCATCAGCTGGGGTGCCACATCCGCACCCGCAGCAAGGGTTTCAACGCCCGCGACGCTCCCGACGCGGGCCACCGAGCGCCGTCCGGGTCGGCCGGGCGGGACCAACCCAGCTCGCGGTGGTTCGGCGGGCAAGCGGACCCGGCGGGACCGCGACGACGCGGTGGACCGGAAGGTGACCGAGGAGGTCGGCCGACCGGGCGGGTTCTTCGACGAGCCGCAGACCCTCTCCCGTCCGGTGATCGGCGGCGAGCCGGGACAATGACGGCCACCGGCTCCAGTCGGCAGCTCAACCTGTCGGCGCTGGAATTCGACGTGCTCGTCGAGCATCTCGGACTGGACGCCATGCCGCTGGTGCTCAAGGTCCCGTCGCCGGGACGCACCCACACCGAACGCGCCAAGCTGGCGGCATCGGCGTGGCGGTCGCTGACGGCCCGCGATCTCGGCCGCCCCACCAGCCTCGACCCGGAGCTGGAGTGGATGCTGCGGCTGCTGGCCCGGCCGGGCAGCGAGGTCGACGGGCGAATCTGGTTGCAGCGCAGCGTTCGGGTGCTCGCAGCTGCTGAAACCGGGTCCGAGCACGCGGTGTTGGTCGTCAAGGATCGGGACACCCTGACCCTGCGAACGGCTGCGGCGAGCGGACTGCCACGCGAAGCGGTCTCGGTGCTGCCGCCGCTACCGCCCGGCCCAGGCCGTTCGGTGTCGGTGCGCAGCAGCGATCTCGACGGCGCCGCCAATGAGGCCGGGGACAACACCGAGCAGCTGAACAGCGCGTTGCAGCGCCGCGGAATTCGCGCGGACGACGCCGAGGCGCTGACGAGCATGGTCGCCGGGGTGGCGGCGAGCGGGCAGTTCGGCACGGCGGCGCGGGACTGGTCCGGTCGCCGCGTCCGAGCCGATCACGTGGTCGGATTCTTCGACACGGCGCACGGCCGATATGCCCAGCTGCGGCGGGAATCGCCCTCCGGCGACGTGTGGAGCACCATCGCACCGGCCGACACCCGACGCCTGATCGGACACGTCGAAGAACTGCTCACCTCGGTCACAGCGGAGTCGTGACGGCGAAAACCACCTGAACCGAACCGCACCCCGTTGCACCACAGGTGAACCATCACCCGACTGGGGTCGTGAGCGCGAAACCGGGTTGTAGCACGGTTGCGCACTCACGACCTTTACACCACGGGTTCGATCAGCCGGTCCCGCGCTTCCGGCGCCGCCGAGCGCTTCGCGTCGGCTGCCTGGTCGTCCGGCTGCGTCTGCGAATCCCGCTCCGCGTCGACGCGCTTGGTGTAGACCTCGATCTCGCGGGACACCTGTGCGTCGTCCCAGCCCAGCACCCCGGCCATCAGCCGCGCGACCGGTTCGGCGCAGTCCACGCCGCGGTGCGGGTATTCGATGGAGATCCGGGTGCGCCGGGTGAGCACGTCCTCCAGGTGCAGGGCGCCCTCGTGGCTGCACGCGTAAACCACTTCGGCCTGCAGGTAGTTCGGTGCCGCCGGAATCGGTTTGAGCAGTTCGGGTCGGTCGTCGCCGAGGGCGAGCACGTCGTGGATCTCCGAGCCGTAGCGGTCCAGCAGGTGCCGGATCCGGTACGGGTGCAGGCCGTGTGCGGCGGCCAGTTGATCGGCCTGGTTGACCAGCGCGTGGTAACCATCGGCGCCGAGCAGCGGAACCCGGTCGGTGATCGACGACGCCATTCGTCCGGCGATGTCCGGCGCGACGGCGTCCACGGCGTCGGCTGCCATGACGCGGTACGTCGTGTACTTGCCGCCAGCGATCGCCACCAGTCCCGGCGCGACCCGCGCGACCGCATGTTCGCGGGAGAGCTTCGAGGTTTCTTCGCTCTCCCCGGCCAACAACGGCCGCAGCCCGGCGTACACACCTTCGATGTCGTCTTGGGTCAGCGGTGTGGCGAGCACCGAGTTGACGTGTTTCAGCAGGTAGTCGATGTCCGCCTTGGTCGCCGCCGGATGCGCCAGGTCGAGGTGCCAGTCGGTGTCGGTGGTGCCGACAATCCAGTGGTTGCCCCACGGGATGACGAACAGCACCGACTTCTCGGTGCGCAGGATCATCCCGGACTCGGCGACGATGCGGTCGCGGGGCACCACGATGTGCACGCCCTTGCTGGCCCGGACCCGGAATCGACCGCGGCCGCCGGAAAGCTTCTGCAGTTCGTCGGTCCACACCCCGGTCGCGTTGATCACGGCCTGCGCGCGGATCTCGGTCTCCTCGCCGGTCTCCACGTCCCGCACCCGAACCCCGGCGATCCGGTCGGCTTCCCGCAGGAAACCGGTGACCTGGGCGGACGTCATGATCACAGCCCCGTAGCGCGCGGCGGTGCGGGCCACCGTCATGGTGTGCCGGGCGTCGTCGGACTGCGCGTCGTAGTAGCGGATGCCGCCGATCATCGAGTTGCGCTTCAACGCTGGCACCATCCGCAGCGCACCAGCGCGGGTGAGGTGCTTCTGCCCCGGCACCGAGCGAGCGCCGCCCATAGTGTCGTAGAGGAACAGACCCGCTGCGGTGTAAGGGCGTTCCCAGAACCGGTGGGTCAGCGGGTACAGGAACGGAACCGGCTTCACCAGGTGCGGTGCGAGCCGGGTGAGCATCAGTTCGCGTTCCCGGAGTGCCTCGCGGACCAGGGAGAACTCCAGTTGTTCGAGGTAGCGCAGTCCGCCGTGGAACAGCTTGCTGGACCGGCTGGACGTGCCAGCGGCCAGGTCGCGGGCCTCCACCAACGCCACCCGCAGGCCGCGGGTGGCCGCGTCCAGAGCCGCTCCGGCACCGGTCACGCCGCCGCCGATCACCACGACATCGAATTCGTCCGAACCGATCCGCCGCCAGTTCTCCGCTCGTTCGGTGGGCCCCAGCATGCCCTTCAGTCGGCTCTCGGTTTCGGTTTTGTCCTTGGACACCAGGCGTCCTCCTCACTCGAATCGCGTTCCACCGCTGACCACCTCGCCGACGCGGAACCGGACTCGGCGCCAGTCCGTCCTGCGGTGGTCATCATGCACGACCAGCACCGTCCGTGCTCGGCACCGCACTGCGGGTATTTTCCGCCTGTTCGACCCGTGCGCCGCGATCGCGGAGCACTTCGACGTCGGCCTGCGCGGTTTGCGAATCCACGATCACCACGTCGAAGTCCTCGACCGCGGCCACCACGTGCAGCGCGCGTCGACGGAACTTGGTGTGGTCGACGTAGAGCACCCGACGCCGCGCCGAAGCCAGCATGGCCTTCTTGATCTGCACCATTTCCTGCTGGGGATAGCAGCAAATCCCGTCGGTCACCGCGGAGACCGACATGATCGCCAGGTCGACGCGCAGGTTCCGCAACGCGTCCAACGCCATCCCGCCGACGAACGCGTCGGCCCAGGAAAGGTAGTCGCCACCCACGCAGATCAGGCTGATGCCGGGCGCCGCCGCGAGTTCGCCGAATACGCCGCGATAGTTGGTGACCACGGTCAACGGCGCGCGTTCCGGCAGCAGTCGGGCCAAGTACACCCCGGTCGTCGAGTCGTCGAGCACGAGTGCCTGCCCCGGTTCGACCAACTCCGCCGCGGCGCGGGCGATTTCTTCCTTCTCCACCTCGTTCTGCTGCAACCGGTATTCCGACGCGGCCTCGTAGAGCAGTGACGACGCCGCCGAGACATAGCCGCGGTTGCGGTGCACCAGACCTTGCGACTCCAGGTCGGCGAGATCCCGGTACACGGTCATCGCGCTGGCGCCAACGGTCTCGACGAGGTCGTCGATCCGCAGGGTGCCCTCCGCCATGACCAGCTCGGTGATCTTGCGCCGCCGGTCCTGCTGCTTGCCCGACGGGCGTCGACCGGACATCGCCGTCCTCCCCAATCCCCGCTCGTCGCGGCGCAGATCACCAGATAAGTCGATAAAAACATCATCGGAGAGGTCTTGCAATGCTTGTTTTCACAAGCTTAGTGTGACCGCGATGCGCAACGAAGCCTGGGGCACGGCCCCCGCACGGGCCGGGCGGACCGGGCCCAAGCCACACCGGCGACCGGAGTCGCGGCCCGTCCCGATCCGCACGGCTACTACCAGCCGAGATGCCCGGTTAGAACTCGCGCGGATCGGGTGTGACGTGGGTGGTCGTCAGGCAAGCGGCGTCAGCCGCTTCCGACACCCTCGCAGCTGGCACCGCCGCGGGTTCTCAGATGTTTTCTCGCGAGGACAGCCCCGACGCCGTGTATTGGACATACATGAGTCGGGGATCCCGGAGTCGAGAAAGCCTCTGAGGTTCCGCTACCCGCACCGCCACGCAAACCAACCCGCGCACCCTCTCTTAGGCGGTACAGACCAACGGGTTGCCTACGAGTGGCGGCAGGCATGGACACGTGTTGCCATGCGGCAGTACCGTCCCGATTCACTCCATGTCGGACAGTCAACAGAATCCCGCCAATGCCAACGGCGGCATGATGAGGGGAACGCGGTATGACCAGTCTTGGCGAGATCTTCCTCTGGGAGTTGATGGGGACGGCAATGCTCACCCTGCTGGGTTGCGGGGTTGTGGCGAACGTGACCCTGCGCAAGAGCCTCGGTCACAACGGCGGTTGGCTGCTCATCAACTTCGGTTGGGGCTTCGCGGTTTTCGCCGGTGCGAGCGTCGCCGCCCCGTCCAACGCGCACATCAACCCAGCAGTGACGCTCGGCCTCGCGGTCAACGGCCAGACCCCGTGGTCGGAAGTCCCCGTCTACATCATCGCGCAGATCATCGGTGGCACCTTGGGCGGCTTGCTGTGCTGGGCCGCCTACAAGTTGCAGTTCGACACCCACGACAAACCGGCCGACACGCGCGGCATCTTCTGCACCGGTCCGACGGTGCCCAACGCCCCGTGGAACCTGGTCACCGAGATCATCGGCACGTTCGTGCTGGTCCTCTGGATCATCCTCAGCCCGCAGGCGGGCGTCGGGGAAACGCCCGGCGTGCCCGATTTCGGCAACGCCGCGCTCGGCTACGCCGCGGTCAGCTTCATCGTGATCGGGATCGGCAACTCGCTCGGCGGTCCGACCGGGTACGCCATCAACCCGGCACGTGACCTCGGGCCGCGCATCGCCTACGCGATCCTGCCGATCCGCGGCAAGGGTTCGGCGGAATGGGGCTATTCGTGGGTTCCCATCGCCGGTCCGATCATCGGCGGCATGCTGGCGGGCCTGGTGGCGCTGGCTCTGCCCGTCGGCAGCTGACCCGTTGGCTCCACATAGGAAGGTGAGACGAGAATGGCCTCGTACGTTGCCGCCATCGACCAGGGAACGACTTCGACGCGGTGCATGATCTTCGACCACTCCGGCCGGGTCGTCGCGGTGGATCAGATGGAGCACCGGCAGATCTTCCCGAAGGCGGGCTGGGTCGAGCACGACCCGACCGAGATCTGGACCAACACCCGCCAGGTGTGCGCGGGCGCGCTGGCCAAGGCCGACCTGGTGTCTTCGGACATCGTCGCCTGCGGCATCACCAACCAGCGGGAAACCACCGTGGTGTGGGACAAGACCACCGGCAAGCCGGTGTACAACGCGATCGTCTGGCAGGACACCCGCACGGACGAGATCGTCAACGCGCTGGCCACCGGGGAGGGCGGCCAGAACCGGTACCAGAGCAGGACCGGCCTACCGCTGGCGACCTACTTCTCCGGACCCAAGGTCAAGTGGATCCTGGACAATGTGGACGGTGCCCGCAGCCGCGCCGAACGCGGTGAGCTGCTGTTCGGCAACATGGACACCTGGGTGCTGTGGAACTCCACCGGCGGCCCGAACGGCGGTCTGCACATCACCGATCCGACGAACGCCTCCCGCACGCTGCTGATGGATCTGGAGCGGCTGGAGTGGGACGCCGACATCTGCGCCGAGGTCGGCGTGCCGACCGCGATGCTGCCGGAGATCCGGTCCTCCTCCGAGGTCTACGGCAAGTTCCGGGAGCGCGGGGTGTTCGCCGGGATCCCGATCGCGGGCATCCTCGGCGACCAGCAGGCGGCCACGTTCGGCCAGGCGTGCCTCTCGCCGGGCGAGGCCAAGAACACCTACGGCACCGGCAACTTCGTGCTGCTCAACACCGGAACCGAGCGGGTGATCAGCCAGAACGGCCTGCTCACCACGGTCGGCTACAAGATCGGCAGCAACGACACGGTCTACTGCCTGGAAGGCTCCATCGCGGTCACCGGGTCGCTGGTGCAGTGGCTGCGGGACAACCTCGGCATGATCGGCACGGCACCGGAGATCGAGGAAGTCGCCCGCACCGTGGACGACAACGGCGGCGCGTACTTCGTGCCCGCGTTCTCCGGGCTGTTCGCCCCGCACTGGCGGTCCGACGCGCGCGGCGCCATCGTCGGCCTGACCCGGTACGTCAACCGCGGCCACCTGGCCCGCGCGGTGCTGGAGGCCACCGCGTTCCAGACCCGCGAGGTGATCGAGGCGATGAACGCCGACTCCGGAGTGCCGTTGAAGTCCCTGAAGGTCGACGGCGGCATGGTGGTCAACGAGCTGCTGATGCAGTTCCAGGCGGACATCCTCGGCGTCCCGGTGATCCGCCCGGTGGTCGCCGAGACCACGGCCCTCGGCGCGGCCTACGCGGCGGGACTCGCGGTCGGATTCTGGACCAGCGAAGAGGACATCCGCTCGAATTGGGCCAAGGACAAGCAGTGGGACCCGGCGATGCCGGTGGAACTCCGCGAAAAGCAGTACCACCAATGGCAAAAAGCAGTCACCAAAACCTTCGACTGGGTCGACTGAAGATCTGCTGCCGGGTTGGCCTGCGGCCGACGTTCCGGGTTGCGGCGGCGTGATCCGCTCTTCGCGAATCAATCGCGCGAGCAGGTCGCGCCGCCGCGGTCGCGCGTGCTCGTGATCGCGGTGCCACACGGCATGGAGGTTGTCACCTGCCGAGCAGGTCGCGGATCGCCTGGAGAACGGCGTCGGGGCGGCGCCAGTGGATGGATGCGTGTCCGGCGCCGTCGACGAGGCGGTTCTCGCCACGCGGGACCGATGCGGCCAGCGCGTCGTGGAGCCGCCGCTTGCCTTCGATCTCCTCGCGCAGCAGCGACTCGGATTCGCCGATCAGCACCGCCTTCTTGAAGTCGTCGATGTCCATGGCAGTGAGGACGATCAGCGGAACATCGGGCAGCGGTCCCGCCTGGCGCATCTCGTCGAGGAACCGGTCGCGGTGGGGCACCAGCCGGTACCCGTCCATGATCCATTCCGGGCTGACGTGGCGTTCGACGAGCGGCTCGCGGATCTCCTCCGGCCAGTCCGCCATCATCTGCGCGAACAGGCCGCGGTAGAGCTCGACGGCCTCCTCCGGCAATTCGTCGGGCAGCTCCTGGTCGGGATCCCATGCGCCCCGCATCTCCGTCAGCTGCCGGGGCATGTAGGCGTCGTAGTCCTCGTGGTCGGTGTCCATCAGCACCAGACCGGCCACCTCGCCGGGAAAGCGCGTCGCGTAGAGGCGTGCGTAGAGGCCGCCGAGGGAGTGACCGACCAACAGGTAGGGGGCGGGCACGTCGGCGGCGCGCAGCAGTCCGCGCAGCTCGTCGGTCACCTCGGCACAGGTCAGCGGCGCGTCGACCCGGTCGCTCCAGCCCGTCCCGGTCCGGTCGTAGACAACGCTCGTGGTGAGCTCGGCGGCCTTTTCCCAGACGTTCCAGTAGTCCAGCCCGACCCCGCCAGCGCCGGGCAGCAACACCACCGCCGGGCTGCCGTTGCCCGCGCGGTGCAGCGGCAACCGTCGGCCCCCTACCTCGTAGTACTGCCCTAGTGGCGGCGCCCCGGACGGTCGGTCGGGCATCTGGTCTTGCATCGCTGACTCCCTCGCTGTCGGTACATTCCCAACTTTGGGAACGGTACCAGATATGGGATCGCGCCTCGGTGGCGACGCTTTACCTTCGCCCGCATCCGGCGCGGACGCGCATCGGGCATGCCAGGTAGCAGAACTGTCCATTGTGGACCTGCTGCGCTGTGGCGCCCTGCGGCATTTCCGTTACCGGGGCTTTCCTGCCGATCGTCACACCGGAGCCGCGAACGCTGTTCCCCCTGGCCTGGCGCGCGTTCGTCATGGCTGCAGGTTCTCGGACGGTATGTGGTCAGCGTTGGTGGTCGAGTTCTTGCGCTGGTTCGTCGGCGATCTCGTGGAGGGTTGTCAGGGCGGCGTTGATGGCGGGGTGATCGCGGGTGCCTCGGACGATCGCGGTGCGGAAGCGGCGCACCGGGGCCGCGGGGCCGGTGAGCGGAATTCGGGCGATGTCCGGGTGCGGCGGCAGTTGGGCTCGTCGGGGTACCAGCCCGATACCCAGATCGCTGGCCACCAGGGTCCCGACCACGCTCCATTCGTGGGCTTGGTGGACGATCGTCGGTGCGAATCCGGCTTGCGCGCAGGCGGCGAGCACGTGTTCGCGGTAGGACGTTCCGGGCATCCCGACTATCCATGATTCGCATGCCAGTTCGGGCAGGCTGACCACGGGTTCGCAGGCGAGCCGGTGCTCGGCGAAGACGAGCAGGTCGAACGGGTCGTCGAGCAAGAGCTGCTGGTCGAACCGGGCATCGGTCAACGGCGGGCTGTCCCTGGTGGCTTCGACGACCGCGACGTCGGCGTCGCCCGCGAACAGCAGGTCGAAGCAGTCGCCGGGTTCGGCCTCCTGGACGTGCACGCTGAGTGCTGGCCAAGTCTTCCGCAGCCGGACCGCGGTCACGCTGAGCAGGGTGCACACCGCAGTGGGGAATCCGCACAGGCGCAGCGCACCGGCGGGTGCGTCCGTGCTGGTCGCGCGCAGGTCGGCCTCGGCTTGGCGCCAGCGTTCTTCGATGGCATCGGCGTGCGCCAGCAGGCTGCGCGCGGCCGGGGTCAGCCGCACTCGGCGTCCATGCGGTTCGAGCAGGGCGACACCGAGTTCCCGACCCAACTGGCGGATCTGCTGGGAGGCCGCCGAGGGGGTGAGGTGCACGGCCTCGGCTGCGGCGGTCACCGTCCCGCAATGCGCCACCGCGCGCAGGACGTGCAGACGACGCAGGTCAATCATGCAGTCGTTTGTACATGGTTCCGTGCAGGGATAGCACCTGGACCGGCATGCTCCGGCCCACCACTCTGGAACCAGAGATTACGGCCGGTCAGAGAGGTGGACTGCGATGTCCGAGTGCCCCTTCTGCGGGTGGCCCGATGACCGACTGGTGGTCGTCCTGTCGCGGCATCAGGGCGGCGAGGGCGAGACGCTGTGGTCGCGGTGCCGATGTGGTTCGTTGCAGGCGCGCGTGGTGGGCGTCGGTGGGCGCGCCGAGGTCGTCGCGCGCTCCCGCCCCGTCACGAGCGTTGCGGGGTCCGCCTGCCGGGGTGGTATTCGCCGAACCGCCTCGGCTGGCGAACTGGTTCGGTGCGTGCAGTGCTGACGACCTGGATTTCGCTGCTGATCACGACCGCCGTTCTGCTGTCGGCCGCCATCGACCTGGCCAAGTGGGCCCAGCAGCTGCGGAACAACACGGGGCAGTACCACTGCCGACGCCGTTGACCCCCACCACCGCGGCCTTGGATCGCGTTTCGGTGCGGCACCTCAAGAAACGGGTTTCACCGTTGATCAACTCCATGCGAGAGTGGGCCGATGACCGGCGAACTGGCGTCGTACACCCGAAAAGGAGCACCATGACCGAAGCCGCCGAACACGAACCTGAAGGACTTCGGCAGGTGCGGGCGGACATCGACGAGATCGACCGCAAGCTCGTCGAACTCCTCGCCGCCCGAGGCAGGTGCGTCCAGCGCGCCGCGACCTTCAAGCGCAACGAAGCTGAAGTGCGCGGGCCCCAGTCGCGCATCGATCACATCATCACGCGTGCACGCGTGATCGCGACCGACAGCGGCGCCGATCCCGACGTCGTGGAGACGACGTTCCGCGCCATGATCACCGCCTTCATCGACGCCGAACTGCGCATCCACGCCACCCTGGACAACGAGCCCGGAACCACCCGTGGCAGTTGAGTGGGCGCAAACGACCGGGCAGAGCTCACGTTCGTCGGACGTGCAGTCCCGCAAGCACGACTCTTGATCTCGACTAATGGTCGCCCTCGACGCTACGGGAGTACGTCGGGGCAGGCTGTTCAGCCTGTTGTCGAGCCGCTTCGGCCGACCAGGTAGTCCTCGCCGCCGACATACACCGTGTGTCCGCTCTCCAGCGGTGCCGTGACCGCGGACATGATCTCGGCGGCGAACTCGGAGATCGTGGGCAGGGAGCCAGCCTGGGTGCGTCGAGTGTCGATGGCGCCGGGGTGCGCTCGTTCCAGGAGGGTGACGGTGATCGTGCCCTTGATCATGTCGCCCGAGACGACCACCAGGGTGATCCCGCGCGCCGCCAGGTCGGGAATTCGGTCGCGCAGGGCGTCCTCGCCTGCCCGCTTGCTCGCGGCCACCGGTTCGTACTCGCGGTAGGTGGGCTGACCGCCGTGGAAGTGCGCCTGGTGACTGGTGACGAAGATGATCCGGCTCGATGGCGCCAGCAACGGTGCCGCAGCGTCCACAAGCGACAGTTGAGCGTCGCGGTTCAACCGGAGCGCGTAGCCGGGCGCGACGTCGCGTTCCATCCCACCGGAGGCATTGAGCACCAGCAGATCCAGTCGACCGCACCGATCACGAATCTCGGTGATCATGCTGGTGACCGCCGCCTGATCGGTGAGGTCCGCGCACACCGCCGAGGCCACCCCGCCAGCGCGCGTGATCTCGTCGACGACCTGTTGAGCGCGCTTGGCCTTCTCCCGGTAGTTCACGAAGACGCGCGCGCCCGCGACACCCAGCAAACGCGCCGTCTCGGCGCCGATCCCCCGCGATCCTCCCGTCACCAGCGCAATCCGCCGAGCAAGACTTCGACCCATACCGACCCCCTCATCCGGTCGACCATCGTGTCGGCGCCAGCGGCCACGTCAGCACTCCGCGGCACCGCGGTTCGCGGCAGTCGAGTGCTCACGGCTGCCCCGAAGCCAGCCATCCGGACCATGTCGTTGACGAACTCGTCGAGATCCTCGGGCCACGGCAGCGACGGCTGGGCGATCAGCAACGACGCGCAGCCGTGCATCGCAGACCACAAGCTCAGCGCCAGCGTGCGCGGTTCACCGCGCAGCACTCCGTTGTCCACGCACGCCGCAACGGCGTCCACCATGTAGCCGAAGCACGCCTCCGATGCGGGCGAGACCTCCGGGCCAGCCGCACGGCGCATCATCAACACGCGGTACTGCACCGGATGATCAAGGGCGAACCGGATGTAAGCGCGTCCACATTGGCCCAACGCGATGAACGGATCCGTCAGCCGGGCACACGCTTCGCGGATTCGGCTCCCCAACCCGTCCCACGCTCGCAGGCACACCGCCTCGACCAGTTGGTCCTTGCTCGCGAAGTGCCGGTACACCGACGGCGTGGTGACCCCGGCGCGCTCGGCCACGGCACGCAGCGTGAGCACGTCCTCGGTGCCCGACTCGACCAACATCCGCTCAGCCACCAGGAGGATCTCGTCACGCAGCCGCCCGCCCTCGCCTGGATTGGCCCGCACCCGCCTACTCGACACTCGATCACAATGACATCGTCACCCTGACACTGTCAACTTCGCCGGAACGCACGTACCGATGAGCTCGGGACATCCGCCAGCGAGTTGGCGTCCTCTTCGGACTGTGGTTCTCGTCGATCGTTTCGGTTGGTGTCGCCGGGAAATTGATTGGACGCGGTAAGTAGCCTTACACCATGGTTCGAGATGAACGTGGTGTGACGGCCCAGAGCGAGGACTTCTCCGCCTGGTACAACGAGTTGGTCGTCAAGGCCGAGCTGGTCGATCGCGGACCGGCCAAGGGCACCATGGTCATCCGACCGTACGGCTACCGGATCTGGGAGCTGCTGCAGGACGAGCTGGACCGGCGCATCAAGGACACCGGCCACCACAACGCCTACTTCCCGCTGTTGATCCCGCAGAGCTACCTGCAGCGCGAGGCGGAGCACGTCGAAGGTTTCTCGCCCGAACTCGCGGTCGTGACCCACGCCGGTGGGAAGGAACTGGACGAGCCGCTGGTGGTCCGACCCACCTCGGAGACCGTCATCGGCGAGATGATGGCCAAGTGGATCTCGTCCCACCGGGATCTACCGATGCTGCTCAACCAGTGGGCCAACGTCGTGCGCTGGGAGCTGCGCCCTCGAACGTTCCTGCGCACCACTGAGTTCTTGTGGCAGGAGGGCCACACCGCGCACGCCGACCAGACCGACGCGATGCGCGAGACCATGCTCGCCTTGGACATCTACACCGAGGTGGCGCGGGAGGTCGCCGCGATCCCGGTGGTCGAGGGCGAGAAGACGCCGGGAGAGCGGTTCGCGGGTGCGGTGCGGACGTTCACCATCGAGGCCATGATGGGTGACGGCCGAGCGTTGCAATCCGGAACCTCGCATTACATGGGCGAGAACTTCGCGCGGGCGTTCGGCATCCGCTATGCCAGCGAATCGGGAGAACTCGCCTTTGCGCACACCACGTCGTGGGGCATGACCACCCGCATGCTGGGCGGTGTGATCATGGCCCACGGCGATGATCGCGGCTTGGTGCTGCCGCCGCGACTGGCGCCGCACCAGGTGGTGATCGTGCCGATCGGCCACGGCGAGCAGGGTGATCAGGCGCGGTCGGCCGCCCATGCCCTGAGCGATCGACTGCGGGCCGCGGCGGTGCGCGTGCATGTCGATGATCGGACCGATTTTTCCCCCGGGTTCAAGTTCAACCAATGGGAATTGCGGGGTGTGCCGGTACGACTGGAGCTGGGACCGCGTGACCTTGCCGCCGGGGTTGTCACCGTGGTGCGTCGCCTCGGCGATGCCAAGGAACAACTTCCGCTCGATTCGGCGCCGCAGGCCCTGCCTGGAATCCTTGAAGAATTCCAGGAACTCCTGCTGCGTCGCGCCACCCAGTTTCGGGACGCGCACACCGTCGTGGCTGATGATTGGGCGGCGTTCGCGGACGCAGTGGCCGTCGGCTGGGCCTCCGCATTCCATTGCGGCGCTGTGGAGTGCGAAGAGGAGATCAGGGAAGACACGAAGGCGACCCCACGTTGTGTTCCCCTCAAGGCCTCTGAAGAGGCGGGAGCATGTGTCCGCTGTGGACGACCTGACGGATACGGTAAGCGGGTGTTGTTCGGCCGCGCGTACTAGGCGGGGGCCGACTTGGGCGTCCCGGCGGGCGAGAGACTTCCTCGTGGCCGCATCCAAGCGATCACACGGGTCGGAACGACGTGGACGCGGCCCTCGGATTTTCCCTAGATCCCTGCGATTGTCGCGGGCGCGCGTTCCGCTCGGCTCAGCGCGCGCAGCACGGCCGTTTGGCCATGTCGATGCACCGCCAGTCGGGACAGCAGGTCGAGCACCGGCTCGAAGACCTGCGATGGCAGTTGCGGCGTCGCGATGTCGACGCTCAGCGCCAGGTCGTCGGAGTGCACGACGATCTCCATCATGCGCGTCAACAGGAAATCGTTGAGCAGCAACGGCCTCGCGGTGAAAGAGACGACTCGATCGGCGGGTTCGGTTGACAGTGCCGCACGTTGCTGGTCCACTGCCGATGCGACTTCGCTCGCCAATGCTTCCGCGCCGTTGGCTGCTGCTGCCTCGCCACCTTCCCGAATGCGCACGTTGATCTCCGCGTCGACATCGACGTGGAACGCCTCGGCCCGTGCGTAGAACTCGACAACCGACAGCGGCTCCGCGTCGGGACTTTCGGCGGCGAGCAATCGAGAAACGTAGCCGACCTGCGACCCCAGGTGGCCCGCCAGCCCGGCGACGCTGAACTCCTTCAAAGCGCTGGGCTGGCCCCACGCCGCGGCGACTGCCGGATCTCCGAGCAGTGCCGCCGCCGACGCTGCGGCCTCCAGGTAAGCATCTCTGATCGCGATCATTCCTCGGCCCTCCAACGACTTGTGCTCCTGCGGCGCAAGTCAAGCACGGGAGAGCCGAACCGTGCGCGGCATGTGGTTACCAACACCACTTGATCGAGCTGCCCGGCATGAACGGCTCACCCCTTGCGAAACGACGCCACCGCAACCGATCGACTACCAACAGCAGGGACCTGTCTTCTGAATCGCTCGAAAATTCGGTCGCTGCTCGTGGTAGCGCTTTGGTAGCGTCCAGCTAGTGGTTCTTGAGCGTTCAGCGACGCCGAAGGCGTCTTAGCGACACCTTCCAGGCTCCACCGGGACTCCCGGCGGGGCCTGTTTGGCGTGTCCTGCTCGAACCACGTTCTGGGATTCCCCTTTGTCCGCGGTCATCTTCTGCTCCTGGTGCGCCCTGTTCGGTGCTGTGGCGGGCCCGGCCTCTTCATCTTGAAATCCCGGTTGGCGGCAGGTGCATTCGACAACGCGCACCCAAAGTCTTCGGACGCGGGCAGTTCGAGTCCCGAAAGGGCATGGGGAAACGGATGTTTCGCTGACTCGACCTCGATCGGCTCGTCCAGTGGGGCAGTTTCGTGCGACGTCCCGGTTCTGGTCGACGCCGTGATCTGGACCGGCCACTGCGGCCCGCAGCCGTCAAACCCGGTCAGGCGGCGCTGGTTCGCGCAGCGGTGACCACCACCGTTGTGTAGGACATCATGAAGCCGCCCCCGATCGTGTCGATGGCGGCCCCGACATCGGCCAGCACCTCCGCACGCTTGTCCGACGGGAGCGGGGTTAGACCGCCGGTAGTGCGCAGCAGGCCAAGCCACTCGTCTCGGGTGTAGGACCGCTGCCAGTCGAATCGCCACTGCTCCGAGGCGTCGAACCCGCCCGCACCGTCAGCGGCTTTGATGAGCAGCGCCTGGTAGCGGTCCAGGGCCGACCTCGCCGACTGGGCGTTGGCGTTGAGCGGCGAGTCGGGCACCACCCGCCGGTAGGCCTCGGTGAAGGCATCCGCCACGGCGGACGGGGGCTCGAACACGTGCCAGAACGCGGCCAGCCGACCGCCTGGCCGCAGCACCTGCGCCGCCTTGGCCGCGCCCGCGACCGGGTCCACCCAGTGCCAGGCTTGCCCGGCGATGACCGCGTCGAATTCCCGACCAGCGGGATCCCACGCCTCGAAAGTCGCCACCTCGACCTCGACACCGCTGCGCCGCGCCAAGGCGGCCATCCGCGCGTCGGGCTCGACACCGAGCACGCGGCAGCCCGCCGCCTGGAACTGCCGGGCTGCGATGCCGGTGCCGCAGCCGACGTCCAGGAACCGCGAGCCTGGGCTTTCGGCGACGATCCGCTCCACCATTGCGTCGGGGTAGCGGGGCCTGGCCTGGTCGTACTGTTCGGCGTCCACCCCGAACGACTCGGCCATCCGCCGGTGTTGATGAGGCGCTTGCTCGCCGGGACGTGGTTGCTCCTGCGGTAATGTGGGCATGCGCCCACCATAGTGGGCATACGCCCACTCGACCATCGGACATTCGTTCGCGATGAGCGAAAGAGAGGAAGCGCGGTGCCGACCGGGGTACACATCCGCGAGGTGCGAGAGCAGCTCTTCGACGCCGCCGAGCGCGTCCTGCTCCGGGACGGGCCGAACGCGCTGACCAGCCGAGCGGTCACCACCGAGGCAGGCTGCGCGAAGGGCGTTCTGCACCGCCACTTCGCCGACTTCGACGCGTTCCTCGCCGAGCTGGTGCAGGATCGCATCGGCCGGATCGAAATCCAGGCCGCCGCCCTGCGCGAGTCCGCCGGGACCGGCACCGTCGTCGACAACCTCACCGGCGCGCTGACCGCGCTGTTCTCCTCGGTCGCGGTGGGAATCGTCGCCCTGGTCACCTTCCGGGACGAGCTGCGCGCCCGGCTGCGCCAGGCCGGACTGGCCGGGCTCCCGATAGCGGCGGAAGCCGCGTCCATGATCGCCTCCTACCTCACCGCAGAGCGCGATCTGGGCCGCATCGCGGCCGACGCGGACATCGACACGCTCGCCCCCACCCTGATCGGGGCCGGGCACCTGCTGTTCGCCGATCGGGAAGGCGGCCCGCCGAACGCCGACGCCGTCCGGAAGATGGTGGCCACGGTCATCGCCAGCGTCGTGCGAAAACCGCTGCTGTGAAGGACTCAGCGCGCCCGAGGATCGGCCGCGGCGACAATTCGCCGACGTCTCCGCCTTGGTCACCACATCCGAGCGTCGGGTACGCCGTGGCCTGGCTGCGACTGATGTGCGGGACGGATGGCGATTTCGCGCGAAATCGGCCGCCCGTCGAGTCCGGATGCGTTGGTTCACCGACCGGCAGTCTCGTCCAGGAATGCTCCGGCCTGCACGGTCATGGCGTCGCCGAGGTAGCGGCGCAGGCCCTCCGGTGAGCCGTCGAGGCCGTTGATGGCCCAGGAGCGGCGCTCGTGGTCGATGACGTGGAGTTCCCACACACAGGCGAACAGATGGTCTTCTGCGGGTTCGAAGCCGCCCGCTGTCCCACCGGCGCGCAGCAAGTGTTGGCACAGGATGTCGCCCTGCCACCAGTGCACCAACAGCCACGTGGCGTCCTCGCCCCGGTGGACGATCAGGAAGCCGCATCCGCTGCCCGCTGGCAGGTGGGAACGAGCGGTTTCTACCGCACCGTCCCGCAACTGCTCCGGAACGCCCTGCCCGTCGGCGCTGATCGCGTAGAGCTTCAGTCGCCACTCGCCTGCGACTACCAGGCCGTGGAAGTCCGTGCGCCGCAATGTGAAGGTCACGAACGCGCAATTGTAGGCGAGTCTCGCGCCGCGTGGCTGGCGTCGGCTCGACGGGACGGATAGGAGCTCGACCAGGAAGTCGGCGAAGTGCACCAGATCCGCGAGCTCGGACAGCTCGGCACCCAGCCCCCAGGTCGGGCAGATCCACCCGGCAGCCGCCGCTGACAAACCGTCAGTCAACCGCAAATCTGGCGGTGCCACCGTGCCAGACCCAGAGCCGTCCACGTGCTCGGACACGCCAACAGCCTGGGATGTCTGCCCGCGTGTCCGCGAAGCAGTGGATCGCTGGACTGGTCGCGGTGCCAGGATGGAGGGATCGTCCGGTCCCAAGCGAGGTGCCGCATGGTCAAGCGCAGAACCAGACTCATAATGGCGGCCATCGCCTCCGTCGGCGGCGTCATCGCCGGAGGTGCGTTACCAGCGCTATCAGCTCGAACGGGAGGACCGCCTCGGCGTCACGCTCTACAGCGAGCCCAACTACCGTGGCACGCGCCAGACACTGACGTGCACCCACAGTCCCAGAGTTCCTATTCACTCAGCGAGACGCGACTACCTCGCGTCGGCTCCATCAGGGTTCAACGATTCACCGACACGTTTCGACCGGCAGTGTTCAACGCCGCGGTAATTCCTTCGTGGGCTTGGACGATCATCACCTCCATCAGGGACAAAGACCCGGATGCGGCGGAGTGGCGCATGGCCGCACTGTCCCACGTGCTCGACATGCTCGACCCCGGCTCGTGGCACACCGTGCGAGATCCCGCAGGAGACAAGCAGTCCTGGGTTCGGTTGTGGGCCGACCAGCCCACGTATCCGCTGCCGCCGCGCGATGCGGCGGCAGGTCCTGACGAGCAACCTCGGCACGACGTCCTGGCCGACGTTCCCGATCTTCGGGCCGTGGAGCACGCGCACCGGCTACTTCGAACTCGGCGTCCGCCAACCCCCACCGCGCGCATTCGTTGGCGCGACCGGGTCTTGAACGGCGAAAGCCCTTCGGGCCTGCGATGATTCGGCTTGCCATAAGTCGGATCGCCGCAGGTGGTAAGCACTTCATGGTGGTGCGACCCGAGGTTGCGTCGCCGCCAATCGGAACCAACGACGCCCAGTTTGCCCCAGCGAAAGCGTGCTACGAATCGAACGATTCCACAGCCGCCAGCACGGTTGCGCACCTTCCCAACGACGCCACGGCGCAACACTTGGCTGCTGTTGCCCTGTCAGCTCGGGCCTTTGCGTCCCACGAGGTGAAAGACGCGACTGAGTTGGCGGTAGGGGTCTCGTCGGCTGGCTTCGAGTTCGACTGCGGCTGTCGCCGCTACCTGCTGTGAATCGCCGGGATCCAACTCGGCTCCGCTGAACTCCAGCCAGTCGACGAACAGCCATACCCCGTACCAGCGCAGTGGCTCCACGCCCCGGCTCACCAGAAGCTCGCTGAGTTCTTCAACCGTGTCGGCTCGGCCCGGCACTCCCAGCACCCCGACCTCGGTTCTGGTGTCGAACGCCGCCAGAGCGTCGTCCCACCGCCGTTCCAAGGCCGGGCGCACCGCCATCGCCTTGGCGTTGCCCGTCATGATCGAGACCACGCCACCGGCAGCAGCGCACCGGCACAGCTGGTCGACCGACAGCTCCGGCTGCTCGAGGTACCCGAGCACGCCATGGCACAACACGGCGGCGAAGCGCCGACCCTCGACCGCCTCGTCGGCGTTCTCGCCATCGGCCTGCAAGAGCGTCACGCGCCGCTGGGCCTCCGCAGGCAGCCCCTGGAGTCGCTGTTGAGCTTTGTCCAGCATCGCCTGCGACGGATCGAGCAACGTCACGTCGTAACCGGCTTGGGCCAGCGGAAACGATTGATGTCCCGCGCCGCCGCCGACGTCGAGCACTGGCGCTGGGGGCGCCGGTAAATGCTCCAGCAGCTGCTGGTGCAACACATAGGTGCGCACGCGCCCCTTCACCGAGGCATAAGCCCCATCGGCAAATTGGTCGGCCAAACCGGCCCAGGTGTCATCGCCCACCACATGAAAGTATCAGTTAGTAGTTAGTAAGTAGTAATCTAACCGTCATGGCTGCGCGTATGAGCGGACCGCAACGGCGGTCCCAGGTGTTGGGGATCGCCGCGGATGAGTTCGCGAATCATGGACTTCACGGTGCGTCGATCGAGGCGATCGCGCACGAGGCGGGCATCACGCAGCCCTACGTGTTCCGGATGTTCGGGACCAAGAAGGCGCTGTTCCTGGAGCTGGTCGGCGCAGCCTTCGATCGTTTCAGCGACGGCATGTCGCAAGCCGCCAAGGGCGCCCGAGGTCTCAGCGCGCTGGCGCTGATGGGGGCGCAGTACTACGAGTTGCTCGCGGACCGCACCACCCTCTTGTTGCAGCTGCAAGGCTTTGCCGCCTGCGGTGATAGCGAGGTCCGTGATCTGGTGCGGGCGCGAATGTCCCGCATGTGGGACACGGTTGCCGATACCGCGGGCCTTGACCCGGTGACCGTGAAGTCGTTCCTCGCCTTCGGCATGCTTCTCAACAACGTGGCCGCCCTCGATGTCGACGAGCTGGACGAGCCGTGGGCCAAGGGAGTGCGCACGCGCATCCAAGCGGGGCTGTTCGAGCACATCACCACCGACACCAACCGATGAAACCGCTTGCCTGACGACCATCCACGTCACACCGAATCCGCGCGATTTCCAAGCCCAGTCTTCTGGACCGTTCGCATCGGCAGGGTTTGGGGCCGGGTGGGGCGTGCCGATCGCGCCACCCGGCCTATGGAACCGCCGCGCGCCGGTCGAGGGGTGACTCGTCGCGTCATGGCGGTTTGGCTTCGGAGACATCGGGCCGAGCGCCTGCACAGCAGAGGATTCACGTCCCCGCGCCGCTGCGGGAACGTCTGCTGTGGTGGAAGAGGTTGTGGCGACTACAGGTTCGCTAGTCCGCCGCTAGTAGATCGGCCAGGACCTGGGCTTTCCTGCCGTCGTCCGATTCATCCGGGTACCAGGTGCAGGCGATGTCGCGGGCTCGGACTCGACCGGTGGCTAGGATTTGCCGGGCCGCTGTGAGCACGGACGACGCTGGTGGGCCTTCGGTGACCGGGAAGCGCAGGCCGGACAGTTCGGTCGCGTCGAGCACGTCCAGGTCGATGTGCAGGAGGATCGGGCCGTCCGGCAAGGCCGCCGTGGCGATCTGGTTCACCTCGCACTGGGCGATGTCGGCGCTCGCCAGGTACTCGGCTTCGGCACGGTCGAGGTCGCGGGCATCCACCAGCAGAGCTCGGTCTTCCGGTAGCGGCCGCAGACCGAGGTGGTCGGCGAGCAGTTCCGGGCGGTAGCCGACCATGATGCGCAGCGGCATTCCACCGATATAACCGGATTCCGTCGTCTCCAGGGTCTGCACGTCACCGTGCGCGTCGAACCAGACGATCGACGCATCGGTCCCCGCCTGCTGCAGCCCAGCGAGGACGGCGAGCGAGACCATGCAATCCCCGGAAACCACGGTGGGCAGCTCGCCTCGGCCCGCGATCTGCGCGACTTCTCGCGCCACCGCGGGGTACAGCGTGCTGAGACGTTGCCACACGTCGCCGTCGGGCAGTGGCATCGTCACCGTCGCGTCGGCATGCGGCAGCGGAATGCCGGACTCCGGCAGCCGCTCGTCGAGGTGGTACGGCACCAGAACAACGGTCACTTCTCGACATTAAGCGCTGCCGACCGCCGTTGCGACTGGATTTTCGGGTCGTTAGCGGAAGTCGTCGGCGTGCTCCACGGCCCACTCGGCGAAGGTTCGCGCGGGACGACCAGTCACCTGTTGGACCGTCGGCACCGGCGCGTCGAGGCGCTGCCCGCCTCGCGCCCGATAGGAGAGCATGCTGTCGACGATGCCAGCTGGCACACCGGCGCCGATCCACCGCGCACGGGCCTGCTCCGGGGTCTCCTCCTCGAACCGGATCTCCCGGCCGATCGCCGCGGCGATCGCGCGGACCTGTTCCGGCGGGCTGATCGCTTCCGGCCCGCTCAGTGGGTAGGCGACACCGGCGTGCCCGTCCTCCAGCAGGGCGGCGACCGCCACCGCTGCGATGTCGTCCTCGTGGATCGGTGCATGTCGCGCCTCGGCGTGCGGCTCGCGGACCACGCCTTCGGCGCGGATCGCTTCGGCCCAGGACAAGGAGTTGGTCGCGAACGGGCCGGGTCGCAGGTGGGTCCACTCGAAACCGCCCGCTTCCACGGCCTCTTCGACAGCGCGGTGTCGCTCGCCGATCATGTTGCTCTCGGGGTATGCCACCGCTATCGAAGACAACAGCACGACACGTCGGACATCCGCTGCCTTCGCCTGCTCGACGAACGTCTGGGCCCCTTCGGGAACCGGGAACAGGAATACGCGGTCGACTCCAGCGAGTGCCTTCGCCAGTGCGTCCGCGTCAGCGAGACCGCCTGCGACCACCTCAACCCGATCAGGCAGCCCAGCAGTTTCCGGCCGCCTCGTCAACGCCCGCACCTGCGCCCCGGCCGCGAGCAGCCGATCGACCACGCATCGCCCGACGTTGCCCGTCGCCCCGGTCACCAACACCGTCATTAGCAATCCCCTCAGCTCATCTACTAGTTGCTGAACGTAGAACCTCCAGCGCACTGGAGATCAAGGCGGCGACCGGATCATCCCCGATGTCGAATTGCGTCAGGCTGGCAGCGGCAGGTCGTCGCGCACCAGTCCCGCTGCGACCAGTTCGGTCCACAGCGCAGCCGGTACTGGTCGATCGAACAGTTCGGCGTTGCTGCGCACCTCGTCGGCCGACCGCGCGCCCACCACGACGCTGGTCACCGCCGGATGCGCCGCGACGAAAGCCATCGCGACCTGCGGCAGGCTCGCACCGTGCCGATGGATCACCTCGACCATCCGAGCCACGCGCGCCCGCAGCTCCGGCGCAGCCGGGGCGTAGTCGTACATCGCTTCCGGTCCCGGCTCGTCGGTGG
This sequence comes from Saccharopolyspora soli, assembly GCF_022678645.1. Classification (GTDB taxonomy): domain Bacteria; phylum Actinomycetota; class Actinomycetes; order Mycobacteriales; family Pseudonocardiaceae; genus Saccharopolyspora; species Saccharopolyspora soli. Next base: position 115,441 of record NZ_JALBWV010000019.1, on the reverse strand, counting down.
CCAGCACGCCGCCGTTGAAGACCCCGGCCGCGAGCACCGATACGTTGCGGCGCAGGCACATCGGCAACATGCTGTCCACTGCGGACTGTTCGAGCAAGGTGTACCGCCCAGCGAGCAGCACGGCGTCCACGTCCGTCTCGGTGACGAACCGCTCCAGCATCTGCCACTGGTTCATGCCGACCCCGATCGCGCCGATCACCCCTTGCGACCGCAGCTCGTGCAAGGCCGGATACGCCTCGCCAACGGCCTGTTCCCAGTGCTCATCCGGATCGTGGAGCAACACCACGTCGATGCGGTCCAGGCCGAGCCGTTGCAGGCTGGCCTGCAACGAGCGCCGCACACCATCTGCGCTGAAGTCCCAAACCCTTTCGTGATCGGCCGGGACGTCGAAGCCCGCATCGTCGCGCAACCCGGCACGTTGCGGGCTGGGCACCAGCAGCCTGCCGACCTTGGTGGACACCACCAGTTCGTCCCGCGGCCTCCCGGCGAGCGCCCGACCGAGCCGCCGCTCGGCCAGACCGAGCCCGTAGTGCGGGGCGGTGTCGAAGTAGCGGATCCCCGCGTCCCACGCCGCAGCAACAGCCGCGAGCGCGGTGTCCTCGTCCACGGCGTGGTAGAGGTTGCCGATCACTGCACCGCCGAAGCCGAGTGCCGAGACCGGAACGGCCGATCCGCCCAGCCGACGGAACTTCATGCGTCCCGCCCGGTCGGTAATTCCCACACCTGCGTCAGGCCGGTGTCCGCGCCCGAGTAGTCGTCCTCGACGGCCAGCAGTTCGGACATCTCCGCCTGCCACGCGACATTCGCCGGATGGTCGCGCAGGGCGTGCCGCATCGCCTGGTAGTCCTCGACCTCCACCACGTGGAAGAGGTCCTGGCCGTCGCGCCAGATCCGCCAGCTGTGCACACCAGCATCGCGCAGCGCAGCGTCCAATTCGACGGGGATCACCGCGTGCACCCGTTCGTACTCGGCTTCCTTGCCGGGCTTGAGCTTGGTGCGCAAGGCGATTCGCTGCATGTCCCACTTCCCTTCAGTCTTGCGCAGGCCCTGCATCCCGCCGTCCACCGCGAGGGTGTGGTCGTCGCCCCGGCTGCCGGACCGGCGAGGTAGGTCCGACCAGCGAAATCACTCACGCGTCCGTCCCCTCGGCGATCGACGTCCACACCGGGCCGTCGGGATATGCGTAGTCGACCAGCGTCTCTGGTCGCAGCTGCGCGGAGAACCCCGGACGGCTCGGTGCCAGGTAGCGGCCGCACCGCAGCGTCACCGGATCGACGAAGTGCTCGTGCAGGTGGTCGACGTATTCGATGATCCGGTCGTCCATCGACGCCGACACCGCGACGAAGTCGAACATGGCCAGGTGCTGCACCAGTTCGCACAGGCCGACCCCGCCAGCATGCGGGCACACCGGAACGCCGAACTTCGCCGCCAGCAGCAGAATCGCCACGTTCTCGTTGACCCCGGCCACCCGCGCCGCGTCCAACTGCAGGTAGGACAAGGCGTTGGCCTGCAACAACTGCTTGAACACCACGCGGTTCGGCACGTGCTCGCCGGTGGCGACCCGGACCGGAGCAATCGCCTTCGCGATGGCCGCGTGCCCGAGCACGTCGTCCGGGCTGGTCGGCTCCTCCACCCACCACGGGTCGAACGGTGCCAGTTCGCGGACCCAGGCGATCGCGGTATCCACGTCCCAGCGCTGGTTGGCGTCCACGGCGATGCGGACGTCCGGGCCGACCGCCTCACGGGCTATCCGCATCCGCCGGACGTCGTCCGCCAGGTTCGACCCGACCTTGAGCTTCAGTTGCCGGAACCCCTGCTCAACGGCTTCCTGGCAGAGCCGCCGCAGCTTGTCGTCGGAATATCCGAGCCAGCCCGGTGTCGTGGTGTACGCCGGGTAGCCGCGATCCCGCAGCGCTGCCGCGCGGGCCGCCCGGCCCGGCTCTGCCCGGCGCAGGATCTCCAGCGCCTCACTCGGGGTCAGGGCGTCGCTGAGGTACCGGAAATCGACGAGATCGACGATCTGCTCCGGGGTCAGCTCGGCCAGCAGTTGCCACAGCGGCTTGCCCGCCCGCTTCGCCTTCAGATCCCACAGCGCGTTGATCACGGCCGCGATCGCCATGTGCACGACGCCCTTTTCCGGGCCCAGCCAGCGCAGTTGGGAGTCGTGCACCAACGCCCGCCACATGCCGCCGAGGTCGTCCAAGGTCTCCTGGAGCGGCCGAGAGACCACGAAGGGTTCCAAGGCGTGGATCGCGGCGGTCTGCACGTCGTTCCCACGGCCGATGGTGAAGGCGAAGCCGTGGCCTTCGAGGGCGTCGCCCGCATCCGTGTCGAGCACCACGTAGGACGCCGAATAATCCGGGTCCGGGTTCATCGCGTCCGAACCGTCCAATTCGCGAGAAGTGGGGAATCGGATGTCGTAGGTCCGCAGGCCGGTGATCGTCGCAGCCATCAGGCCCACCTCGCTTCCTGCACGTCCACCGGACCTCCCGGCAACGGGTGTGCCTCTTCAACAGGTATAGCGACCGCTGCGGCGAATTCCAAGATCACCCGCATTCGTGACTCGAGGGCCCGGCCGGGCGAGACGACCTGGTCACCGGGCCGCTGGCTTCGGTTGTTGACTTCGCCCGCACGCGAACTCCTAGTTTGGTTTCGTGGACTTGTTGCAGGTGGGCGAAGCCGCCGAGCACTGCGGCGTGAGTGCGAACGCGTTGCGCTACTACGAGCGAGTGGGCTTGCTGGAGCCCGTCGAGCGGGACGCCGGTGGGCGGCGGCGCTACGACGAACAGACGATCGCCCAGGCGGTGTTCGTGATCCGGATGCGGCAGACCGGGATGACCATCCGCACCCTGCGGGAGTACCTGGACCTGATGCGCGCTGGCGAGCACACCATCGACCGGCGCCGGGAGATCCTGCTGGACCACCAGGCCCGGCTGCTCCGCCAGCGCACCGCGATCGACGCCTGCCTGGGGCTCATGGCGAACAAGCTGGACGCGTTCGGGCAACTGGCGGCCGCGGAAGGCAAGCGATGACCGGACGAACGTTGCTCCGAGGCGGCCTGCTCATCGGCCTCGACCGGTCGGTTCCCGACGGTCAGGTGGGTGTTGACGGCCGGGGAGATCTGCTCATCGAGGACGACCGGATCGCCGCCGTCAGACCGGCCCTGCCAGCGGTCGACGCCGAGGTCATCGACGCGACCGGCATGCTCGTGCTGCCCGGACTCGTGGACACCCACCGGCACACCTGGCAGTCCGTCGTGCGGCAGCGGGGTGCGGACTGGAGCTTCTCGGACTACTTCGAGGAGATCTTCCTCCGCATCGGCCCGCGCATGCGACCGGAGGACGTGTACGCGGGCACGCTGCTCGGCGCGTTGGCGGCGCTGGACAGCGGCGTGACGACCCTCGTGGACTGGGCCCACGTGCAGAACACCCCCGAGCATGCCGATGCTGGCATCGAGGCGTTGCGCGACGCCGGGATCCGCGCCGTCTTCGCGCACGGTTGGCCGTGCACGGATGCGCGACGCTGGATGTCGAACAGCGCCGAGCCGCATCCGGCGGACCTGCTCCGCCTGCGTGAGCGGATTCCCGGTGACGACGGCCTGATCACGCTCGCCATGGGTGCGCGCGGGCCGGGCAGCACGATTCCGGAGGTCACCACCGCCGATTTCGAACTGGCCCGCGAACTCGGACTCCGGATCACCATGCACGTCTTGGGCGACAACGACGTCGTCCGACTGCACGGTGCTGGACTGCTGGGCCCGGACATCACACTGGTGCACGCCTCGCGATGCCACGACGGCGAGCTCGCGCTGGCGGCTGACCACGGCGTCAGCGTTTCCATCGCACCGCAGATCGAGCTGGCCATGCCCGGCCTCGGTCTGCCGACGATCGAAAGGCTGCTGGCCGCTGGCCTCGCGCCGACCCTCAGCGTGGACAGCGAGACCGCCGCAGCGGCCGACATGTTCACGCAGATGCGGATGGCCGTCGCGGCACACCGCGCCTGGCAGGGGCGCGAACTACCGGCACGGGACGTTCTGTCCTGGGCGACCGTGCACGGCGCTGCCGCCAGCGGCTTGTCGGACCGGATCGGTTCGTTGGCTCCGGGCAAGGCCGCTGATGTCGTACTGCTGCGGGCCGACGACGTGAACCTGGCGCCGCTCACCGCCCCGGCCGAAGCGGTCGTGCTCGCCGCGCATGTCGGGAACGTCGACACGGTGCTGGTCGCTGGCCGCGTCGTCAAACGCGGCGGCCGACTCGTCGGCGACCTGGCGCGGGCTCGACGGCTCGCGGCTGCCGCCAGCGAGCACCTTCGCTAGTGCGCTTGCCGAGACGTTCGCCGGATCGCACTGGCAGCCGCCCGATCATCCAGCCCGTCAACACCCGCGATCCACTCAGCCGAGGTCAAGAGTGGAGGTTGTTGTGCTTGCTCGGCTCTCGCTCAGCACATCGCGCCTCTATCATTCGCGCGCCCAGCGGACGTCACCGCTGGCACATAGATCACTAAGAGAGCGTCTGCGAACTGGGTCAGCGGGGGAGGCGGTTGCTGAGCTGCCAGGTGGCGGTCCAGATCATGGCTTTGTGGCAGGCTGGGAAGGTCTCGTAGTCTCGTACGAGGCGCAAGCTCAGACAGCCCCTCTCCTACCAGGAGTCCTTCGCCTTCCGGGCGGACCCTCGCATCGTCCGGAGGTTCCGCCCGGCACCTGACACCTTTGCCGACGCCCTCGACGAAGGCCCGTCAGTGGTGGTGGCCGTGCCGACCGAGGGACTCCACGGGGGTCGCGCCGGGGCGGGTCCACTGCGGCACGGGGCGGCTGGTCGGGCCCCAGGTGGCGTTCCCGTCCGCATCCGAACGCCAGGACCAGCACGGGCCGCGCCCCTCGGGCCAGCCCTCGGGTTTGTCCTCCCACGCTTCGCCGCGGCCGTAAGGCGTCATGTCGAGCAGGCCGAGGGACCCGTTGACCCGCTCGTTGCCACGGCCCGTCGTGGAGTAGGTGAGGAACGCGCGGTCGCCGTCGCGCAGGAAACAGGTGATGTAACCCATGCTGCCGCCGACCGGCGCCTCCACACCGCGCACCGAGTACCAGGGCTGGGTGTAACCCATGAACTCGACGTAGGAGGCCACCTCGGCCCACCGGCCCGTGGTCAGGATGGCGAACGAGACGCCGCGGGCGTTGAGGTAGACAGCGTCCTTCAGGTGCCAGGCCGTGGTGGTGCAGCCCTCGCACTGCCCCTGGTGCGGCGCGCCGTCGTACCACATGTGCTTGTAGACCACGAGCTCGTCGCGGCCCTGGAACAGGTCCAAGAACGGGACCGAGCCGTCAGGTCCGACGACCTCGGCCGTCCCGTCGAACTCCACCATCGGCAGTCGGCGTCGCGCCGCTGCGAGGGCGTCGCCCTCGCGGGTGTGGGCCTTCTCGCGGACCAGGAGCTCATCACGGGCGGTCTGCCAGGTGGCCAGGTCAACGACGGGCGGACGGCCGGGCAGCGCGGCGGCCGGGTCACTCGGCGTGGTCGTCATGGTGTCCTCCGTGGTGTCTCGTGCCGGGCAGCGTCGTAAGACATTCGACGGTCACCAGAACAGACTCGCGACCCGGCCAGAACTCATCGCGGCAGGGGCGCCCTCGGCTGAGCCCGCGCGGACCACGTCGGCTGACAAGTTCACAGACGCGCGCGGGTGCTGAACTCGTTTTGCGTGGCGGTAGCGGAACCCCAGGGGCTTTCTCGACTCCGGGATCCCCGACATCATGCATGTCCAACGCGGTTTCGGGGCTGTCCTCGCGAGAATGCCTCTGAGAACCCGCGGCGGTGCAACCTGCGAGAGCGGCAGAAAGCGGCTACGCCGCTTGCCCGACGACCAACCACGTCACACCCAATCCGCGAGTTCTAGCCTGACCTAGCCCCGTCCTGAAGGACGGGCATCCGCACGTTGGAGGACCGGTGAACGGTGCATGGGACCCCGAGACAGCGGGGGTGCTGCGTCTGCCCTCCGGCCGACTGGTTCGCGGCCGGGGGCTCAGACGCCCACTCCCAGCTGGGCCGGAGCCTGCCTTCGCGCTGTACCTGCTCGGGCGCGAACCCGCCCCGGTCCGCTGGGAAGCTCGCTGGCTTCGGTGGCCGGACTTCTGGTTGCCGTCCGACCGCGCTGCGGCCGGGGATGCGCTTCGCGAGGCGTGGCGGCGCTCCGAGACAGAACGTGTGGAGATCGCCTGCGGTGGCGGGTACGGCCGAACCGGCACCGCGCTGGCCTGCCTCGCCGTACTGGACGGCGTGCCCAGCCACGAGGCAGTCGCCTACGTCCGGAAGCACTACGCGTCACGCGCCGTGGAGACGCCCTGGCAACGCCGCTTCGTCGCCCGCTTCCAGTAGCCGTCCGCCGCACCGGCAGCCGTCTCGGCCCGCGTCACTTCCCGGCTGCGCGGTTCGGTGGACTGCCCGACTGGCCCGGCAGCCCACCTCGGCACGGTCTCCTACAACAGGGCTTCGAGGATTTCGACAGCGCGCCGCAGGCCGCCGGATTCCCGGATCTCCTGCCGCATTTCCTTCAACCGCAGTCGGATCCGCTCATCCGTGCTGACCTTCTGCAACGCGGCGCGGAGCTGCTCCGGCGTGACCGTTTCGCCGTCCACCTGAACGCCCAGGCCGAGTTCCTCGATCCGGGCCGCGTTCAGGAACTGCTCGGCCGCCTGCGGCACCGCGATCAGCGGCACCTCGTGGTACAGGCCCTCCATCGTGCCGCCCATGCCCGCATGGGTGATGAACGCGCTCGCCTGCGACAACACCCGCAACTGCGGAATCCACTGCCGCACCTCGAAATTCGACGGAATCTCACCGAGTTCCGCCGGATCGACCGACTGGCCGACCGACATCACCACATGCCAGTCGAGGTCGGCGAACGCACGCAGGCACTTGCGGTAGAAGGCCAACCGCTCGTTGTAAGCCGAGCCGAGTGAGATCACCAGCACCGGACGGGAATCCGGTGCCTGCCAATCTCCTTGGAGCGCCCGCTCGGTCAACATCGGTCCGACGAAGGTGAACGAATCCGCGGCCCGGTCACCCGAGTACTGGAACGTCCGCGGGATGGTCACGATGCAACGCCGCGGCACCGCCACGTCGTGGAAGGTCAGTTCGACCCCCTGCTGGGCGAAGTACTCGTCGTACCTGGCTCGCACCGCGACCTTCTCCGGTGTCAGCTCGATGTCGAACGCCTCCTCGATCCCGTCGGCGTAGACGTGCGTCGGGGACAGCTGGATGCAGGGCAGTCGCCATTTCTCCGCGAGCACGAGCGCCGGGAACGCCGCGACGTCGTAGACGATGAGATCGGGCCGGTCCGCCGCGTACGCCCGTTCGAGCTGCGGCAGCACGGCCTTGGTCTCGGCCAGGAACATCATCTGGGCCGCGACCTCCTCGTCCGGCCACTCCTGGGTCGCAGCCGACGGCCCCGGCAGCAGGGAGGTGTAGCGGACCGGGATCGCACCGGCCTCCGCCACCTGCGCGGCGAAGTCGTCGGTCGTGGCGTAGCTGACGCGGTGCCCGCGGCTCACCAACTCGGTGACCAGGCCGAGCCCCGGATTGACGTGCCCGTGCGCCGGGATGGAGACGAAGGCGATGTGCGCGGGCCGGGTGCGATAGCTGTTCTGGGCCATCTTGGCCATGTTTTTCCACTCCTGATCAGAAACGCCCTCGACGCAGCGAGCGGCGCGGAAAGTGTTCACTCGGATTGCCGCGCCGCAACGACCGCACCGAACCCGTCGACGGAACCGAGCAGCGGAGCGGGGCCACCAGGAAGCGATGGCCGAGCTCGGGAACTCGGATTCGTGAGCAGGCGATGGGACTCCGGAACCGGAATCCGGGTGCGCGTCGAAGCGCCGCGAAACAGGCGGACCAAAGCCGCCTTGCACTGCCGCTTTGGAAGCGGACTGATCAGAGGTAGAGCTGCACCTGCGCCATGTGCCCAGGCTAACGCACCCCGACGCGGGATGTCGCGTCAATTGCGCGTTGGTGTGACCAGGACCCCAGGATCCTGTTCGCCAGCAACGAAAGCGGCGCCGCTGGCGGGTTCCGAGTTCTACCGTGGCTGACGTGGACGTCGTCACCGTGGTGCCGAACCTGTTGCTGTTGCGGTTCGAATTCGGCCAGGCGTACCTGTGGCGGGAGGGCCGCTCGGCGACCCTCATCGACACCGGGATCGCCGGTTCCGGTTCGGCCATCGTCGCTCTCCTGACCGAACTCGACGCCGAACTGGAACGCATCGTCCTCACCCACGGGCACGAGGACCACGTCGGTTCCGCCGCCGAGCTCCGGGCGGCGACCGGGGCGCCCGTGCTGGCGCACGGGCTGGACGCGCCGATCGTCCGGGGCGAGCGGCCGCGACCCGACCCGGTGCTGCTCGACTGGGAGCGGCCCCTGTTCGACAGCATCGTCCCGACCGTCCCGCCGCCCCCGCCCTGCCCGGTCGACCAGGAACTCGCGGAAGGCGACGTGCTCGACTTCGCGGGCGGCGCCCGCGTGCTTTCCATTCCAGGTCACACAGATGGGAGCATCGCTGTTTATTTGTCAAGGAGCCGAATTCTGTTCACCGGGGACACCATCGCCAACGTCAACGAGGTGATGCTCGGCACCTTCAACACGGATCGTGTCCGAGCGATCGAGTCGTTCCACCGCCTCGCCGAACTCGACACCGAGGTCGTGTGCTTCGGTCACGGAGAACCGATCATCGAGCACGCCGGTGCGGAACTTCGTGCAACAGCGGCACAACTCACCGAGTAGCCCACAACGGTTCGGCGTACTCCGAAGTCCAGTTACGACTGATCGCGACCGCGACGCCGAAGAACGACGCGGAAATAACGACCGCAACCAAGAGCAGCACCAGCAGACAGGACCTCAGACCGACGTTCGACGCGCGACTCGGCTCATGCCGCCATCTCTCGCATCTCGATGATCGCCTCCTCCACCATTCGCTTGGTGTGCCGCAGTTCGCGACTGTCCAATGTGTCCAGCAGGGCGTACAGCTCACGCTCGGTGGCTGGTCGTGGACGGCCCAGCTTGTCGAGGCTCTTCAACAAGCCCAACTCGGCCAGTGCCGCGCCACGTGGCTCGTTGATGGACCGGAACATCTTCCGCGCGTCCCGATAGGTGCGAGCGGCCTCGCTGTACCAGCACGCGCGGAAGAGGACATTGCCGCGCATCTTGCGGTTGTAAGCCAGCGCACTGCTCAGATCCATTCGGCGGCAGATGTGCTCGCCCCAGGTCAGCAGCCGCAACGCCTCGTCGTGTTCCCCGCACAGGGAGTTGACGTCGGCCAGACCTCGCAACGCCCAAGCGAGCCCGCGTTCGTCCCCACCTTCCTTGGCGATCTTGGCGGCCTCCGCGAACCGCTGCCACGCGGAATCCAGATCACCGGCATTGCGGTCGAGCTGGGCGAGCCCTTCCAGTGCCCACACCGTGTGCCTGCACTCACCGCGCTCGCGCGCTTCGGCCAGCAGCTGCTCGTGCAGCTCACGTGCTTCCTCGTGATCGCCGCGGATCCGAAGCGTTTCGGCGATTCCGGCGAGCGAATAGCCGTAGGCGAGTTGATCACCGGCCTGCTTGGCCAGGTCTCGTCCGGAACTCAGCCAGCGCACCGCCGCGGTCAGCTGCCCGCGCTGCCGGGCCAGGGTGCCGCCGCTCCAGAGCGCCCACGCCATCGCACCTGGCTCGCCCGCGCTCCGGGCCGCCCGATAGCTCCCGCGCCACGCCGCGTCGGCCTCGTCGAGCTTGCCCAGGCGGCGACACGCCTCCGCGACCGCCAACCGCGCCTGGGCCAGCTCCAGGCCGGAGCCCTTGTCCACGGCGCGGAACTCGCGCTCCCGCGCCGCCGCCAGGACGTCCTCGTAAGCCGTGTTCACCGACATGTCTCGGAGCTGCCCCTGGTATTCCGGGGCGAACGCCTTGCCGTACATCTCAAGCCACCTCGCCTTTCACGCCGCGTTGGTGCTCAAGACGCACCAATTCCTGGTCGTGGGCCGGGCCCTCCGCCGATCCCCTGGAGCGGAGGGCCCGGCCTCTTCGAACCCCCGACGACGTCAAAGTTATGGCTCAGCGAGGGTCCGGCGGCTCAGCCGAATTGGCAGCTCAAATCGGCCGATCGGTCAGGAAGAACGAATTCGTTCCTCGTACTTTCGGCCAGAATCGACAGTGGTCAGGAACGATCTGAATAGCCCGGACGTTCTTCGGGCGGCAACTGGCATGCTGGGGTCGCGCCGGGCAACCGGTAGCGGTTCGCCGCGACCCACCGGTACGCACCCTCGGCCAGCAATCGCAGCACCGGTGCGGATATCAGCCAGCCGGGCACCGGCCACGGCATCCGGGAGTTCTTGAGCAGTTCCGCGACGGCGGCCGCACCGCCGAACACGCGGCCGGAGCGGGCGACCCACAGCACCTCGTGCCGGGCGCGATCCTCAGTGGTCCGGAACGAGGCCAGATCGGCCTCCTGCCACGGCATGATGCGCATGCGCACCGGCAACCGCTCCGCCAACCGCGCGCTGCGCGTGCAGAACCCGCAGTCGCCGTCGTAGATCAGCACGGGCAGATCGGTCATGGTCGCCGTCCCCCTTCCACTGGACCCGCCGATGGCGGGTGCTCCCACCAACAACGATCGCAAACGCGACCCGCTCCAGCACAGCCACTCGCGGGGACGATCGCGGACTGCGGTGGACCGGTCGCCGGATCAGATCTCGCGCGGGGTGGGTGTGCCGGAGGTGGCCGTATCGGACATACATCCTGGAGTCGGGAAACCCTCTGAGGTTCCGCTACCCGCACCGCCAAGCAAGACGACCCCGCACCGTCTTAGTCCAGGTCGTCGTGGCGCATCAGTAGACGACCGGCCTCGGTCAGCGAACCCGACAGCGACGGGTACACCGAGAACGTGTTCGCCAGGTTTTCCACGGTCACCTGGTTCTGCACCGCGAGCGCGATCGGCAGGATCAGCTCGCTGGCGTTGGGCGCCACCACCACGCCACCCACCACCACGCCGGTCTGCGGGCGGCAGAAGACCTTGAGGAAACCGCGCCGCAGCCCTTCCATCTTGGCCCGCGGGTTGGTGGCCAACGGCATCATCACGGTCCGCGCGGGCACGTCGCCGCAGTCGATGGCCTGCTGGCTGATGCCGACGGTGGCGATCTCCGGGTGGGTGAAGACGTTGGCCGCCACGGTCTTGAGCTTGATCGGGGCGACACCTTCGCCGAGCGCGTGCCACATCGCGATGCGGCCCTGCATGCCCGCCACCGAAGCCAGCAGCAGCAGACCGGTGCAGTCACCGGCCGCGTAGACGCCCGGCACGTTGGTCCGCGACACCCGGTCGACCGGGATGTAACCGCCGCGGTCGGGCTCGATGCCCAACCGGTCCAGGCCGATGTCGGTGGTGTTCGGCACCGATCCAACGGTCATCAGCGCGTGGCTGGCCTCCACCTGGCGACCATCGGCCAGGTGGATCAGCACCCCGGTGTCGGTGCGCTGCACCTTCTCCGCGCGCGCGTGCTTGACCACCTCGGTGCCGCGCTCCGCGAACACCTCCTCCAGCACCGCCGCGGCGTCCGCGTCCTCGTGCGGCAGCACGCGGTCGCGGCTGGAGATCATGGTGACCTTCACGCCCATCTCGGTGTAGGCGGAGGCGAACTCCACGCCGGTGACGCCGGAACCGATCACGGCCAGGTGTTCGGGCAGGTCGGGCAGGTCGTAGAGCTGGCGCCAGGTCAGGATCCGGTCCCCGTCCGGTTCGGCGCCCTTGAGGATCCGGGGAGTGGCGCCGGTGGCGATCAGCACGACGTCCGCGGTCAACTCCTCGAAGCCGCCGTCGGCGAGATCGACCCCGACGTGGTGCACGGCCATGCCTTTGGTCGGGTTGGTGAACCGCGCCCGACCCGCCAGGATCTGCACGCCCTCGCGGCGGACCCTGGACCGGATGTCGGCGGACTGCGCCAGCGCGAGGCCCTTGACCCGGCCGTGCACCACCGCGACGTCGACGTCCGAAGCCTCGGTCTTGGTGCGGATGCCGAGTTCCCGGGCATCCCGGAACGCGGACCGAGCACCCGCGGACGCGATGAAGGTCTTCGACGGCACGCAGTCGTAGAGCACGCATGCTCCACCGAGTCCCTCCGGCTCGACGAGCGTGACGTCCGCCCCGTTCGAAGCGGCGACCAACGCCGCCTCGTAGCCCGCGGGGCCGCCTCCCATGATCACGATGCGGGTCACTTCGCGCTCCTCCCCGGATCCGCCTGCCTTGTGGGCGCCGGGCCCACCGTACGCTGCGGCGAGTCCAGGCAATTCGGGTGGTACCGCCCCCTAAGAGTGGTTCGCGCAGCAGAACCCGGACGCCACTTCGATGTCGGATCCCCGACATCGTGAACCCCAACTCACCACGAGACGCCTGCGTCGGTGCGAGTTGGGTCCCCCTGCAAGGCGGCTAGTTGACCTCAGATGGCGCGACCGCGACCAGCGGGTGCCGCACTTCGACGTCGGCGCGGCGAACGCAGCCAGAAACCGGACGGACGCTGGAATTCCTCGCGATTGCCGCCTCGGTACCCACATTCGTGACGTGGTCCGCTCCGCCACTCGGGCTGTCGATCGCTACCCTGTTGGGCGTGCCTCTGTACGCCGCGTACGGGTCCAACATGGATCCGGCCCAGATGATGAAGCGCGCCCCGCATTCCCCGATGGCGGGAACGGGCTGGCTGGTGGACTGGCGGTTGACCTTCGGCGGGGAGGACTACGGCTGGGAAGGCGCCCTCGCCACCATCGTCGAGCAGCCAGGTTCACAGGTTTTCACGGTGCTCTACGACGTCAGCCCGGAGGACGAGCGGCAGCTCGACAGCTGGGAAGGCGGCGAGCTGGGCATGCACAAGAAGCTCCGGCTTCGGGTGCAGACGCTGGACGGAGCGGTGCTGGCCTGGTTGTACGTGCTGGACGCTTACGAGGGCGGTCTGCCGTCGGCGCGGTATCTCGGTGTGATGGCCGATGCCGCCGAGGCCGCCGGGGCTCCCGAGGACTACGTCGAGAAGCTGCGCAAACGTCCGTGCCACAACGTCGGTCCCTGATCCGCGCGTGACATCTGGTTCGAACATCACGCCTGGCGTGTGATAATCACTTCGGTTGCACACGCGAGGTTGGGGGTGTCCGTGACCGAGGCCGCCGAGACGCCGCTCAGCCAGCAGGAACGGCGCGAGCAGATCCGCCAGGAGGTGCTGGCCAGCGGTTTCGTCCGCATCGAAGGGCTCGCCGCCGAGCACGGGGTCAGCGGCATGACGATCCACCGCGACCTGGACGTCCTCGAAAAGCAGGGGTGGCTGCGCAAGGTGCGCGGTGGCGCGACGTCGACCCCGACCGCGCTCCTGGAGACGTCGGTGCGGGCCCGGATCGCCGACGCCGCCGAGGAGAAAGCCCGCATCGCCAAGCATGCGATGCACTTCGTTTCCCCTGGCCAGGTCGTGGCGCTCGACGACAGCACCAGCGCGCTGGCGGTTGCCGAACGACTGGCCTCGCTGGCGCCGCTGACCGTCGTGACGAACTTCCTGTCCGTGATCAACCTGCTCAGCGGCGAACCGGGCCTGCACCTGATCGGCCTCGGCGGCGACTACCAGCCCTCCTACGACGCGTTCCTCGGCCTGCACACCGCGAACATGGCCCGCACGATGCGCTCCGACGTGCTGTTCATGTCCACCACCGCAGTCGTCGGCGGGCACTGCCTGCACCGCTCGCAAGAGACGATCCAGGTCAAACGGGCGCTGATGGAGACCGCGGGCAAGCGGGTGTTGTTGCTGGACCACTCGAAGTTCGACCGGCGCGCGGTGCACGAGCTGGCGCCGCTGACGGAGTTCGATGTCGTCGTGGTCGATGCCGGGACGCCGAAGCCGCTGCGCGACGGGCTCCGGAACTCCGGCGTGGCGCTGGAAATCGCCGAAGGCTGAGCGGCGGTTCAGGATGCTGTGCGGTAGATGCGGCTCAGGCCGTTGAGCGTCGCGGTGAGGCGTTCGCGGAGTTCGGTCGGGGCGAGGATTTCGGCGTCGGCGCCGAGTTTGAGGAGTTCGGGGAGCGCTTGGTCGACGGACGCGATGGGGATCGCCACTCGGGTCCAACCATCGGCGTCGGGGGATGTCGCGGTTCGCCGGGCTCGCTCGACCACGGTTGCCTCCATGAAGTGCGGAAACCGGTCGAAGCCGCTCGGGGACAGCCGGATGGTTGCCGTGCTCCGGTGGCGTCGCGCGTCGAAGTGCGCCAGGTAGTTCTGCCAGTGGGTGGCCAGGTCGAACCCGTCCGGTCGGACGAAGTGCTCGTCGAGGACGTGCAGGTCGACGATCCGGGAGATGCGATAGGTGCGGATCTGTTCCGCAGGCCCAGCCACGAGATACCAGTGACCTGCTTTGAGCACCAGCCCGTACGGCTGCGCGGTCCGGATCGTTTCGCGGGGTTCGGCCCAGCGCAGGTAGCGCATCCGAATGGCGCGGTTGTGCCACACCGCTTCCGCGACCTCGGTCAGGTGCGGGGTGTGGTCGGCGTCCGGGTACCAAGCCGGGGCGTCCAGGTGGAACCGCTCGGCGATCCGCCCGGCCCGGTCGCGCAGTTCGGCGGGCAGGGCGGCCATGAGCTTGAGCTGGGTCGCGGTGACGACGGCGCCCAACCCGAGGTCGTCGGCCGCCGTGGGCAGCCCGGTCAGGAACAGCGATTCGGCCTCGCCGGTGGTCAGCCCGGTCAGCCGGGTGCGGAATCCGTCGAGCAGCCGGTAGCCGCCCGCGTGCCCTGGCTCGCCGTACAGCGGCACACCTGCCGCGCTCAGGGATTCCACGTCCCGATAGACGGTGCGCACCGAAACCTCCAACGCGTCGGCCAGTTCCTGCGCCGTCATCCGCCCTCGCGTCTGCAGCAGCAACAGGATCGATACCAACCGACTCGCACGCATAGGTCGGAGTCTGCCGAGCTCCACTGACAGCCTGTCTTCGAACTCGTTTTGCGTGGCGGTGCGGGTGGCGGAACCTCAGACGCCGTCTCGGTCCGGGATCCCCGACATCATGTACGCCAATACACCACGTCGAGGCTGTCCTCCCGACACGACGGCTGAGAACCGGCAGCGTTGCAAGTGGCGTACGTGGGCTAAGCGGCTGCGCCGCTTCAAAAACAAGAACAAAGACAAGCACTGACAGGAGGTGTCAGGGAAGTCTGGTTAGCGTCCGGCCCATGAACATCGACATCAATCGATTCGTCGAGCGCTACGTCGCGGTGTGGAACGAGCCCGACCCGGTGGCCAGGCGCAATACCATCGCCGCGCTGTGGGATGCGGACGGCGTCGAGGTGACCGAGTCGGCCCAGTACCACGGTCACCAAGAGTTGGAGGCGCGGATCACCGAGGCCCACGACCAGTTGGTGCGGGCTGCGGGTTTCGTCTTCCGGTCCGCCGACGACGCGACCGGGCACCACGACACGATCGCTTTCACCACGCACATGGTCCCCGCCGACGGCGGCGGCGACATCGCCTGGACCGGGCGCGTCTTCGTGGTTCTCGACGAGGACGGACGCATCCGGTCCGACCACCAGTTCACCGTGCCGTCCGAGGGCGCGAGCACCGCTCCACCGCGGTGGACTTCCTCCGCCGACTCGGCGAGGGAGATCCGGACCGGATCGCCGCGGTGTTCGCCGAGGACGTCGACTGGGTGCTGAACTGGCCGGTCGGCGGTCATCCGGCGGTGCCGTGGATCCGGCCGCGATCGACCCGAGCCGAGGTCGCCGACCACTTCCGCGCGATCGCCGACTGCCACGTGCCCGAGAAGGCGGCGGGATCGGCTTCCCGGATCCTCGTCGATGGCGCGGACGCGGTCGTGCTCGGCGACATCCGGCAGACCGTGAAGGCCACCGGCAGGCCCTACACCGCGCTGTGCGCGTTGCACCTGACCGTCGAGGACGGCCTGATCACCCGTTACGCCGTTTACGAAGACAGCCTCACCGTTGCCGAGGCCCTCTCCGAGCGGCCCGGGGGTTCCTGATCAAGCTCCGGAGATCCAGCCCCTGTCACGTAGTTCGCCGAGGAAGCGCTGGTAGCTGTCGTCCAGTTGGGACACCTCTGGGCGCACCGGTTCAACGAGTTCGGCGTTGGGCACCATCGCCGCCGCGGCTGTGCTCAGGTCCGGGTGGACCGAGCCGCTGGCGGCCAGCAGGGCGGCGCCCAGTGCCGTGCCCGCCCCCTGGACTCGCAGCACCGGCCGGTCCAGCACCGAGGCTCGGATCCGACACCAGTCGACACTGCGGGCCCCGCCGCCCGCGGTGCGCACCGAGCCTTCGGCTGGTGCACCGAGTTGGGCCAGCCGCTCCAGCGCGAGCCGCTCGCAGAAGGCGACGCCTTCGAGGCGGGAGCGGTATTCGTCGATCTGGTCTGCGGGCTCGCCGAGCACGAACCGCGTGGCGTGTTCGGCGAGGAACGGGAATCGCTCCCCCTCGCCGCGCAGCGGGTAGTTGACCACGCTGGCCGGGCCCCGCGCGGTGGCCGCCGCGTCCAGTCGCGGTAGTTCCGCGGTGTCCACATCGGACAGCGCGGAGCCGCCGATGTTGGCAGCACCGCCCGGCAGCCACATGCCGTCCGGGTGCAGGTGGCTGTACACCGCGCCAGCCGGGTCGTGCACGAGTTCCTTGGCGACTCCCTTCAACACCAGTGTCGTCCCGAGGACGGTCACGAACTGTCCGATGTCGACAGCCCCGCACGCCAGCTGACCAGCGCAGCCGTCGGTCATGCCCGCACGCACTTCGCAGCCGATCGGCAGGCCGGTCTCCGCGGCGGCCGTCGCGGAGACCGTGCCCAGCACCGCAGTTGGTCGTACGACCTCCGGTAGCAGTCGATCCGGCACGCCCAGAGCTTCGAAGACCTCGGTCGCCCACTCGCCTTCCACGGCGTCGTAGCCGCTTTTGAGCGCATGGCTGGAGTCGGTGGCGACCGGGTGTCCGACGAGCTTCCAGGCGAGGAGATCCGGGGTGTGGCACACCAGCGCGGCGCCGTCCGGGAGGTGCCGTGCCAACCAACCGATCCGGGCCAACCCGGAGCCCGCCGACGGGGTGATGCCGGTGCGTTGCCAGCGGCTCGCACCCACCTCGGCGGCGGTTCGGGCTTCCGCTTCGGCACGCCGGTCGTCGTACATCAGCGCTGCGGTGAGCGGCTCGCCGTTGCCGTCGACCACAACGACCGTGCCCGATGTCGCCGAGATCGCCAGCGAACCGATCTCGGTGCTGCGCGGCCCCAAAGCCGTTGTGCACTCGGCCAGGCAGTCCCGAACCGCTGGCCACCAACTGCTGGCGTCCTGTTCGGAGCGGCCACCCGTCGAGCGCACCGGTTGCGGCAACGGCCGGGACGCCGCGGCCACCACCGCTCCCGCCGGATCGTGGACCTGCACCCGGACGTTCGCGGTCGCGACGTCGACGCCAGCAACGAGCCCGTTCATCGGTCAGCCTCCAGCGCTTTCGCGAGCCCTTCGCTCATTCGGCCTCCTGCAACTTCTCCAGCGCGGTGGGCAGCTCGGCGAGCGAGAACACCGCGACATCGGGCTCGGCGAGCTGCTCCGGGGTGGGTTCGGGCGGCGCTTCGCCACGCACCACCCACACCGTGCGCAGGCCGACGTGATGGGCGCCGCGCACGTCGGTGTCCAGCCGGTTGCCGACGTGCACCGCGTTCTTCGGCTCGACGCCCGCTTCCCGCAGGGCGTGCTGGAAGATCCGCGGGTCCGGCTTCTCCGCGCCGACCACCTCCGAGACCGCCCAGATGTCGATGTAGTCGGCCACGCCGTCGCGGCGCAACGCTTCCACCACCACCGCCCGCTGGTTGGCCACGATCGCGAGCTTGTAACGCCCGGCGAGCTGTCGCAGCGTCGGCAACACGTCGGAGTGCAGGGCCGATGGCGGGTACTCCCAGTAGCGCTCGGCGCGCTCGGAGAGCCGTTGCCGGTCCTGCGCCGTCAGGAAACGCTCGGCGATCGCGGTGCGCAGGGACCCGCCCTGGGCTTGGCGGCGCTCGTCGTAGACCTGCTGGAACTCGGCTTCGTCGACGTTTCGGCCGTCTTCGGCGGCCAGTTCGCGCGCGGCTCGCAGCAGCGCGTCGCGGTAGGCCGTGTCGTCGTAGATGGGGCCGCCGACGTCGAGCAGCACGAGGTCGATCCGGTCGGCTCCCGAGTTGGAGCGGGGTTGGGCGGGCACGTCGCGTCCTTCCGGTGGTGGTCCACAACCGGGACCGTGATGTCACATCCCAGTGCAAACATAACACTCATCTTGAAATTTTTAACACTCAATGCTGTGATATTGCTGGTGCGGATCGATCGCGCCGACCAGCCAGGCGGGATCAGGAGGGAACGCCCGTGATCACCATCGGCATCGACGCCGGTACCTCCGTGGTGAAGAGCGTCGGCTACGCGGCGGACGGCACCGAACTCGCGGTCGCCAGCCGCCCGACCAGGGTCGAGCACCCCCGCCCCGGCTGGGCCGAGCAGGACATGCTCGACGTCTGGTCGGCCGTCGCGGACACGGTCGCCGAACTCGTCAGCCGACTGGGTGCTGATGTGTCCGCGTTGGCCATCACCGCGCAGGGCGACGGGTGCTGGCTCGTCGATGCCGCTGGTCGCCCCACCGGTCCCGCACTGCTGTGGAACGACTCCCGAGCCTCGGCGATCGTCGCGAACTGGGCCGATTCCGGGCTGCTCGCCGACCTTTTCAAGATCAACGGTTCGGTCGGCTTCGCCGGGCTGCCGCACGCGCAGCTCAGCTGGCTCGCCGAGCACGAACCGGCCCGCATCGACGCCGCCGCGAAGGTGCTGACCTGCGGTGGTTGGCTGTTCCACTGCTTGACCGGGCAGCTGGCCTGGGACGTCTCGGAGGCATCGAACCCCTTCCTCGACGCGCGGACCGGCCAGTACTCCGCCGCGGTGCTCACCGAACTCGGCCTGGACTGGGCCCGGCGGCTGCTGCCCGAAGCCGTCGACGGCCAGCAGCGGATCGCGCCGCTGCTCGGGTCGGCCGCCGAGCGGCTGGGAGTTCCCGAGGGCACACCGGTCGTGTTGGGCGCCTACGACGTGATCTCGACAGCCATCGGTGCGGGTGTGACCGAGCCCGGCCAGGCGTGCACGATCCTGGGCACCACCATCTGCACCGAGGTGATCAGCGACAGCCCCCGACTGGAGCGCACCCCGGTCGGGATGTCCCTGCGCACCCCGATGCCCGGCCGCTGGATGCTCGCCAGCGCCACGCTGGCCGGTACCGAGGTCGTGGAGTGGACCTGCCGGGTGCTCGGCCTGCCCAATCCGGAAGACCTCACCGAGCTCGCCGAACAGGCCGAGCCGGGCAGCAAGGACCTGTTGTTGCTGCCGTACCTCTCGCTCGGCGGGGAACGCGCGCCGTTCTACGACCCGGCCGCCCGCGGGAGCCTGCACGGCCTGAGCCTGGAGCACGGTCCGGCCGAGATCGCACGGGCCTGCCTGGAAGGGCTGGCCCTGGTGATCCGGGACTGCCTGCGGGCCAGCACCGCGCAGCCCACCGAGCTGCGGGTCACCGGCGGAGGTTCGGCCAGTCCGCTGTGGCGCCAGGTGATCGCGGACGTGACCGGACTGCCGGTCGTCCGCACCACCGACGAACAGGCAGGTGCCAGGGGCGCCGCGGTGACCGCGCACGCGCTGCTGACGGGTCGCGACATCACCGACGTGGCGCGCGAACTGGTCGGGACGTCGGATCCGCTGCCACCCGTCGAGACCAATCGCGCCTACTACGACGATGCCTACGCGCGGTTCGTCCAGATTCGCGAATCCGCCCAGAGCGCGGGCTGGTTCCGGCGGGCGGACTGACGTTCGGGCGCTCATCGCACACCTCCACCGACCAGCTCGTCGCACTGCGGTTTTGACCAGGCCAGTTGGAGCAGCGCGGCCGCCTGCCGCGTGCCCCGGCGATCTCGACGGCGGGCGAGGCGTTCCCCGACGATCGCGCGGAACCGCTCGGCGCTGTCGCCGAGCTGCGCGAGCGCCTGCTCCAGGCAGTCCAGAGCGGGCCGCTGCGGACCGGTGCACAGCAACTCGGCGATGGCGACGTCCAACGCCTGGGTGCGCAACCCGTCCAGTTCGACCACATCGCACTCCCTGATCCACGCCTGGTGGATGACGAGATCCGGCTGGGAGCGGAGTTCGCGGTGGTAGGGAATCGTCACGTGCACGACGTCGTCGGAGCCGGAGCCGCAGCCGTGCATCGCCGCAGCGGTCGCACCGGACAGCACCGAGTACGGCCCGGCGCGCAGCAGCGCTGCCGCCGCTCGGGTCAGCGGGTCTTGGGCGCGGGCGGCCGGGACGACAACGCCGAACCAGGGTTCGACCCACCGTTCTTCGGCGAGACCCGCGGCGAGCTCGGCGCAGCCGAGCAACCGTTCGGCGTCGCCGCGCGTCATCGCACCGTGCAGCGATGGCTGCGGCCATCGGCCGGGATCGTCGTGCTGGGCGGCCACCAGCGGTGGCACTTCGGGGCAAATGATGTTCGCGGTCATGCCCTAATAGAGACGGCAACCCCGCGAACAGATACAGCTACCGCTGGATACACCTCGATCGGATGGAACCAGGGCGAACTCGTGCGCACCGCTCTCGCCATGCGCACAGTCACCTACCTGCGCAAACGTGCCCGCTCAGTGCTGCAAGCTGGTCAGCGCGGTGTGCACCATCGCTCGGATGCCGACGAACAGCGCCCGCTCGTCCAGCGAGAACGTCGGCTGGTGCAGGTCCCTGACCCGACCCACGCCGGAATGCACGCCCAGCCGCGCGAACGAACCCGGCACGTGCTCCAGGTACCAGCCGAAGTCCTCACCACCGGACGACTGCGAGGTGCTGGTCAGGGCCTCGTCGCCGAGCCCTGCCGCGATCCCGGCCCGGAACAGCTCGGTGCTCGTCGTGTCGTTGACCACCGGTGGCACACCGCGCCGGTGCTGCAGGTCGAACCCGACGCCCAGCGGCGAGAGCATGCTCTGCACGAGTTCGTGCACCAGCGGCTCCAGCTTCGCCCAGGTGCCGCGATCACCGGTGCGCAGCGTCCCGGTGAGCACACCGTTCTGCGGGATGGCGTTCGGCGCCTCGCCCGCGTGCACCGCGCCCCAGGTCAACACGGTTCCGGTGCGCGGATCGACCCGGCGCGACAGCAGCGTCGGCAGGCCTGTGATGACGGTGCCCAGCGCGTGCACCAGATCAGCCGTCAGATGCGGGCGCGAGGTGTGTCCGCCGGGCGAGCTCAGCCGGAGTTCCAGCAGGTCGCTGGCCGAGGTGATGGCCCCGACCCGAGTGCCGAGCTGGCCGACCGGCAGCCGCGGGTCGCAGTGCAGCCCGAAGATCCGGTCCACGCCTTCGAGCGCACCGGCCGCCAGCACGTCCAAGGCACCGCCGGGCATCACTTCCTCGGCCGGTTGGAAGATCAGCCGCACGCGGCCGGGCAGGCTCGGCGCGGCGGCCAGCGCCAGCGCCGCACCCAGCACGATCGTGGTGTGCGCATCGTGCCCGCAGGCGTGCGCGACTCCGTCCACTGTGGACGCGTAGGGCAGTGCGGTCGTTTCCTGCAGCGGCAGGGCGTCGATGTCGGCCCGCAGCGCCACGGTGCGTTGGCCGGGTCGCCCGTCGCCGTCGATGTCGCACACGAGCCCGGTGCCCACCGGCAGGATCCGCGGGCGCAGACCGGCCCTGGTCAGCCGCTCCGCGAGGAACGCGGTGGTCTCGTGTTCCGCGCGAGAAAGTTCGGGGTAGGCGTGGATGTGCCGCCGCCAGGCCACCACCCGATGCGCATTCGCGTCCAACCAGGCATCCAACCAGGACGGTCCACGACCGGCACCGGGATCTGCCACCGCAGATTCCACACCGGACCCGATACTGGACGCCACGCTGGACATGGTGCTGCCGATGGGCGCGCTCGGCCCGTCCACCCCCGCCGCGACGAGGGCGCCTTGGGCGACGGCGGAACGTTCCGCCGCATCCCAGTCCGCGTCTTCCACCGCCGAACCACCGTTCGAGGACTGGCTCGGATCCGAGCCACGAGAATCCACTACGGTCACGCCACGCCTCCAGCGTCTTGCGAAACACCCGCACCCGGTCGGCTACCTGAGCGCGACGCGAGATCGTCACTCATGCGGCCTCCCCGACGTGCAGAACTCTTCCGACGAACTCCGACCGGATCGGTCGCGCGCCGCTGCCAGCAGGCGATCGCGTTGCGCGCCGTCCAACGCCGCAGCCACCGCGGTCCAGGCCATCGCCACCGCCCCGTCCAGCACCGCGCGATCCGCGGCCGGGGTCGCGCAAGCAGCGGCGAACTCCGCCTGGTGGTTGACCGCGTCGCCGCAGTCCACCGCGATCATCGGATGGATCGCGGGCAGGGTTTGGGTCACGTTGCCCATATCGGTGCTGCCGATGACCTGGCCCTGCTCTTCGCCCCGGTCGAGCGGTTCGCGCCCGAGCTCGGTGATCGCCCGGCGGTACGCCTCCGACAGCCAGCCGTCGGGGTTCAGCTCCGCGTAGACCGGGGAGATCTGCACGACGTCGTGCTCACATCCGGTTGCCGTCGCACCCGCCTCGAAACAGGCCCGAATCCGGTTCTCCAGGCCCTGGAGGGAGCGCGCTTGGGCAGCACGCAGGTTGTAGACCGCCGCAGTGTGCGCGGGAACGATGTTCGGCGCCGCGCCACCTGCGGTAACAATACCGTGCACCATCTGATGGGGTTCTAGGTGCTGGCGCAACAGTCCGATGGCGACCTGCGCGACCGTCAGGGCATCGGCCGCGTTGCGGCCGAGCTGCGGGGCCGAGGCGGCGTGCGACGCACGGCCGGTGTAGCGGACTTCGAGGTCAGTTATGGCGAGCGAAGTCGGGCGGCAGATCTCCTGCGGACCCGGGTGCACCATCATCGCCAGCGCGACGTCGTCGAAGGCACCGCGCTGCAACATCAGCACCTTGCCGCCGCCGGTTTCCTCGGCCGGGGTGCCGATCAACCGCACCGTGATGCCCACGTCGTCGGCGATCTCCGCCAGTGCGAGCGCGGCACCCACTCCGGCCGCGGCGATGATGTTGTGCCCGCAGGCGTGCCCGATCTCGGGCAGCGCGTCGTATTCCGCGCAGATCCCGACGACCAGCTCACCGGTGCCGGATTCGGCGACGAGCGCCGTGTCGAGGTCGGCGACCGGGGTTCGCACCGCGAAGCCGTGCCGGGCCAGCAATCCCGCGACCTTGGCGGCGCTGCGGTGTTCGGCGAACGACAGTTCGGGGTCGGCATGGATGCTGCGGGACAGCTCGACCAACTCCGGTTCGTGGCGCTGCACCGAGGCACGGCAGTGGGCTCGCACTGCGGTGGAACGGTCGTCGCGGGGCACGAACGGGGTGGCACTCATTTGCGCCCCATCCTGCATCATCGGCTTCGGGGCCGCGGCGGGCGCTGCACGATCGGGAGCCCACCGGTCGGCGCACTGCGACGAACGGGTGGTCGCGATTCAGCGGAACCGAAGAATTGGAGTTCGACCGACGCGGTGCGCAGAATTCCGCACCGAGGAATTGTCTTGGATCGGCGAGCACCGACCTGGTGGACCGCACTGCGACAGCCGGTGAACAAGGGTGTGGGCTGGCACCGGTCGGGGGGCTTCCCGGTGCCAGCCCACGTCTGTGGGGGCTTGATACCCCGTCGCAGGTGCGCTGACGTCGTCGTTCCTCCTACCGGGGAGCGATGCGCGCACGCAGTCAGTTGTGAAAATCCCACAGGTTCGGCGCTAGGTCTAGTCCATGACGAGAATTGGCACCGAAATAATTCCGCAAAGAACCGACCAGCACGCCGGTTTTACTTCGCTTGCTACTTTTTGCGCTTGACAAAGAAGACCGGCTTCTTTCTCGCCTTGCGGGATAACAGCACCAAGCCGATCAGCACTACCCCCGTGACGCCGATCGCGAGCCGCTGCCGCTCGTCGGCCGCCGGTTGCGCGGGCGGGGTCGGGTTCGGTTGCTGCGCCACCACCTCCACCGCGGTGTCGACGGCTCCGCTGGCCACGGCTGGCGGCGTCAGCAGGAGGAACAACGCGATCGCAAGGCCAGCGAGCACGCGGCCGGTCCGCCACATGTTGGCTCCACATCCTTCTGCACCGCGTCCATCGACGACACTTCGGAGGTCACTCGTACCGGTCTATTTGATCATATGCAACGCCGAGAGTGACCAGGATCTTCGAGTTCCGCCGGATCGGCGCAGTGCCAGTACCAATCTAGTGAACCGACCGCTCCCGCTCGATGCGGTCACCGAGCTCGTCGATCACCAAGGTGTCCCGGTCGATGTTGTCCGCGCGGTACGCGGCCCGGCCGACGAGCTGCGCCAACACCGGCGCGGTGAGCATCTGGAACAGGCCGACCAGGATCAGCCCGGAGGCGTAGACGAAGTCGAGCTGCACCGCCGTGCCGATCAGGACCAGGATCAGCCCGAGGGTCTGCGGCTTGGTCGCCGCCTGCAGCCGGGCGGCCACGTCGGGGAAGCTCAGCACGCCGATCGCACCCAGCAGGCAGGACAGCGCGCCGCCCAGCAGGCACACCGCGGAGAACACGTCGAGCCAGCTCATCGGTACGGCTCCTTCTTCTCGATCAACCGCGCCGCGCTGACCGAGCCGATGAAGGCAAGCAGCGCGAACGCGGCCAGCAGCGCGATGTTCGACCCGTCCCCCTGCCAGCCCATGCCGACGCAGGTCGCGGCGACGACCAGGGTGACGAACACGTCCACCGACACGATCCGGTCCAGGGTGCTGCGCCCGCGCAGCAACCGGACGACCACCAGCAGACCCGCCACGCACAGCAGACCGAACGTCACCAGGAAGACCCAGGCCATGCTCACCCCTCCCGTCCGGTCACCAGCGACACCTCGTTCGCCGTCCCGACCGCGCGCACCACCTGCTTCTCCAGGGCCAGCACGTCGCGCCGCACCGATTCGACGTCGTCCGGTCGCATGCCGAGCACGTAGACGTAGCAAAGCCGGTTGCCCCGGTCGATCTGCAGCACGAACTTGCCCGGCGCCAGCGACACCGCGTTGGCGACCATCGCGGTCAGGTGGTCGGAATCGGTCCGCAGCCGAACCGCGACGATGCCCGACTTCGCGTTCGGCCCGTGCCGCACCGCCTGCCAGGCCACCCGCGCGGTCGAGATCACCATGTCCCAGGCCAGGTAGCCGACCAGCAGCGCGAACCGCAGCGGTCGCAGCACGATGCCGGTGTTGATCGCCGGGAGCGGGAACACGGTGGTCACCAGCACCGCGATCAGCAGGCCGAAGAACAGCGTGCCGAGGTCGAAGGAACCCCACAGCAGCACCCAGACCAGGGTCAGCCAGGCCACCAGCGGCAGCCGTCGCAGCACTCGGCTGATCTCACTCACTGGCGACACCTCCCAACACCGCGCTCCGGTACGTCTGGCCGTGCATCAGGTCGTTCGCCGCTCGCCCGCTGACCGCGGCCAGCGGACCGGCGACCACCGCGATCACCACGCTCGCGGCCACCAGCACCCCGGTCGCGGCAACCATCGGCCGACTCGACGTGGCGGTGCCGACGACCAGCTCGTCGGTCGGATCCGGGTCCGGGTCCGGGACCTTGACCTGGCCCCAGAACGCCCTGGTCCACACCCGCGCCATCGCGTAGAGGGTGAGCAGGCTGGTCAGCACCGCCCCTGCGGTGACCGCGTAGGCGGTCCAGGTGTCCGCGCCGACACCGGCCTGCAACAGCGCCAGCTTGGCGACGAAGCCGGAGAACGGCGGCACACCGGCCAGGCTCAGGGCGGGCAGCGCGAACAGCACCGCGATCAGCGGCGCGGCCTTGGCCAAGCCGCCCATCCGGGTCAGCGCGACCGTGCCGGTGTGCCGCGTGATCAACCCGCTGACCAGGAACAACGTGGCCTGCACGGTGATGTGGTGCACCACGTAGAGGATCACCCCGGTCAGCCCGGCCACGTTGTAGACGCCGAGCCCGAACAGCATGTAGCCGATGTGGCTGACCAGCAGGAACGACAGCAGCCGGTTGAGGTCGTTCTGGGCCAGCGCGCCCAGCGCGCCGACGATCATGGTGACCAGCGCGATGCCCAGCATCAGGTGCCAGCTCTCGGCGTGGCTGAACACCAGCGTCTGGGTGCGGATCAGCGCGTAGATGCCGACCTTGGTGAGCAGCCCGGCGAACACCGCGGTGACCGGCGCGGGCGCGGTCGGATAGCTGTCCGGCAGCCAGAAGTGCAGCGGCACCATCGCCGCCTTCACCCCGAACACGATCACCACCAGCAGCGCCAGCGCGATCTGCAACCCGTCCGGCAGCTGGTGCACCTTCTCGCCCAGATCGGCCAGGTTGACCGTGCCGGTGGAGGCGTACACCAGCGCGATCATCGTGATGAACAGCAGCGAGGAGGCCAGGCTGACGATCGTGTAGGTCATGCCCGCGCGCACCCGAGTGGCCGTGGTGCGCCGGGTGATCAGCACGTACGACGAGCTCAGCATGATCTCGAAGGCGACGAACAGGTTGAACAGGTCGCCGGTGAGGTAGGCCAGCGACACGCCCGCGCACAGCATCAGGTACATCGGGTGGAACGTGGTGCTGGAGCGCTCCCGGCCGTAGTCGGTGATGCGCTGGCCGATCGAGTAGATCAGCACCGCGAAGGTCACCACCGAGGAAACCACCAGCAACAGCGCCGAAAGCCGGTCCGCGACCAGGGTGATCCCGAACGGAGCGGGCCAGCCGCCCATCTGCAGCACCACCGGGCCGTCGCGGTCCGCGACGTAGAGCAGCACTGCGGCGTCGACGATGATCCCGCCGAGCACGACGAGCCCGAGAGCACGCTGGAGATCGGCGAACCGCCCCAGCGCCAACGACAATCCGGCGGCGGCCAAAGGCAGCAGCACAGGCAGAGCCACCAGAACCGTCACTGTGTCGCCTCCTTCATGTCCGCGCGGCGTGATTTGCGTAGCGGTGCAGGAAGCGGAACCTCAGACGCCGTCTCGCTGTGGGATCCCCGACTTATGTATGTCCGATACACGGCGTCGGGGCTGTCCTCGCGAGACGACCCCTGAGAACCCGCGGCGGTGCCAGCTGCGCAGGTGGTTGAAAGCGGCTGACGCCGCTTGCCTGACGTCACCGTTGCGTATCCAATCCACGCGCCGCCTTCGCCAGCTCTTCGGTGCTGTCCTCCTCGGATTCGGCCAGGCGGCGTTCCAGCCGCTGGATGCGCCGGTCCTCCACGTCGTCGCGGACCTCGTCGTGGCCGAGCAGCGTCCACGACCGGTAGGCCAGCGCCAGCAGGAAGGTGGTGAGCGCGAAGGTGATCACGATCGCGGTCAGCGCCATCGCCTGCGGCAGCGGGTCGGCCATCTCGCCCGGCGTCGCGGTGCCGATCATCGCGGCCCGGCCGGGCGGGCCACCGGCGGTCTGCAGCAGCAGGTTCGAGCCGTGCCCGAGGATCACGATGCCCAGCAGGATGCGCATCAGCGAGCGCTGCATCAGCAGATAGAACCCGACCGAGTACAGCACGGCGAGCACGATCGCCATCGCCAGGTTGATGGTCACTGGTCCGCCTCCCCGCATTTCACAGTGGTGGTTGCGCCCCGCCCAATCTCCCGCTTCGTGGTTTCTTGTGGCTGGCTTGCGTCACGTTCCCCTGAGCTGCGGTTCGGGAGGACTGAGGTTGACACAGGGGGTGTCATCGTTGCCCCCTGGCCGCGGCGGCCGCGTCGGCTTCGATGCCCGAGCCGAGGGTGCGCAGCAGGTCCAGCACCACGCCGACGATCAGCAGGTACACCCCGCTGTCCAGCAGCACGCTGGTGACGAACTTGAGCTCGCCCAGCAGCGGCACGGTGAACTTGTAGATCGCGGTCTCCAGGAGCTGCCCGCCGAACAGCAGCGGCACGAACGCCGAACCGGTCGCGATGATCAGTCCGAGGCCGATGAGCACCGGCGGGCGCATGGACACGATCGCGCTGTCGTCCATCCGGCCACCGGCCAAGTAGCGCAGCACGAACGCCTGCCCGGCGACCAGACCGCCGCTGAACCCGCCACCGGCCCGGTCGTGTCCGGCGAACAGCAGGTAGATGGACAGCACCAGCACCGTTGGGAACACGATCCGGGCGGCCAGTTCCAGCAGCACGGAGCGCTGCTTGGCGTCCCGGCAGAACCCGGACAGCAGCCAGCGCTCGGTCGGGGCGTCCCAGTTCGTCCAGGACGGTCGGGGTTTCGTCGGCGAGGTCATTCGCGCACCTCCTCCTGCTGCTTGGCCAGTGCCTTGACGCGGATCGGCGGGGTCACCCGGGTGCTGCGTTTCCGGCGTTCGTGCCGGGCGGCCAGGATCAGGCTGGCGACCCCGGTGGCCGCGACGGCGAGCACGGCGATCTCGCCGACCGTGTCGAAGGCGCGGAAGTCGACGATGATCGCGTTGACCACATTGGTCGCCCCGGCGCCGTGCTCGGCGTTGGCGATGAAGTCCGCGCTGGCCTCCGACGGCGTCTGCCTGGCGGCGCTGAAGATGACCGCCGCCAGCGAGATGAACACCCCGGCCGCACCGGCGATGATCGCCTTGGGCACCCGCAGACCTTTCGCGGTGTCGGTCTGGTTGAACCGCACCGGCAGTCGGCGCAGCACGAGCACGAACGCCACCAGCGTCAACGTCTCGACCAGGAATTGCGCCAACGCCAGGTCCGGTCCACCGTCCACGATGAACAGACCACCGATGCCATAGCCGACGACGCCGACCAGCAGCACCGCGGTCAGCCGCCGTTGCGCGCGCAGCACCGCCATCGCCGCGACCACCACCACGATGCCCAGCGGGATCTGCAACAGGGAGTCGTAGGCGCGCAGATCCTCCGGCACGCTGGCCCGGATCACCAATGCCGAGCCGGGGATCGCCAGCACGGTCAGCAAGATGATGCCGAGGTAAGTCGGCAGCGAACCCACCTGCAGGCGACCGGTGACGCCGACCGCGACCCGTTCCAGCAACGCCATGATCCGCTCGTAGCCGCGCTGCGCGTCGAACAACCGGGGCAGTCGCTTCCACAGCGCGGTCAGACGGACTCGGTTCAGGTGCAGCGCCACACCACCGGCCACCGCGATCGCCGACAACAGCAACGGCACCGTCCAGCCGTGCCAGAGTTCCAGGTGGTACGGGTCGTGACCGGACGGGAAGGCGCTCGCGTAGGCGCCCGCGAGCTCGTCGGCGATCGGGTAGCCGACGCCCAGCGCGATGCCCGCTATCGCGGGCAACGCGGTCGGCACCAGTGCCTCGGCACCAGCTGGCTTCGCATGGGTCGGCGCCAGGTCGGGTTTGTCCGCGAAGGCACCCCACAGCACCCGGACGCTGTAGGCCACGGTCAACATCGCGCCTACCACCAGCACTGCATCGACCAGCAGATCGCCCTGCCGACCGTCCAGGAACGCGCTGAACGCCGCTTCCTTGCCGAGGAAGCCGAGCATCGGGGGCAGTCCAGCCATCGACGCCGCGCCCGCGATCGAGATCGCCGCGAGCCACGGCATCCGGCGGCCCAACCCGGACAGCTCGCGGATGTCGCGGGTGCCTGTCTGGTGGTCGATGATGCCGACGACCAGGAATAGCGTCGCCTTGAACATGCCGTGCGCCAACAGCATCGTGGCCCCGGCGATCGCGGCGGTGCGGGTACCAGCGCCGAAAAGCACCATCAGGAAGCCGAGTTGGCTGACCGTGCCGTAGGCGAGCAGCTTCTTCAGGTCGCACTCGTGCAAGGCCCGCCAGCCGCCGAGCAGCATGGTGGCCAGGCCGATCACCACCGCAGGCAGCCACCACTGCGGCACCCCGAGGAACACCGGCCCCAGTCGGGCCACCAGGAACACCCCGGCCTTGACCATCGACGCGGCGTGCAGGTAGGCGCTGATCGGAGTCGGCGCCACCATCGCCGCCGGGAGCCAGTTGTGGAACGGCAGTTGCGCGGATTTGGTGAACGCTCCGACCAGAATCAACACGGCGGCCACCGCGACCGCGGTGCCACCGGGCGGGTTCGCGATCAGCTCGGAGATCCGGTAAGTGCCCGCGGACTCGCCGAGCACCACGAAGCCGAGCAGCATCACCAACCCACCCAGGCTGGTGATCATCAGCGCCTGCAACGCGGAGCGCCGCGACTCGCGGCTGATCCCGGCCTGCCCGACGAGCAGGAACGAGCAGATCGTGGTCAGTTCCCAGAAGACGTAGACGGTGATCAGATCGTCGGCGAGGACCAGCCCCAGCATCGCGCCCGCGAAGGCCAGCAGCAGCGGGGCGGAGCGCTTCGCGGCACCGCTGCCGGGGCTGAAGTAGGCGTCGGAGTAGACCAGCACGAGGGCACCGATGCCCGCCACCAGCACGGTCATCAGCAGCGCGAGCGGGTCCAGCCGGAAGCTGAACTCCAGCCCGAGCAACGGCGCCCACGCGACCGTCTCGCTGATCACCTGCCCGGTCAGCACGGGCTGCGCCTGCGCCAACACCCACACCAGCGCCGCGGCAGGGGGAAGCGCAGCGGTCAGGAACGCGGCACGGGTGCTGCGCCGGGCGAGGACCGGTAGGGCCAGCGCCACCAACAGGTGCACGATCACGAACGCGAACAAGGGCACCTCCTCGACGCCGACTGGCCGTGGTCATGCGGACCCGCCGACACCCGACTACCGGGATTGTTCGCCGCCGCTCCCGCGGGCGCACCGCGACTGGAAGCGCCGCAGCAATACGACCGCTGCGAATATCGGCTTGAGGAAGGCTCGGGCCACCGATGTCCAGCGAGGTCCGATCGGTGCCCAACTTATCCGAAACGCACCAGACCCGGCCAATCCGGCGTGATCGGCGTATTCGCCGCTCGGAGGGCGTTTTTCGTTGCGGCGAAATGACCTTGGCCGGATCACGGCGCCCGGATCCGCGACTGTCCGCGTGGGATAGTTCACTTCTGGTAACGCCATCGCGGGCCCGCTGGCTGAGCGGTTCGGCGGTACCGGCAATCGTCCCAGCTGAGCAACGATCCTGTTCGGTCTGCACTCGGGCGACCGATCGACCGTGGAAAATGTGGTCGTGCCCACGGATAGCAACGACACCCTCGCGGGCGCCGGTCGGCTGATCGGCGACCGGTACCGCCTGGAACACGAACTCGGCGGCGGTGCGATGGGCACCGTGTGGTCCGGCATCGACGAACTGCTGCGGCGACCGGTGGCCGTCAAGGAGGTCAAGCTGCCGCCGGGAATGCCGGAGGAAGAGGCCGCCGAGATGCGCGAACGCGCGCTCCGGGAGGCCCGCGCCATCGCCGTGCTCTCGCACCCCAACGTCGTGACCCTCTACGACGTGGCTCGGGAGGCTGGCGAACCGTTCGTGGTGATGGAACTGGTGCCCTCCCAGAGCCTCGCCACGATCCTCGGCGAGCACGGCGCGCTCGACGACCACCAGTTGGCGGTGATCGCCGACGGCGTCGCCGCCGGGCTGGAGGCCGCGCACCGGGCTGGCATCGTGCACCGCGACGTCAAGCCCGGCAACGTGCTGATCGGCGACGACGGCCGGATCAAGGTCAGCGACTTCGGCATCTCCCGCAACATCGCCGAACACACCATCACCAGCACCGGCATCCTGCTCGGCACCCCGGCGTTCATCGCGCCGGAGGTCGCGGCGGGCGAAGGGGTCACCGCCGCCGCGGACCTGTGGGGGCTCGGCGCCACGATGTTCGCCGCCGCCGAGGGACGACCGCCCTACGACGTGGACGACGATCCGCTGGCCACCATCACCGAGGTGGTGCGCGGTCCGGTGCCGGTGGCCACCCGGCCCGGTCCGATCGGCGAGATCATCAGGGGCCTGATGGTCAAGGATCCGGCGCAGCGGATGGCGCTCACCGACGTGCGCCGCCGGATCCAGCACCTGTTGCCCGAACCCGGTGCGCGCCCGTTCGCGATGTTGCTGGACCCGGACGCGCCGACGGTGAAGGTGCGGAAACGGGATGCGCTGCCGCCCATGCAGCAGCCCGCGTACGAATCGGCCTCGGCCCCGCTGGCCCACGATCCCGGTTTGCCGCCGTTCGCGCTGCGGGAGCCGCCACCGCAACCGCGCCGGTCCCCGTGGCCAGTGCTGGCGCTCGGTATCGCCGCGGTCGTGCTCTTCGTCGCCGCGCTGGCCGGTGGTTTCGCGGCGACCCGGCTGCTCGCCGGTAGGTCGTTGCTGCCGGAGCGGCCGACGGCGAGCGCCGAACCCGGTGAGCCGGTGGCGAAGCTCAACCTGATCGAGCACACAGACGAAGCGAAGCACACCTCCGCTCCCAACGGCGGCCAGTTCAGCATCCTGGCGCCGAGCGATGCGGGCTGGCGGCTGTTCCACAGTGAACGCACCGATATCGCCAACAGTTCGGTCGTGTCGTTCGTGTCGCCGGATGGCGCGACGGAGATCGCCGTGCAGCGCTACGGCAATTTCTTCCGCGCTGGCAACAAGATCTCGGACTACGAGGCAGCTCTCCGGCGGTCCGCGGCGGGCGGCGGGGGCCAAATCCAGGTGTTGAACAGCTTTTCCGAGGGCGACCGCATGGAGCGGATCAGCTACACGACCGCCGAGCACAAGATGGTCGGCGGACCCGGCCCGCAGCGCCAGCGCAGCACCACAGCGGAGCTGATCGGCCGCGGCGACGACCTGTGGGTCGTGCGCGTCACGGTGCCGAGCGACCAAGCCGCCAACGCCGAACCGTTCCTCAACCAGGTGCTGCCAAGCCTCAAGACCGAGTAGCGCGCAGACCGTCGAACACGATCCGCAAGGTCCCGGTGAGCACGCGATCATCGACGTCGGCGGCAGCTGCGGCGCGGGAAGTGCCGATCAGCAGCGCGTAGACCTCGGCCAGTTCGACGTCCCGGCGGACCGCTCCGGCGGCTTGCGCCCGCTCCAGCAGTCGGCCGAAGGCCGCCCGCAGCTCCTGGTGCGCATCGTGGACGGCGGTGCGCAGGTTCGCGCCGCTGTCCGCCAGGGCACCGGCGATGGCGAGCTTCGCCGGTGCGTCGCGCACCACCAGCGTGAAGAAGTCCGAGAACGCCTGCCCCGGATCACGCGCGTCGAGCTGTTGCGCGGCGCGATCGCGCAAACCCGTCAGCCTCCGCACGAAAACCGCTTCCAGCAGCGCTTCCTTGGTCGGGAAGTGCCGGAACACGGTGCCGATGCCGACTCCGGCGCGACGGGCGATCTCCTCGGTGGACGCGGCCTGCCCGGCTTCGCCGAAGACCGCGTCGGCGACGTCGAGGATGCGCTCCCGGTTGCGGCGCGCGTCGGCGCGCAGCGGACGGTCCGGTGCTGGCTGCGGTGTGGTCACGGGCTCCCCGCTCGTTGACAACCGGAGTGAGGACTCCATATATTCGGAGTCGTCGCTCCGGTTAACTTTCCCGGTGCTCCACCAAGCGTGCAGGAGACAGCCATGTCCAACGCCCCCACCCCGACCGAAGTGTTCGAAAAACTCGTGCACGGCGTGACCCACCGGCAGGTCGAGGACCTGCCGAACCTCTACGCGACGGACGCCGTGGTGGATCACCCGATGGACCCCCTCGGCGGTCCGACATTGCGCGGTCGCGAACAGTTGGCCGCCCACTTCCGCGCCGGTTTGACCCGAACAGCGCAGGATTTCCAGGCCCGCAACGTGGTAGTGCACCAGACCACCGACCCCGAGGTGGTCGTCGCCGAGTTCGAGTACCACGGCACGGCGCACGACGGGACCCCGTTCGCCGTGCCCTGCGTGTTCGTGCTGCGGGTGCGGGACGGCCAGATCGTCGCCTCGCGCGACTACGTCGACCACTTCGCCTTCGCCAGGGCCAGGGGCGACCTCGACGCGCTCCTGCCCCGCTGAATCAGCGTTGCTCGGCCTGCGAGGACTAAGCTGCGCGGCCGTGACGCCTTCCACGACTTCCGACCCGTCCGCCGCCGCGAACGCGGCCGCCACCAAGCTCGCCGAGGTCACCGGCATCGCGCGCCACGACCTGGCGGTGGTGCTCGGTTCCGGCTGGCAGCCCGCCGCCGAGGAGATCGGCCGACCGGCGACCGAGGTGAGCATGTCCGACCTGCCGGGCTTCGCCGCACCGGGCGCCATCGGGCACAGCGGCAAGATCTGGTCCGTGCCGGTGGGCGACAAGCAGGTGCTGGTCATGCTCGGGCGGACGCACCTGTACGAGGGAAAGGGCATCGAGCCGGTGGCGCACGGCGTGCGGACCGCGGCCGCCGCCGGATGCCGGACCGTGGTGCTCACCAACGCCGCTGGCGGGTTGCGCGAAGGCATGCAGGTGGGCCAGCCGGTGCTGATCAGCGACCACGTCAACATGACCGCGCGGTCGCCGCTGGTCGGCGCGAACTTCGTGGACCTCACCGACCTGTACTCGCCGCGGCTGCGGAACCTGGCCCGGGGCATCGATCCCACGCTGGAGGAAGGCGTGTACGCGGGGCTGCCCGGTCCGCACTTCGAGACCCCGGCGGAAATCCGGATGCTGCGCGGGCTCGGCGTCGACCTGGTCGGGATGTCGACGGTGCTGGAAGCCATCGCGGCCCGCGCCAAAGGCGCCGAGGTGTTCGGGCTGTCGCTGGTGACGAACCTGGCGGCTGGGCTGAGCGGACAACCGTTGAGCCACCAGGAAGTGCTCGACGCCGGTCGAGCTTCGGCGAGCCGGATGGGCAAACTGCTGCGCTCCCTCCTGGAGGCTGCGTGAGTGACGATTTCGCACCCGCTCGCGACGCCGACCGGGTGCGGGTGTCCCGCAAGACACCGGAGGCCGCGTGACGCTGGATGCGCGGTTGCGCGAGGCGACCCGGCAGTGGATCGCCGACGACGTCGATCCGCGGAGTCAGGCCGAGCTGCGGCGGCTGCTCGACGCCGATGACGCGGAACTCGCGGATCGGATGTCCGGCATGCCGCAGTTCGGGACCGCGGGCCTGCGCGCACCGGGGCGCGCGGGGGCGAACGGGATGAACCGCGCGGTGGTCGTGCGCACCACGGCTGGCCTGGCGGCCTGGCTGACCGAACACGGTCACAGTGGCGGTGTCGTCGTGGTCGGTCGCGATGCGCGGCACGGCTCGGAGGATTTCGCCGCTGACGCAGCCGGGGTGCTGGCAGCAGCCGGTTTCGACGTGCGCGTGCTGCCTGAGCCGCTGCCAACGCCGGTGCTCGCGCATGCCAGCCGCGTGCTGCGCGCGGTCGCTGGTATCCAGATCACCGCTTCGCACAATCCGCCGCAGGACAACGGCTACAAGCTGTACCTGCAGGGCGGCATCCAACTGGTGAGCCCGACCGACACCGAGATCGAGGCCGCGATCGCCGCGACACCGGCCGCGAATTCGGTGCCGCGCAAGGAAAGCTGGTCGATCCACGAGTCCGCGTTGGACGACTACCTGGCGCGGGTGGCCACCTTGCCGCGCGGCGACGCTCGCACGCTGCGGATCGCGGCGACGGCATTGCACGGTGTCGGGGCGCAACCGCTGCTGCGAGCACTGCACCGCGCAGGTTTCGATGACGTGCATCTCGTTGCGTCCCAAGCGGAACCGGACCCGGACTTCCCAACCGTCGGCTTCCCGAACCCGGAGGAGCCGGGCGCGACCGACGCGCTGTTGGAGCTGGCCGCCGAGATCGACGCGGATCTGGCCATCGCGCTGGACCCGGACGCCGACCGGTGCGCGCTCGGCGTGCCGGAGAACGGCACCTGGCGGATGCTGCGCGGCGACGAGACCGGTGTCCTGCTCGCCCAGCACATCCTCTCCGCACTGGACCGCCGAGCGGCACCAGATCCGCTGGTGGCCACGACGATCGTGTCGGCCACCATGCTGCGTTCGATCGCCGCGGAGTTCGGGGTCCGCTACGCCGAGACGCTGACCGGGTTCAAGTGGCTGGTGCGTGCCGGTGACGGCGCCGGGACGGGGTTGGTCTACGCCTACGAGGAAGCCCTCGGGCACTGCGTCGACCCGGACTGGGTGCGCGACAAGGACGGCATTTCCGCCGCCGTGCTCAGCTGCGATCTCGCCGCCACTGCGCAGGCGGCCGGACGCGGCTTGCCGGACCTGCTCGACGAACTGTCCACTGTGCACGGACTGCATCGGACCGGTCAGGTCTCGGTGCGGGTAACGGATCTGAGCGTGATACCACGAATCATGCGGCGACTGCGCGCAAAGCCGCCGGCCAGGCTGGCTGGGACCACTGTGGACGTTGCGGACCTGCTGCCGGACACGGATGCGCTGGTGATCACCGGAGCGGGTGGGCTTCGGGTCGTCATCCGCCCCTCCGGCACCGAACCCAAGCTCAAGTGCTACCTGCAGGTCGTCGAACAGGTCGGAGAGCTTTCGCTGGCGGCGGCCAAGCAGCGGGCCGCGGACCGGCTCGCCACGCTGGAGCAAGCGGTTTCCGAACTCGTGCGAGGAGACTGACGATGCCGAGGCTGCTGATCGTGCACCACACCCCGTCGCCGGGCATGCAGGCGATGTTCGAAAAGGTCGTCGCAGGAGCCACCACCGACGAGATCGAGGGTGTCGAAGTGGTGCGACGACCGGCGTTGGGCGCCACGGCCAGTGACGTCCTCGATGCCGACGGCTACCTCCTCGGCACCCCGGCCAACCTCGGTTACATCAGCGGTGCGCTCAAGCACTTCTTCGACACGATCTACTACCCGTGCCTGGATTCGACCGCCGGTCGGCCGTACGGCTGCTACGTGCACGGCAACGAAGGCGTGGAAGGCGCGCTGCGGGCGATCCGGTCGATCACGACCGGCCTGTCCTGGCAACTCGTCGCCGAGCCGGTCGCGGTGCTCGGCCAACCGGACAAGGACGCGCTGGAGGCGTGCTGGGAACTCGGCGCCACCGTCGCGGCCGGGCTGATGCCCTGACCGCGACGTTCCCACTGGTCAAGCGACGAAATCGGGGAGCCGTTCCAGCGCGTTCCGACGCCCTGGCAGGTGTTCACCACCAGGCCGAACCCCAGTTGATCTTGGTCGGCGAGCCCGGAGTAACCTGATCGTGTCGTCGGGGCGCGCCCCTTGACGACACCCGTGGCGCCCTGGGCAAAGCCCGCCTTCCCTCATCAACGTGCGATGTTCAGGGCGCCACGGACTCTCGCGCATGGTAATCGGACGGAGGGCACCAACCGCCAAGAACTCGCGCGGATTGGGTGTGCCGAGGGGGTCGTCAGGCAAGCGGCGGTGCTGCTTCCTCCCACCCTCGCAACCGGCACCGCTGCGGGTTCTCAGACGTCGTGCCGGGCGGACAGCCACGACGTGGTTGGCATACATGATGTCGGGGATCCCGGACCGAGACGGCGTCTGAGGTTCCGCCACCCGCACCGCCCCGCAAGCCACTCCGCGCACTCTCCAAGAGCGGAATTCACGACAACTGCGCAGGCCCTCCGGCAGCATTCCACCGCCTCCAGGGGTTACCCTGCGACGGTGAGTGAGGAAGCGATCCGACTCGAACTCGACGACTCCGGCGTCTCCGTGGATCTCCCACAGCCCCCCGGTCCGCACGATCAGGTTCAGGGCGTTCCGTACCGACCTGTCGAGTTCCGCGACGACGACCTACCGACCGCCCTGGAGCGGTCCGCCCAATGGCTCCGCCAAGCGCAGGACTGGCTTGGTGAACCCATCGATGTCATCGCAGTCCACCTGGACTACGACGACCGCGAAGGCGCCCCCTACTACGACCTGAAGTTGCTCTGCAACGAGGAAGACCTAGCGGGCGCACCGATTGCCTTGCGGAGGCTGCAAAGCGACGCCGTCGGCTGAGGACTGTTCCACCAGGACGACGACCTGGCGCTCGTGCTGACAGACCTGACCGCAAAACCGAACGATTGACCGCCGCAGTGGCCCGTCCGAACGCCGGACGGGCCACTGTCGTGCCAGCGCTTCAGAACTTGGTCCGGCGGCCCTTCCAACTCGTCGCACCACGTACCGCGCGCACCGCGCCGTCGAGGAGCAACACCCCGAACAACGTGCCGCTGACCGGTGCCAACGGCGCCAGCCACTGGTTCGCGCGCATGAACTTCGCGGTCCGGGCATGTGCGGCGCTCTGCGCCGACCAGCCGACCAGCCCGAGCGCGGTCAGCACCGGACGGCCCTTGTGCCAGCCGAACGCGACCGCGGCCGGAGCGGCCAGCGACATCGCGATCTGTCCGAACCCGATACCGGTCAACAGCGGTACCGAGCCTCGGGTACCGGCCACGAAGCTCTTCCGGAACGACGCCCAGCCCTGCCGGAACGGGTCCATGCCGCTGGTCGTGATGTGGTCCAACCCGTCCACGGTGCGGGTGCTGCCACCGTGGTCCCGCACGGCGGTGGCGATCGCGACATCTTCGTTGCGCTGCGCCGCGAAGGCGGCCCAGCCGCCGATCTTGTCGTAGTGCGAGCGGCGCAGCAGGATGCAGTGGCCGATCGCGAATGCCTTGCGCCCGCGACCGTCCGGCGCGGCGTTCTCGCCGATCAACTGCAACCCCGGCGGCATCAGCAGCGGCCAGGTCGCGGAGTGCCGCGGCGGTGGGCCGCCGGGCGTCGACACCAGGTCCGCGTCGACCGCTTCGGCGGTGGCCAGCAGCCTGCTGAGCAGGTCGGGAGCCAGCACCGTGTCGGCATCGACGAACAGCAACCATTCACCTGCCTCCGGCGGCCCGGCCTGCTCCACCCCGACGTGCATCGCGTGCACCTTGCCGCTCCACCCTGGTCGCGGCGCGTCCACCCGGACCACCGCCACGCGTGGATCCGCGTCGGCGTGCGCGCGGGCGATCTCCCCGGTCCGGTCGGTCGAACCGTCGTCCACAACAACCACGCGCAGCGGCGAATCCCCTTGCCCGCCATGGGTTTGCGCACTGATCGCGCGTAGGCAACCGGCCAGCACCGCGGCCTCGTTGCGGGCTGGTACGACCACTGTGACCCTCGGCGGCAGGACCGCGGCGGACTGCGGCTCGTGCAGCGGGACGATGGTCCGCGTTTGCAGAATGGTGCGCGCGCTGCGGATCAGCACTCCGGCGACCGCAACACCGAGCAGCATCGGTATCCAGCTCGTGCCTTGTCTCGGTGAAACCACCGCCACAGCGTGCCACGAAGCGCCCTGAACGACTCCGTTCAACGGCACGAATTCGTTTTGAACTCTGCGCAAATCACAAGCTGACGCTGAACTCGTCCTGCGTGGCGGTGCGGCTGCGCCGCTTCAAAAAGCGGAGACAAGAGGTCAGACCTTCGGCTTTGCCCAGCGTTCCAGGTGGTCCGCCACTTCGGGCAGTTCCCGCAGGTCGCGGCCGACCTCGCGGACCAGCACCAGCGCCGCGTCGTCGTCGGCCTCCACCCACCAGCCGTTGACATCGCACATCGCCACCGCGGCCACCCAGGCCAGCCGCCAGTTGCCCTCGGCCAACGGCCGGGTGCGCACGATCGAATCCAGCAACGCGGCCGACTTCAGCCACAGGGTTTCGTACGCCGGTACGCCGAGGACTTCCGCGCGCGGCCGGTACGCCGCCGCGTCAAGCAGTCCGCTGTCCCGCACCATCAGGTCGCCGTCGGCAACCGCGGTGGCGAGCAGGAGCAGGTCGGACGTGTCGAGATAAACGGTCACCGGTCAATAGTCGATCATGCGGGGCCGAGCTTTTCCAACAATCCCCGATATCGCGGCAGCACCCGCTGCACGACGTCCTCCAGCTGCTGTTCCCGCTGCTGACGCGCCCAGCGATCGGCCAGCGCACTGCGCACGACCTCCTGCTTGGACCGGCCTTCGGCCGCCGCGAGCTCGGCGAGCCGATGGTTCTCTTCTTCGGTGAGGCGCAAGGTCATGGCCATGCGCTAGATGGTATCGCGCTGATACCACTTGGTAAAAGACGATACTTTCGGTCGGTGGCGAGACCGCGAGTGCACGACGAAGCCCTGCGCACCCGTCTGCTGGACAGAGCAGGGGAGTTGCTGTCCGCGCACGGGCCCGAGGGACTGGGCCTGCGCCGCCTCGCCGCGGACGTGGACACCTCGACGACGGCGGTGTACTCGCTGTTCGGCGGCAAGCCGGGACTGGTGCGCGAACTGTACGTGGAGGGATTCCGGCGGCTCTGCGACCGGATGGAGCAGGTGCCGCGCACCGACGATCCGGTGCGGGACCTGACCGCGCTCGGCCTCGCCTACCGGGACAGCGCGCTGGCCAACCGGCACTTCTACTCGATCATGTTCGGCCACGCGGTCCCGGATTTCATTCCCGACGAGCAGGCGCTGGAGCAGGCGCTGCGCAGCATGCGGCCGCTGCGGGAGGCCGTCGACCGGGCGATCGCGGACGGCGCGGTGGTCGACGCCGATCCGGCTGAGCTCGTCTTCGCGGCGTGGGCGCTCGTGCACGGCCTGGTTTCGCTGGAGCTCAGCGGCTCGGCGCCCGCCGGTGACGATCGCGGTGCTCGCTACGAACGAGCGTTGCGCAACAGCATCGCGGGTTGGAGGCGCTGACCCCGAGCGACGGGGGTTGGCTACTCGGGGCCAGCGCGGTCGTGAGTGACCCTGGTCGTTCGTGCAGCCACAACCACTCACGACTGGAACGGGAAGCGGCGGCTTCTTCGAGCGGACATGGCGACTCCTGGATCTGCTTGCGAACCTCGGAACGTGGTATAGACCATATTCCAATCAGGTCTAGACCAGCTAGCGCCTGTTCGGCCGCAATGTGCTGCTGCGGGCGGCTCACACCGCGCCGTACTCCCGATCTCCCGCATCGCCGAGGCCCGGCACGATGAATCCCGACTCGTTGAGCCGGTCGTCGACGCTCGCGGTGACCACCCGCACCGGCAGCCCGGACTCCTCCAGCCGCTGAATCCCCTCCGGCGCGGCCAGCGTGCAGATCGCCGTGACATCGCTGGCACCCCGGTCGACCAGCAGGCTGATCGTGTGCAGCATCGAGCCGCCGGTGGCCAGCATCGGGTCCAGCACGAACACCGGACGTCCGGCCAGGTCGACCGGTAGCGACTCCATGTACGGCGTGGGCCGCAGGGTCTCCTCGTCGCGGGCCAGCCCGACGAACCCCATCTGGGCTTCCGGGATGAGCCGGTGCGCCTGGTCCGCCATGCCCAGACCGGCCCGCAGCACCGGCACCAGCAGCGGCGGGTTCGCCAGCCGGTAGCCGTTGGTGCGCGCGACCGGCGTGTGGATCGGCTGCACCGAGACCTCGGCGTCCCGAGTGGCCTCGTAGATGAGCATCAGCGTGAGTTCCTGCAATGCGGCCCGGAATGCGGCGCTGTTGGTGCGCGCATCGCGCATTGTGGACAGTCTTGCTTTCGCCAGGGGGTGGTCCACGACCCGAACATCCATGACCGACAACAGTAACGGCCGAACCTCGCCAACACGTTACCCCTGCTCAGCACGGCGCCCCGACCGATCCCGTCCACAAGCGCCGCACCCGCCGGTTCACTCGATGAAGGCGAGGTGAAGGGCACCTTTTACCAAGTCAGTTGGTAAAAGGTGCCCTTCACCTCACTTGGATGGTGCGTGGGTGGCGATGCCCTGGACCAGGAGGTCCAGGCCGAACTCGAAGCGCTCGTCGGCGTCGCCGGACATCAGCGCGGGCAGCATCGCGACCATGGTCGGGAAGCGCTCCGCCGGGAGTTCCGAGAAGTACTGCTGGACCTGGCGCATCCGCTCGTCGCGTTCCGCATCGCTCAGCCCGAAGTCCGCGCTGCGTTCCATGGCGACCGCGGTGCCGAACAGGGCGAGGATGTCGACCGCGAAGGCCACCACTCGGTCCGGCAGCCCGGCCGAGTGCAGGATGGCCAGCATCGCCTCGGAGATGACCAGCGCGTTCGGCCCGGTCGGTGCGGGCGTGCGCATCACGACCTGGGCGATGCCGGGGTGCGCGGTGAGCACTTGGACCTGCTGGCGGACCAGATCCTTGAGCTGCTCCTGCCACTGCTGCGGATCGAGTTCCGGCACTTCGATCTCGCCGATCACCAGGTCGAGCATCAGCTCGTGCAGCTCGTCCTTGTTGTGGACGTAGGCGTACAGCGAGGCCGCGCCGGTGCCGAGCCGCTGCGCGACTTTGCGCATGCTGACCGCATCCAGCCCTTCGCCGTCGAGCAGGTCGAGCGCGGTGCGCACGATCAGCTCCAGGCTCAGCGACTGCTTCACCGGCCGGTTGCGCGCGGCTCGCTGCTGCCAGGGCGGGACGGGCACGGACATCGGTGGGCGCCTCCTCAATCACGCGAATCTGGCGAACACCGTACTTGACGCGAACACTGTTCGTGAGTAGAACAGCGTTCGTCCATCACGAACACTGTTCACACAGAGGGGGTCACCGATGTCGGAGCAAACGCGCGTCCTGATCGTCGGCGCCGGGCTGTCCGGCCTGTCCACCGCGGTTTTCCTCGGCCTGCACGGCACGCCATCGCTGGTGGTGGAGCGGCACGAGAGCACCTCCACCCACCCGAAGGCGCGCGGCCAGCAGCAACACACCATGGAGGCGTTGCGGCTGGCCGGTCTCGAAGCCGCCTTCACCGCCGCCTCCCCGAAGTCCCAGGGATTCCTGCTGCGCAT
The DNA here is from genome assembly GCF_022678645.1 of Saccharopolyspora soli. GTDB lineage: Bacteria > Actinomycetota > Actinomycetes > Mycobacteriales > Pseudonocardiaceae > Saccharopolyspora > Saccharopolyspora soli. The sequence continues at coordinate 72,961 of NZ_JALBWV010000019.1, read as the reverse complement.
CGCGGAAAGCGCCAGCGGTCCGGTGTACCGCGAGATCCTGCACGACACCTTCCTGCGGCTCGACCACCTGACTCCGGCGGGCTCCGCCGATGTCAGCCAGGCGAACGCGGAACGCATCCTGGTCGATCAGGCCCGCGAACTGGGCGCCGAGATCCGCTTCGCCACCAAGCTGGAATCGTTCGAGCAGGACGAGTCCGGGGTTCGCGCACTGCTCAGCGACGTGGCCACCGGCGAGCAGACCACCGTGCGGGCGCAGTACCTGGTCGCCGCCGACGGCCATCGCAGCCCGATCCGCGACCAGCTCGAAATCGGCACCCACGGCCGCGGCACCCTGGGGCACGGGATCCAGTGGCTGGTGCGTGCCGATCTCTCGTCCGTCGTCGGCGACCGCCAGGTCATGTACTACCTGCAGAATCCGCTGCTCTCCGGCGGAACCGGCGTGCTGGCCAGCACCGACGACCCGGACCGGTTCGTGGTCGGCGTCGGTTACGACCCGCAGCGGGAGGGCCTGGCCGATTTCACCGAGCAGCGCAGCCTGGAGCAGATCCGGTTGGTCACCGGCGTGCCCGAACTGGCGGTCGAGATCCTGCTCGCGGACACCACGGTGAGCAGCATGCGGATCGCCGACCGGTTCAGCTCCGGGCGGGTGCACCTCGTCGGCGACGCCGCGCACACCATGCCGCCGCAGGGCGGGATGGGCGGCAACACGGCGCTGATGGACGGTTTCTACCTGGCGTGGAAGCTCGCCGCGGTGATCCGGGGCGAGGCGGGACCGGGGTTGCTGGACAGCCACGACGTCGAGCGGCGACCGGTGGCCGAGCTGATCGCGGAGAACCAGTACAAGAACGCCATCGTGCGCAACATGCCGCACCTGGCCAAGCCTGATGACACGCCGCCGATCGAGGATCCGGGCCTGCTGTTCTTCGGCTACCGGCACGGCGGCGCGATCGTCCGCGAAGCGGGCGACGACGGCGAACTCCTCGAAGACCCCGCCCAGCCGACTGGCCGACCGGGTTCCCGCGCCCCGCACGTGCCGCTGTCCACTCCCGACGGCGAACTGTCCACAATAGACATATTCGGGCGAGGTTTCGTACTGCTGACCGGATCCGAGGCGTGGGCGAAGAACGCCGAGGACGTGGCCGACAACCTCCGGATCCGTCTCAGGCCGTACCTGATCGGCGGAGCCGTGACCGGTGACTGGACCGGGCCGTACGGAGTCAGCGCGGACGGCGCGGTCCTGGTGCGCCCGGACCGCTTCATCGCCTGGCGCAGCAAAGGCGCCGGAACCGCCGTCGAACTGGAAAAGGCGCTCCGCACCGTGCTCGACCGCTGATGCGTCGTGAGTGGTAATGGCTGCTAGAACGGCCATTACCACTCACGACTTCGGATCCGCCACCCGCACCGCCCCGCAAAACGAGTTCAGATACAGGTCTCAAGACCTCACGGGTGCAGGACTACCTTGGTGTAGCCCTCGATTCGTTGGTCGAACTTTCGGTAGGCATCCGGTGCGTCGGTCAGGGAAAGCTCGTGCGAGACGACGAAGCTCGGCTTGGCCCGCCCCGCGATGATCATGTCCCGCAGCTGCCGGTTGTACTTCTTGACGTTGGCCTGACCGGTGCCGATTACCTGGCCCTTCTCGAACATCCGCCCGATCGAGACCAGCAGCATCCCCTGCTTCGCGTTGGCGTCCGGTCCGCCGGGATCGGATGGCACGTACAGGCCGGGCACGCCCAGCCGCCCAGTCGGCCGCACCGTTTCGATCAGCGAGTTCAGCACGACGGCCGGTTCCTCCTTCGTGCTGTCGCCGACCTTCGCCTGGTAGCCGACCGCGTCGATGCCCTTGTCGGTGCCTTCCCCGTCGGTCTGCTCCTTGATCATCTCGACCGGGTCGCCCCTGGAGAAGTCGATCGGCGTCGCACCGATCTCCTCCGCCTTGGCCAGCCGCTCCGGCACCCGGTCGACGCTGAACACCCGCGCCGCACCGCGCAGCAGCGCCGAGTACGCCGCCATCAGCCCGACCGGTCCGGCCCCGTAGACGGCCACGCTCTCACCGGGCGAGACCCTCGCGAGCTCGCAGCCGTGGTAGCCGGTGGGGAAGATGTCGGCCAGCAGCACGAAATCGGCTTCGTGGCTGCCGTCGGACGGTAACTTCAGGCAGTTGAAGTCCGCGAACGGCACGCGGAGGTATTCGGCCTGCCCACCGGGATACGGCCCCATCGCCACGTAGCCGTAGGCGCCTCCGGCGAAGCCGGGGTTGACGGTCAGGCAGAACGCGGTGTCGCCCGCCATGCAGTTCTTGCAGAACCCGCAGGCCACGTTGAACGGCATCACGACCCGGTCGCCGCGGTTCAGGCTGGCCACCCCGGAGCCGATCTCCTCGATGATGCCCAGGTTCTCGTGCCCGAACACGATGCCCGGTTGGGCGGCCGTGCGACCTTCGTACATGTGCAGGTCGGAGCCGCAGATGGCGGTCGAGGTGATGCGCACGATCACGTCGTTGGGGTGCTGGACCGTCGGCCGGTCCACCTCGTTGATTGCTACCGAGAAGGGTTCCTGGTACACGACTGCCTTCATCACGGACCACCTCCGGGTGGAAAACGCGCGAATTCCATGTGCATGCCGACTTCGGGCTACCCCGCACCCAGCGACTCAAGACACGGACGGGCGTCACCCGAACGAGCGCCCTACGGGGAGTTGCCGGAACTTGCCCACCAGCGGCCGATCTTCGGCTAACTTCGATCAAGTCCCCAGTCGCGGATTCGGGAGCGCCGAGACATGCCACTGGTCAAAATGCCGTTGAACGACGGCGGCGAACTGCTGATCGAAGCGGCCGACGGCCAAGGTGCGATACCGGCTGGTGGCACCGGCCGGGTCGTGCAGGCTTCCGAGACCGTGCAGCGGGCGATGGGCAGCATCCGCTCAGCGGCCGAGGCGGTGCTCGGCGAGCTGCGCGCGATGGACCAGCCGCCTTCCAAGATCAACGTGCAGTTCGGCATCAAGGTCACCGGCGAGGCGAACCTGGCGGTGGCCAAGTCGGCCGGTGAGGCGAACTTCAACGTCAGCATCGAGTGGACCGGCGTCGACCCGAGCTGATGAGCGGATTAGCTGCGGACCCGCTCGACCCGGCGGTGGTCCGGCTGCGCGACGGACCGCACGTGCTCGGCGCGGGTTTCCTGATCGCTCCCGAGGTGATCGCCACCTGCGCGCACGTGATCGGCGACGCGACCGAGCCGGTGGCCGACTTCCCGTTGCTGCGCAGCGCCGATCACGCCGTCGAAGTGCTGGAGCGCAACCACGAGCTGGACGTGGCAATCCTGCGGCTGGTCGATCCGCCGCCGGGCGCGCTGCCGGTCCCGGCCCGGATCACCGGCGGCGTGCGCGACCACCGCTTCCGCACCTTCGGCTTCCCGCGCGACCTGCCGGACGGCATCTGGGTGACCGGCCGGTTGCTCGGCGCGCAGGGCGCGGGTCGGATCCAGATGGCGGTCGATCCGGACCACTGGCACATCGAACCGGGCTTCAGCGGCGCCCCGGTCTGGGACGAGGAGCTGGCCGGGGTGGTCGGCATGGTCGTCACCACCGCCGCGCGCAACGAGACCACAGCGCACCTGGTGCCCACGACCGCGCTCGGCGATGCCTGGACGACTCCGGCGCGCAATCCGTACCGGGGTCTGCGGCCGTTCCAGGAGGAAGACGCGGAACTGTTCCACGGCCGCGACGCGGACATCGACCGCCTGGTCCAGTTGGCAGCGCAGCAGGAAATCGTCGCCATCGCGGGCCCGTCCGGTAGCGGTAAATCTTCGCTGGTGCGCGCGGGGTTGCTCCCCCGGCTCAAGCAGGCGGGAGCGGACGTCGTCGATCTCGGCCAAACCGACGACATCCCGACAACGCCCGGAACAGTGCTGGTCCTGGACCAGTTCGAGGAGACCGTCATCGCGGATCCGGCCGCAGCGCGGGAAAAGCTCGCGGCGGTCAGCAAAGCGGTGGCGACCCAGCAGCGCCGAGCAGGCGAGCCCGCGCCCCTGCGCGCGGTGTTGACGCTGCGGTCGCGGTCGCTGGACGATCTGATCAGCCGGGAGACCGTGGCGGAACTCAACCGCGCGGTGTGGTTCCTCGAACCGATGTCCCGCGAGCAGCTGGCCGCGGCCATCGAGAAACCGGCGGCGGTGGTGGGCGGCCTGGCGTTCGAATCCGGTCTGGTGCAACGGATCCTGGACGACACGGCGGACGAGCCGGGTACGTTGCCGCTGGTTTCCCTTGTCTTGGACCAACTTTGGCAGCACCGGCACGGTGGCTGGTTGACGCACGAGGCATACGAGAGCATCGGCCGCGTGCCGGGCGCGTTGAGCAATGCCGCCGACGAGGCGCTGCGTTCGCTGAACCCACGCCAACGGGAGGGCGCTCGCCAACTGCTCACCCGGCTGACCCGCCACGACGGCGAAGGCGGCTACGCCCGCCGAAGTGTGCAGCTCACCGATCTCGACCCGGAACTCCGGGAAACCGCGCACGATCTCGCGAGCAAGCGCCTCGTGGTGATCCAGGACCAGCGCGTCAACCTCACGCACCAGGCCCTCATCGACCACTGGCCCCAACTCCGCGAATGGCTCACCGAGGACGCGGACTTCCTTACCTGGCAAGCGAAAATCCAGGATCTGGAGAGCTCCGGGGTGCTGCTGCGCGACGCGGTGCTGGCCGAAGCAACGGGTTGGCTCGGCGAGCGCGAGGAGGACATCCCCGCGCAGCAGCGGTCGTTCATCCGCCGCAGTATCGCGGCGCAACGCCGAAACCAACGCCGCTGGCGCACCATCAGCGCCGTGTTGGCCGTTCTTACCCTGCTGTCAGCCGTCCTCACCGGGGCCGTGATCACCAGCGCTTCCGAGGTCAGCAGCCAACTGCGCGCCACCAACTCCACCTTGATCGCCCAGCAGGCGAACCTCGCCACCGAGGCCAGCCCCGGTGTGGCGCTGCAACTCGCGCTCGCCGCCTGGCGGGAGAACCCGGACGGTCCGGACGCCTACGGCGCGCTGCTGCAGCAGCGGATGCTTTGGAACGGCGTGAACCGGGTGTTGCCCCCACAACTGCTCGGTGACGTGACGACTCTCCATTCCAGTGCGGACGGGCGCGTCGTGGTCACCGAACCCGCAGACCCCGCCGCGAAGGTGGCGGTGTGGTGGAACCTGCTCGGACCCAACCCGATCCATCGCGAGGTAACGCCGGAGTCGGGCAACGAGTTCGTGTTGAGCCCGGACGGCCGGATGTTGGCCGCGTCCGGCGAGGATGCGGGCCTGCGGATGTGGGATCTCACCGATCCTGCTGGCGAGCCGATCGTGTTGGATTCCCAGCTGGATTTCGCGCCTCCCACCTTCAGCGCGAACGGCCGCTACCTGGCCGCCTTGCCCCGTGGTCTTGGCGAGCCGCTGAGATCACCGGTGCGAGCTTGGGACCTCGGGAGCATGCGGGAGCTGCCGAGCCAGGTGATCTTCGAACGCACCTACGAATCGGCATCGATCAGCGAGGCGTATCCGTCGCCGGACGGGCGGGCGCTGGTGATCCTCGAACCCAGGACCAACGATCAGGGCGACTTCGTTTACCGCACGGTCGTGCGGGACCGCGAGACAGGCGCTGAGATCAGGACGTTCGCCCCGTTCACCGATCTTGGCGGCGAACTGCTGGGCAACGGAACGCGCCTCGGTGTGTGCACCGACAACACGTTGACGGTGCTGGATTCCTTCACCGGCGCGACCACCGCGCAACAAATCCCGCTGCCGGGCTGCTGGTTCAAGCCCGACGCCAGCGGGCAATACCTGCTGGTGCCCAGTAGGACAGGCGCTGGCGCAGTTCCGTGGCGCACCGGGATACCGCACGTCTTCCGCGATTTGGATGTCGAAAACCCCTTGATCTCCGGAGACTCGGTGGTCGTCGCGGAACCCGACGGCACCGGATCCATTCTTTCGCTGCGCGGCACCGGCACATTGCAGGTGGTGGAAGCAACCCCGGACGACCACTTCGAAGCGACGGGGCCATCGCCTACTTCTCCGCTGCTGACCGCTCGGACCGCCGATGGTCAACGCTGGATCACTTTCACCCAAAGCGAAGACAACTACGAAAGCGGCGAGCTCGCACTTCTGGACTCACGCGGGAACGCACTGGCGCGCACCCACATCTCGCCGTGGCCAAGCGGAATCGCCTTCGACGCGTCGGGCGAACGCGTCCTATTGGTCACCGGTGCGACGCTGCGCATCCTCCGCGCTGACGGGCTCGTACCGGAGCGCGAGGTGCAGCTACCGCTGCCCGAAGGCCGCCACGCCTCGGAGGTCTCGGACCGCACCGGCGCTTCCGTGTTGACCGCGCCGACCGGCGAGACCCTGGTGAGCCAGGCAGGAATCCTGTCGTACTGGGACATCCGCACAGGTACGCAGACGGCCCCGACATTGACGTTGCAGACACCTCTCGACAGACCTGCTCGTCTGCCCGTCGGCCCCAACATCACGCTACGGCCGCAGCACCCCGAGCAGATCCTGGTGCGGTCCGACGAATCATTGGCGGCGTGGGACTTCCGGAACCGGACGCTCCAGCGCGAGTTCCCGATGCCGTTGATCTTGTCCAACCCAGACCCGCCGGTGGTGTCCTCGGACGGCTCGGTCGCCGCTGCGTTGGACGGCGTGGCGGTCTCGCTGGTCAACCTGGACGACGGGGAGACCTTTCCACGGGTGAACGGGGAGTTCGACGAACTCGTCGGAATCTCCGGCGACTACCTCTTCACTGGAAATCTCGCGGCGTTCGAGGCATGGGACTGGTCTGCCCGCCGTAGGGTGGCCTCCGTGCGTCTCGCCGACCCGGACGCACCACTTGCGGTCGTGGGCAACGAGCTCGTCACCAACGTTCCAGGCCGCCGGACCGCGATTCCGCTCGACCCCGAAGCCTGGTTCCGGGACCTGTGCCGGATGTCGAACCGGGAGTTCACCGACCAGGAGAAGGAGTTGCTGCCCGCAGGGGCGAGCACCGAGCCGCCGTGCGAATAGGGAGGTGACATGGCAGACCGGCCGGACCTGACCGCGGCCGAACCCCTCGCCGCTGCGCTTGTTCGGCTCGTCACCGACCGGGTCCTGCTGGGCACCGGATTCGTGCTGCCTGGCAACCTGATCGCCACCTGCGCGCACGTCGTCGCCGACGACGTCATGGCCGACTTCCCGCTGCTGGGAACCAGCGGCTTCGCCGTAGAAGTCGTCGAGCTCGATGAGACGAACGACGTCGCGATCCTGCGGCTGCTGGATCCACCCGAGGGCGTCCGCCCCGCTCCGGTGCGACTCGACACCGAGGTGCTGGGCCACCGCTTCCGCGTTCCCGGTTTCACCGCAGCGGAACCGGAAGGCGTTTGGGCCGAGGGGAAGCTGACTGGTCACCAGGGTTCTGGCCGGGTGCAGATGGCCGTGGATCCGCACCACGAACGCATCGCGAGCGGGTTCAGCGGTGCTCCGGTGTGGGACGAGCAGCTGCGCGGCGTGGTGGGAATGGTCGTCACCCGGTCCGGGAACACCGATACCACAGCGCATCTCGTGCCGATGGGTTTCTTCCGGGAGCGGGTGGATTCCGAGCACAACCCGTACCTCGGTCTGAAGCCCTTCCAGGAAGCCGATGCCGACCGGTTCCACGGCCGGGACGACGAGATCGCCGAACTGCTGGGGCTTCTGGAGCAGCAAGACATGGTCGCCGTCGCCGGGCCATCGGGCAGCGGCAAATCATCGCTGGTCCGGGCCGGATTGCTGCCTCGGCTGAGGCGAACCGGGGCGGTGGTCGTCGAACTCGGGGCCGATGATCCCGTCGAAGACTTGGCGGCTGGCGGCACGGTGCTGCTCCTCGACCAGTTCGAGGAAGAGGTGGTCGCCGACCCGGATGCCGCGCGGGACAAGCTGGAACGGATCATCCAGCAGATTGCCGCGCATCCACGCCGACCAGGCGAAGCCGCGCCGCTGCGGGTGGTGCTCACGCTGCGTTCGCGGTCGCTGGACGACCTGATCACACCGGATACCGCGAAGCAGCTAAACCAAGCGGTGTGGCTGCTGAAGCCGATGCGGCCGGAGAAGCGGCGGGAAGCGATCCTGCGACCTGCGGAGTCCGGCGGACTCGCCTTCGAAGTCGGTCTCCCGGAAAGCATCCTGCACGACTCGCCGCCCGGACACGGCACGCTGGCGCTGCTGTCCGAGGTGTTGCAACAGCTCTGGCAGCACCGGCAAGGTGTTTGGCTCACGCATGCGGCCTACCAACAGCTGGGCAGAGTTCCCGGAGCGCTGAGCAAACGCGCCGACGATGTGCTCGCCAGTCTGCGGCCGGGCGGCTTGTCGCAGGCTAGACGCCTGCTCACCCGGTTGACGCGGTACGACGGCGAAGGCGGCTACGCCCGCCGCAACGCACAACTCGCCGACCTCGACCCGGCACTCCAGGAAATCGCCCACGAACTCGCAGCCAAACGCCTGCTGGTGATCCAGGACGAACACGTCAACCTCACGCACCAGGCCCTCATCGACCACTGGCCGACGCTGCGCGAATGGCTCACCGAAGACGCGGACTTCCTTGCTTGGCACGCGAAGTTGCAAGATCTGCACGACTCCGGTGGGCTGCTCCGCGACGCCCCGTTGGCCGAGGCCGAGACCTGGCTGCGCCAACGGCCCCAGGACATTCCCGAGGTCCAGCGGCAATTCATCCGCCAAAGCACCGCGACCCAGCGTCGGGACCGAACCCGCTGGCGGACCATCACGGCGGTGTCCGTCACGTTGATGCTGGTGGCCGCAGTGCTGGCCGGTGTGGTCTTCAGGAACAACGTCGAACTGGATGCGCGGATTCGGTTGATCAACGCAGCGGATCTCGCGGAAGCCTCGAACAGCGCCACCGAGTCCAATCCGTCCGAGGCTCTGCAATTCGCGCTCGCCGCGTGGCAGGAAGAGCCCGACAGCATCGAAGCTCTCGGTGCACTGCTCCAGCAGCGGTTGTACTGGCACGGAGTGGATCGCGTGCTCACCGAGCCGCCGCTGCGCGGCGTGGCGGAAACGCTGGCCAGCGCGAACGGCCGGGTGGTGATCTTCGTGCCGGAGAACCCCGCCGACCAGGTCGTCGTGTGGTCGGATCTGTTGACCGCCAACGCCTCCCACCGCCAAATTCCGACGTCGCAGGGGGCGCAGTTCGCATTGACCCAGGAGGGGCGGCTGCTGGCCCAGTACGACCCCGATCAGGGCCTGCTGCTGTGGGATCTCACATCTGCGAGCGACCCGATGGTCCTGCACCCACCGGTCGAGTCCGACCCCAACGCGATTTCCTTCAGCGCCAACAGCAGATTCCTGGCGCTCCCAGCTTTCCCGGACGGCTCACCGAGAACCATCTTGCTCTGGGACCTCCAGGACATCCGGTCTATTCCGGAACCCGCACGATATGCATACGACGGTGCAAATCCGTCCGAGGCGCTCTACCCCTCGCCGGACGGACGGTCGGTGGTGGTGATCGAACAGAGCGGCACGATGCCCAACAGTAACCAGGGCTACACGGCGTTCGCCCGCGACCTGGCCACTGGCAACGAGATTCGCAGATCCGAGCAGGCCGAGAGCTCCGACATCGAACTGCTCGACGACGGCTTGCAGGTGGCGACCTGCGCCGACGGCGGACTCAACATCCGCGATTCCTTCACCGGTGCGGTGACCTACACCAGGACTGGGGACTGCAACCTGCTCCTAGACGCCAGCAGGCAGTTCTTGCTGTTCAACGACAATCCGAACGGCGTCGGGATCAGCACGGCGGTGCAGTGGCGAACGGGGGCCGAGTCGAACTTCTCCGAGTCGGTGGTACCGAGGTCGTGGGACGTCACGCCCGCCCCGCTCCTCGTGCCGAACCAGGACGGCTCGCTGAGCTCGGTCTCGGTTCGCAACGGCGCCGTGCAGGTGAGCTCGATTCCAGTCGGCGCCAAACGGGCCGAAGTCCAGCAAGTTCGCAGCGACCTCTTGGCCCAGAGCCCGGACGGAAAGTCATGGGTCGCTTACGGCTACGCACCCAGCGGGTTGGCCGAGGACCAGGGCGAGATCGTGCTCCTGGACTCCCGCGGAGTGCCCGTTCGAAGGACGAATGTTCCGGCCTATCCGCAGGCCGTGGCGTTCGACGCCTCCGGTGAGCGGGTCCTCGTGGTCATCGACGCGAGGATGTTCATCTACCGCACCGACGACCTGGTGCTCGAAAGGGACGTGGCTCTGCCGGTTCCACCGGGACGGCGCGCGGACGAGGGGACTTCCAGCAACGCATATGTCAGGGCCATTCCGGGCGGCCCAGTCTTGGTGAGCAATCTGGGCGTGGTGTCGTCCTGGAACGTTCGAACCGGGGTGCAGACGCGCCCGCCGTTGACCGCCGCATCGGCGGCTGGGGAACCGTTGAGCAGCGGACCGCAGATCGAGCTGCGGCCGGGTCACCCGGAACAGGTTGTGTCCCAATCCGATTCGGGCCTGTCGGTCTGGGATCTCGGCACCGGGGAGCAGTTGCGGACCTACCCCGTACCCGGCAGCCGGTTCGTCGTGTCCACGGACGGCGCTGTCGCCGCGGTGGCGGATGACATCCACGGTTCGATCGCGGTGGTCGACCTGGAATCAGATGCCGTGCCGCAGTCCCTACCTGCGCAGACCTCCCAGTTGATCGGGATTGCCGGGAGATACCTCTTCGCGGAGGAAGGCACCGCAGGCGTCCAGGTTTGGGACTGGAGGGAAAGCAGAAAGTTGACCACCGTGGATCTGGACACCAACTACGAGGCCCAGGCCGTCGAGGGGAACGCGTACCTACCCGACCGCCGCCCCGGCAACCACGAACGGATCCCGCTCGATCCCGAGACGTGGTTCTACGACCTTTGTCGGATCTCCGATCGCGACTTCACGCCGCAGGAGCGGGCTTCGCTGCCCGATGGCGTGAGCGACGAACCGCCCTGCAGGTGAGGTGGATGTGACCGAGCGTCCGGATGTGACCGCGGCCGAACCGCTCGCCGGTTCGGTGGTGCGGCTGGTGGCCGGGTCTTCGCTGTTGGGGACCGGGTTCGTGCTGCCGGGGAACCTGGTCGCGACCTGTGCGCACGTCGTGGCCGGGGCGGACGGGATCACCGCGGATTTCCCGCTGTTCGGTTCCGGTGGTCATGCGGTGGAGGTCGTCGAGGCCGACGAGGACAGCGACGTCGCGATCCTGCGGCTGCTCGACCCGCCGTCGGCCGTCCGTCCGGCCCCGGTGCGGTTGGACAACGACGTGTTGGACCACCGGTTCCGCGTCCTCGGGTTCACCGCCGTCGAGCCCGACGGGGTCTGGGTCCGGGGCAGGATTGCCGGGCACCAGGGCGCCGGTCGGGTGCAGATGGCGGTGGATCCGCACCACCAGCGGATCGTGCCCGGCTTCAGCGGGGCACCGGTTTGGGACGAGCGGCTGCGCGGCGTCGTCGGCATGGTGGTGACGCGTTCCGACGACAGCACGGCGCACCTGGTGCCGATGGCGTTCCTGCGCGAGTGGGTCGGTTCGGACCGCAACCCCTACCTCGGGTTGAAGCCGTTCCAGGAAGCCGACGCCGATCGGTTCCACGGGCGCGACGCGGAGATCGCCGAATTGCTCGACCTGCTGCGGCGGCAGGACATGGTGGCCATCGCGGGACCATCCGGCAGCGGCAAGTCCTCGCTGGTCCGGGCTGGTTTGCTGCCTCGGCTCAAGCGCGAGGGAGTGACGGTCGTCGAATCCCTCGAAGAGGCAGCCGACGGCACGGTGCTGTTCCTCGACCAGTTCGAAGAACAGGTCGTCGCCGATCCCGAACAGGGGCGGGCCGTGCTGGCGGAGGTCATCGAGCGCGTCACCGAACAACCGCGCCGCCCGGGCGAACCCGCGCCGTTGCGCGTCGTGCTGACCCTGCGCTCCCGCTCGCTGGACGACCTGATCACGCCCGACACGGCCGAGCAGCTGAACCAGTCGGTCTGGCTGGTCAAACCGATGCGGACCGAACAGCTGCGGGAAGCGATCGAGCGCCCAGCGGAGTCCGCTGGCCTCGCGCTGGAAGTCGGGCTGCTCGATGCGATCCTGCACGACTGCCCGCCCGGTCACGGCACGCTTTCCCTGCTCTCCGAGGTGCTGGAACAGCTCTGGCAACGCCGCCAAGGGGTTTGGCTCACCCACGAGGCGTACCAAGAGCTCGGCCGCGTGCCCGGCGCGTTGAGCAGGCGAGCCGATGAAATCCTCGACAGCCTGCGCCCCGTTGCACGGCAGCAGGCCCGACGGCTGCTCACCCGGCTCACCCGCCCCGACGGCGAAGGCGGCCACGCCCGCCGCAGCGCCAACCTCGAAGAGCTCGACGACCTGCGCGAAATCGCCCAGCAACTCGCGGCGAAACGGCTCGTGGTCGTCCGCGACGAGCGCGTGGAACTCCCCCACCAGGCGTTGATCGACCACTGGCCGACCTTGCGCGGCTGGCTCACCGAGGATGCGGACTTCCTTACTTGGCAGGCGAAACTCACCGATCTGCAGAACTCCGAGGGCCAACTCACCGCAGCTCCGCTCGTCGAAGCCACCGACTGGCTCCAAGCCCGCCCCGAGGACATCCCCGAAGGCCAGCGGACTTTCATCCGCCACAGTGCGGCGGTCCAACGCAGGAGCCAACGCCGCTGGCGCACCATCACGGTGATGTCCCTCGTGCTGACGCTGATCGCCGCCGGTCTGACCGCTGTGGTCGCCACCTACGCCGTGCGGACGAACAATCAGTTGCGAACGACCAACGCGGCCCTCCTAGCCCAGGCTTCCGAACGCGCCGCCGGGGTGGATCCGCGCCAAGCACTGCAACTGGCCTTGGCCGCCTACCGGGAGAAACCCGACAGCCCCGATGCCTACGGCGCCCTGTTCCAGCAGCGCGTGTACTGGCACGACGTGGACCGGGTCATCTCGCCAGATCTGATGCCGGACTCGGGTGTTCGATCGGTCTTCGCCAGCGCTGACGGGCGGGTGTTGGTCATCTACCCCGAGGACTGGGCGAAGCGACCCACGGTGTGGTGGGACCTCGACGGACCGAACCCGCGGCATCGCGAAATCCCGGTGGACCCGGCCAACACCCCTCCCGCGCAGGTGAAGCTGAGCCCGGACGGCCGGTTCCTCGCGGTGCACCCGCAGGGACCGGGCACCGGTCTGCGGTTGCTGGAGCTCACGAATCCGGACGAGCCGATCACGCTCCTGGAGCGGGACGACGTGAGCTTCGTCGACTTCAGCTGGAACAGCAGGTTCCTCAGCGCCAAACCGGTCGACGACCGGCAGCCGGTGCGGGTGTGGGACCTGGCAACCATGCGGGAACTCCCCAGCCAGGTGACGTTCGAAGAAATTCCCGGCGAGGACCCGGTCGCGGAGATCCACCCCTCCCCCGACGGCCGGTACCTGATCACCAAGGAAAGCCACGACCTGGGCAACGACGAGTACCAGTTTCCAGTCGTGGTGCGAGATCTCGCCACCGGCGCGCGCGTCCGCACCTACCCGACCGGCGCGTATCCCGACGTCCATCTGCTCGTCGGAGGCGGAACGCTGCTGGTGCAGTGCGATGCCACCGGCCTGCACGCAGTGGAACCGCTCACCGGCCGGACCATCGGCGAAATGCCGGACGTGCAGTGCTCCGACGTCCAAACCGACCTCGCCGTCGACCTCACCGGCCAGTACCTCCTGCTGGACGCGCCGAACGTTTTGCCCAGCGAACACCAGCAGATCATCCACTGGCCGACGTGGCATCGGATGTACACCAGGCTGTTGCAGGCGTCTTTCCAGAACCTCGTGCTCAGCGCGCGCGACGACCACCAGCTGACCGTCATCGCGAGTCGGGACGCTGCGATGGAGGTGCGCACCGTGACGACCACCGCTGCGGCCGGGGACTACAGTCGTCGCGCCGCATCGGTTGACAAGAAGCGGTGGGCCGCAGTCAGCGACGATCCGGCCGGTCTGAAACTGGTCCTGCAGGACGATTCCGGCGCGGTTCTGGCGTCGACGATCGTCCCGGACACGGGCAGGATGCCGTTGGACACCACGAGGGTGGAGCTGTCCTTCGACGGCACGGGCGAGCGAATCGCTCTGGCGATCGGCCCGAGGGTGCGCACGTACCGCACCGCCGGACTGGTGCTGGAGCACGAACTGCAACTTCCCCTGCCGCCGGGGCACGTAGGGTCCGAAATGGACGACGACACCGATGTTTCGATGCTCCCGCGACCGAACGGCGGACTGATGGTCTGCGTTGGGGGAATGTTGTCCTTCTGGGACCTGAGAACAGGCACCCAGACCTCCCCGCCACTCGTACTCGAGGAGTTCAATGCACGGGGCGGGCTCCCGGAGAACCCGACGCTGGCTGCTCGACCAGGACATCCCGAGCAAGTGCTCGTGATGTCGGGCGGACGACTGGCGGTGTGGGACGTCAACCTGCGCAAGCCCGTGGGCGAATTCCCCTTCATCGAGGGACAAGCCGTGGGCTACCCCGTTGTGTCGACGGACGGCTCAGCGGCCTCCGCCGAGTGGGTGTCCAGTCCCGTGAAGGTGATCGACCTGGACACCTTGGAAGTGCGGGCCGAGATCAACGCCGATATCAACAACATCATCGGGTTCTCCGACCACTACCTCTTCACCGGGCTCGGCGGGGACATCCGGATCTGGGACTTGAACGAGCAGCGCCCGGTCTCCGGCGGAGTGCAGCTCCTGTCCAGCTATGCCGAACCGGCGGTCGAAGGTGCCGTGTTCCTCCCGGACCAGACACCTGGTCGGCGAAACCCCATCCCGCTGGACCCCGAGGAGTGGTTCGAGCACCTGTGCCGCTTCGCCGACCGCGACTTCACCGCGCAGGAGGAGGGAATGCTGCCCGGCGGGGTCGACCGCACTCGACCTTGTGAGCGCTAGTCCGCGCGGCGGGAAGCCGCGTCGCGGCGGAATCGGGCGTCGTCCCAGCACGGTTCGCAGGTGGGCGCGAGCCATTCGACCTCCGTGGGTATGCCGACGGTCATGGTCAGCCCGCACAGCGTTTCGCGCTCCTGACCGGGATACGGCGGCTGGTCCGGATGCAACCCGTGCCGTACGCCGTCGAAAGGGCGCCAGTAAGCGACCACGACCTGCTGCTGAAGAAACCCGAACACGTTGCCTCCCAAGGCTTGTAGGAGACGGTGGCCCCGGCCGGGGGTCGGGGAGGGGTCGAAACCGGAGCCACCGCCAAGCAGTAACGTTCCGTATTGATATCGTTACTGCTTGTCTCGACCATATGACACGCCTTGTTAATTAACTAGCTTGATCAGCCGATCGAGTTTGATCTCGTGCGTACGGATCCCACGGAAGGAGCAACATGGCACCGGTCTCTCCCACCGTCTCGGCATGGGCGCTCGGCCTGCGAGTACGCGACAAGCGGGAAGAAGCAGGTCTTAGCGGCTCTGCCGCTGCGAAGAAAATCGGTATCGCAGCGGCCTACCTGTCCGACGTCGAGCGCGGGAAGAAGAACCTGTCGGCTGATCGGCTTGAAGTCTTGATCGCGGTATACGAATTTCCTGATGACGAGGCCGAAGAACTTCGCAACCTGCGCGAGCAAGCAACACATCGAGGCTGGTGGAGCAAGTACTCCGCGATCTTCAATACCGACATGCTCCGGTTCTTCGGCTTCGAGCACGGAGCGGAGAGTCTGCACACCTACGACAGCGACCTAGTGAATGGCCTGCTCCAGACAGCTGACTACGCCCGCGCGATTATCGAAGCTGGCAGCCCGAACGTTCGACTCGCAGAGGTCGATCGACGAGCCAAGGCAAGACTTGCCCGCCAGCAGCGTCTTTTCGGAGACTTCCCGGTTCAGCTCGTTTCAGTCATGAGCGAAGCTGCG
Organism: Saccharopolyspora soli; assembly: GCF_022678645.1. Lineage (GTDB taxonomy): Bacteria > Actinomycetota > Actinomycetes > Mycobacteriales > Pseudonocardiaceae > Saccharopolyspora > Saccharopolyspora soli. Next base: position 57,096 of record NZ_JALBWV010000019.1, on the reverse strand, counting down.
CTGCACCAGCAGATCGGTGGTGCGCGGGTCCTCGCCGACCAGCTCATGCACTTGGAGAAATTGATCGAGACTCTGCCGGAGAGCCTGGTGTTGCAGGTTGTTCCGTTTGAGGCCACAGGCCATCACGCCATGGGTGGCTCCAGCTTCTACCTGATGACATTTCCAAGCGGCCAGCTGCCAACGCTCTTGTGGCAGGAGACCGTTACCTCGACACAGCTGATCTTCGATCCGATAACCGTCCGGGAATACGGCTTGGCGCATGCAGAAGCAACGAAAAGCGCTCTCAGCAGGGAAGACTCCTTGAGACGAATCCGCGACGCTTACAAACGCCTGTGAAAGCACCGTAAGGTGGCTGCATGCAGCACGATCGGTCATCAGTCTTAGACATGGCCACCTGGCGCAAGGCCAGGCGCAGCGCAAACAACTCGTCGTGCGTCGAGGTGGCGGTGACGCCGGAGGTGGTAGGGGTCCGCGACACGAAGGACCGCACCGGCGGCACCCTCACCTTCACCCGCCCCCAATGGTCCAGCTTCCTCGAAACCCTCCGCTAGAAGCTCCGTCGCTGCGAAGGTCGTGAGTGCGCAGCCGGGGCTGGAGCCCACTTACGCACTCACGACCCCAGTCAGGTGAGGGGTGAGGGGCACCCTTTACCAAGTAAGTTGGTGAAGGGTGCCCCTCACCCCGTTCCCGTCACCCTGCGGTGCACTCACGACCCTTCGGCGCGGTGACCTGGGGCGAGCAGGGGTGGGGACGTCGTGTCGGGCGGTGGTGGGAAGGCGGCGATCGGCAGGTCGACGGTTGCTTCGCAGTCGGGTTGGGCGCATTCGCAGTCGAAGGTTCGGATCGCGGTCCGGACGTCACCGGTGGCCCACGGTCGCGCGAAACCCGCTTCGTGCTGGTTGACGATCGCGCGGTTGGCGTAGCGCAAGAGTTGGCGTCGCTCGTCGATGGTCTCCGCGTTGGGGCCTTTTGAGAGGCTGTCGGCGAAATGCCGCTCGACTGCTGCGACCGTTTCGTTGACGGTCAAGTCGTCTACGACGAGCGTGGCGTCCGCATCCCGCACCTCGGCCGCGATCACCCGCCACATGTGCAGGTACAGCTCCGGTGCGCTGTTCGGGTGGTGCCGCTCAGCCAGCCGGGCACGCTGAACCTCGTACGACGGCAGCAACCAAACCGCGTTGCTACCAGGCGGAAGCATGTTCGGCGTCACCGATGTACCCTCCGCGACGATCAGCGGTGAGGTCGGCAGCTGGCGGAGGTCGTCGACGATCATCGGCCCTCGCTCGACGTGCAGCGACATCGCAACCCGCTCGGCAACCGGCAGTGCCGTCCGCTCAGCCGGACTCAACGACTCGAACCGCGCCGCCGCCGGATTCCCGGCCAGCAGCGCCCGATCCCGATGCTCCCAGGTGTGCGCATCGGCGTTGTACCAGCGCAAACCATGCCGCCGAGCGAGCAACCGAGCAACGGTGGTCTTCCCCGACCCCGGAGGCCCGCCAAGCCACAGCACATGCGATAGCACGCCCCCGAGCCACCCCCTACGCCCAACTACCAATTTTGATGCATGAAACTGCCCACCCCCTGGGCGCAGGGTGTCAGTTTTGCCCAAGAGGGGCACGTTTGCCTAGGAGGGGCACGCGGATTGGGGCTCGCCTCGGTGTCGTGAGTGGTTGTGGTCGCCAGGACGACCATAACCACTCACGACGCGGCTGCGGCTCGGGCCGTACGTGCTCATGATCCGCGCGCTCTCTAAAACTCGCACTTCTCGGCGTGGCGTGACCTCCTGGTCCTGTGCAGGAGCCTCGTCCGCGCCGTGGGCCGGGCGGGCGAAGGGCGATGGCGACCTCCGCCCGCTCCGAAAGCGTCAGTCCGCGTGGACCGGCCGAACCGTCGGGCCCGCGATCGCGGCCGCGGCCGGGCTCGGCGTTGTTGGCCAGACCGCTTCGCAGTGCGTGCCCGGCGCCGGGGTTTCCAACGTGGTCAGGTACCGGTCGACCTGCTCGCTGACGCAGTCGCTGCGGTAGTACTGGCCGTGGCCGATGCCGTCGTAGCTGAGCAGCACCGAGTTGTCGATCTGCTCCGCCACCGCGAAGTTCCAGGCCGCCGGGGTCGCCACGTCGTACTGGCCCTTGACGATCAGGATCGGCGGGGCACCGTTGATCGACAGCTCGTGCTGCGGGTTGCTGACCTCCGCGGGCCAACCGAGGCACGAGGTCACGTCGCTCCAGAACGCCGACAGCTTCGTGTGCGGCGCGACGTGCTCGGCCTTCTCCCGGTAGCGCTGCAACTCCGCGAAGTCGCGGACCTTCCAACTCCAGTCGTCGCACCAGATCGCCTGGTAGGAGTTCTCCGCCAGCTCCGCGGGCGCCGCCTGCGCGGTGACCGCCGGGTTGCCTTCGGCGAGCGCCTTCAAGCGGTCCGCGAGGGGATACCAGCTCGCCTCGGGGCTGTACATGGCGTTCATCAGTTCGCTGCGCAACGAACTCGCGCTCAGCGCGGTGCCGGTCGCCGGATCCGTCAGCGTTCCGGCCTCGGCCTTGGCGTGCACGTCGTCCCACACCGCACGGACGTCCTGGCCGTGCAGCGAGCAGTTCGCGGTCCGCTCGCACCAGTCGGCGAAGGCGTTGAAGGAGCCCTCCAGGTCCTCGCTGGCCGTCTCGATGTAGCGGCCACCGGACTGGATGCTGTGGTCCATGTTCGAATCGATGGTCATCGCGCGGACCCGGTTCGGGAACAGCTCGGCGTACTGCTGCCCGACCTGCGTTCCGTACGACGCGCCGTAGAAGCTCAGCTGTTCCTCGCCGAGCGCGGCGCGGATCGCGTCCAGGTCGCGCACGACGCTGGTGGTGTCGACGAAGTCGAACACCGGCCCGGTGTTCTTTCGGCAGTCCTCGCCCAGCTTCGCGTTGTAGGCGAGCAGTTCCTGGTACTCCTGCTCGTTGGCCGGGTAATCGCTCGGTGCCTGGTCCAACAGCTCGGCGCTGCACCGGACCTCGTTGCTGCGCTTCACACCGCGCTGGTCCCAGCTGACGATGTCGAATCGCTTGCGCAGCTCGCCGTTCTGCAGCTTGTTCGCGCCGAGGATGTAGGAGTCGATGCCGGACCCGCCCGGCCCGCCTGGGGCGACGAACAGCACGCCGATCCGGTTCTGCGGCTCGGTGGCGGGCAGCCGACCGATGGCGATGTTCGTCTTCTCCCCATCGGGGTTGTTCCAGTCGATCGGCACCTGGACGGTGGCGCATTCGCCCTGCAGGTCACCGCACGGTGTCCAGTCGAGGGCGGGTTCCGCCAGCGCAGTGTCCGCACCGGCCAGGGACGAAAGCAAGAGCGCGGCCGTCGCCGCGACGAGTAACGGACGTTTGAGCACAGGTTCTCCTCGTGTGACCCGTTGAGCGAGCACGAGCCTAACCGCAGATGATCACGCAAAGGGTCGCATTCGGAGCAAAAGCCGGAGCGCTGCGGAACTTTCGGCGCGAGGGATGTCAGGTATGCCCGATGCACCGCGCCATTTCGTGCCGGAACCGCGGAAACCCGCTACTCCGCGACGTAGAGCTTGGGATCGTCGGCGAGCGCAGCCACCATCGCGGCGCGTGAACCTACGCCGAGTTTCGTGAAAATCCGCCGCATGTGGGCGGAAACCGTGTACAAGCTGATGTCCAGGACTGCTGCGATGGAGCGGTTGGTGTAGCCGAGCCCGACCATTCGCGCGATCTCCCGCTCCCGCGGGCTGAGCACCTCGTCGATGCCAGGAGCAACCGGTACCAGCAGGCAGCGGACGCCGAGTTCGGTGGCGTCCAGCAAGGGTTTTCGCGCCACGCGATGCGGACCCGCGAGTTCACCGACTCGGCGCACCAACGCGCGCACCAGGTGTTGCACGAGTTCGTCGGAGCTCAGTTCGTCGGCACCTGCCTGCTCCGGCCAAGGCGGTTCCGGCTCGGGCAATCCACGGCGGACGCGCGGAATCGACGTGGCGGTCGAGTCATTCGGCATGTACCGGCCTCCCCAGTCCACGGTGCGGGTGGCGGGTCGCGCCACCTCGCAACGACCCGCGCCCAGCCGCAGGCCGATCACCGCCCTCGCGCGGTGCATACCAGCAAATCCAAGATCCGCCGCTCGCACATCGTCGATTCGTGTGACACCCGGGTGAACTAACGCGAACAACGGGCGCTTGAACGTGCGACTACCGCCCGAACGCGCCGGTGACTGGACTGTTCGCAGGCGCGCACCGACGCCCGGCTTCCGAAACCGCCGCCGGACGCGGCGCTGGACAGGAGGATCCGCCATGAGTCGCTACCGAGTCGTCGACGGCGAACTGGAGGACGAGCTCGCCCGCGAACTGGAAGACGAGTTCGAGGACGAATTCGAAGACGAGTTTGAGGATTTCGCCCAGGAACTCGAAGACGAGTTGGAGTTCGAGGACGAAGACGAGTTCGAGGACGAGCTGGAGAACCTGGTCCGCGAATTGGAGGACGAGTTCGAATTCGAAGACGAGGACGAAGACGAGGACGAGGACGAGCTGGAGTTCGAGTTCGAACAGCTGGTCCGCGAACTGGAGGCGGAGTTCGAGGACGAGGACGAGTCGTTCGCCGACCCGATCCGCCGGATCTACCCGGACGCCGAGACGATGGCCAAACTCGCCTTCGAGGCCGAGCGCGCCGAAACCGAGGCGGAGGTCGAAGGTTTCCTGGGAGCGCTGGCCCCGGCCGCGCTGAGCCTGGCGCCGAAGGTGCTGCCGCTGGCCAAGAAGGTCGCCCCCAAGCTGATCCGGGGTGTCAAGTCAGTCGGCAAGAAGCTGTGGCGCAACCCCACGACGCGCCGGGCGGTGCGCCAAGTGCCGAAGATCGCCGGTCGTACCGTGCGGGACATCGGCCGCCGGTACGCGAACGGCCAGAAGGTCACCGGCTCGCACATCGCACGCTCGCTGGCCGGGCACACCGCCGACGCCATCGGTCGCGGCCAAGGCGCCCGCGGACGCCGCCCAGCCGCGCGCCGGGGACGCAAGCCCGCCGCCAAGTCGGCCCGCCGGGCGCCGCGTGCCGCCCAGGCCCGCCGCACCACTCGGGCGCGGTCCGGCGCGGCGAAAGCCCGCGGCACCGCGAAGGCGCGTCGTCGGGGGAAGGGCCGTGGCCGCCGTCGCTGAGCTGCGGTCGGCCATGCCGCACGCCCGGCCGACCCAGCCAACGGATCGCGGAGCCGAACGGCTGTTGGCGAACTGGGTGCGTACCCAGGCGACCAACGTCGAACGGCACCTGGTCGCGCTGCGGCCGTTCAGCTGGACGGAGTTCGGCGACCCGGCCACCGGGCCCAGCCGGGCACACCTGGCAGCGGTCAACGAGACCATGTCCGGCCTGCGGGAACCGCTGCACGAAGCCACCCGCGCTGCACGCCGAGCAGCGGAGGCCGCTGCGGCGGAACCGGATTCGCGCCGGTTGCAGGCCGTGCTGAAGGCGAAATCGCGGGCGCATCGCTGGGTGCGGGACACCGAACGGCTGTGGGACTTCTACCTGGAACTGTTCAACCAACGGCAGAGCGCGTTCGCACCGTGGCTGGTGGCCGCCGACCGGATCGCACTGGACTGCTACCAGTACGCCTACCTCGGCATCGGCCGCTGGCGGTCCATCCCGACCCCGCCGCCGTTCTGTTACCTGGAACCCAGCCACGGCCCGGCGACCTCGCGGCGCGGCATCCCGTTGCGGCGGTTGAGCAACCGGCTCAACCCGTTCCCGCTGATCCAGCTGCCCTATCACCGGCTGGTGAACCCGTGGACGCTGGGCGCGGTGCTGCACGAGGTCAGCCACAACCTGCAGAACGACCTGGGGCTGGCGCGGGCGATCCCGCTGCAAGTCGCGGCGCGGCTCACCGATGCCGGTCTGCCGAAGTCGGTGGTGACGATCTGGGTGCGGTGGAACCGGGAGAGCTACGCCGACCTGTCCGGGCTGCTGCTCGGCGGCCCGGCGATCGTCGGTTCGTTGTTCGATGTGATCGGGCGGACCCCGGCGGAGTCGCTGCGGTTCACCCCGCGAGCGGTGCATCCGGTGCCCTACCTGCGCGGGAAGCTGTCGATCGAGCTGCTGAACCGGATGGGATTCCCGCGCCGCGCAGAGGAATACGCCCGAGCCTGGCACGCGCTCTACCCGCGCCCGAAGCTCCGTTCGGCGCCCGAGGCATTGCTGGCGACCGCCGCCAAGGCGATTCCGGCCGTCGTCGACGCCATGTGCTTCACCTCGTTCCCATCGCTGGGAAACCGCAGCCTGGCGAAAGTGCTGCGGTTCGAACCCAAGGAACAGCGGATGATCGAGGAAGCCGCCGAGCGCCTTGCCGACGGCGTGTCGCCCGGTGTGGTGCCGGAGCGGTTCCTCATCGGCGCCGTCCGGCACGCGCTCGAACAGCGGATGGCGCCGCCGAAACGCCTGGTGCGGTTCTTCATGGAAGAGCTGGGGAGGCGAGCGCGGTGACCCTGCACGGCGAACTCCCGGTGCTGGCCCGGGAACTCCGGCAGTTCGCAGCGTCGTGGCGCGCGCTGGAGATCAGCGTGATCGAGGACCGGCCGACCGGCGAGAGCCCGGCGATGTCCGACCGGCTCGCCGAGGTGGTCACCGATGGCACGGCCGAACTGCAACCGGCGCTGCGCGCGATCAGCGGTCGGCCCGACGGCGACGCCCTGCACACCACGGCGCTGGCCTTGCTGCGCATGCAGCGGCGGATCGAGGACGAGTTCCGGTGCCACCACGCCGCTGCCGAGCTGACCCGCGCCGTGCACGGTCGCGGCCCGCAGTGGCTCGGTTGGGCGCGCAGCATTCGGTCCGGTGTGGACGGATGCGTGGACTCGTTGCGCAGCACGGAGAACAGCATGCTGCGGTGTTGGCGCGAGGCAGCCGAACTCGCGGTGCGGGTCGGGAACTGCGAGGGCAGGCGATGACACCCCCTGTGTCAACTTCAGTCCTCCCCAACCGCACATCAGGGGAGCGTGACGCAAACCAGCCACCAGAAACCATGAAACGCCGAGATCGGCTGGGCGCGACCACAACTGTGAAACGCGGAGAGGCGGACCAGCGATGACCATCAACGACGACCGGGGCGCCGCACTACCACCGGCGCAAGACATCGACAGCGCGTATCCGCTGGTCACCCGGCATGAACCAGCATGCCCACCCTGGTGGGCGCATCCCGGCCGACTGGCGGACAAGGCGATCAGCGACGTGCTCGGGTGGAAGTGGCGCGACGGCGACACCAAGGGCTTCGTCGCCGCGCTGACCGGGAGTTTCGAGCTCAAGCGCGTCGAAGGGCACACCGAGGCAACCTGGACGCCGCGCGGCTACGCCATCCAGGCAGACCTGGGCGCGGTCACCGGCGGGCAGGCGTCGTTGGCCGCACGTGCGCGCAGCGCCATCAAGGACGCGACCGCGCTGCTGGATTCGCTGCGACCGTTGCGCCCCGGCGCTGACCCGGAGAACGGCGAAGGATTCCGCAGCCTGGTGCGTCACGGGCTGGAGGAGATCCGCAAGGAACTGGAAAGTCCGCTGGTGCGGGTGCCGCGCGTGGACCAGCTCTTCCTGCTGCTGCTCGGAAATCCGTCGTCCGCTGTGGACGCCGACCAGGTGCGCGGGCACCTCGGTCAGCTGCGCGACGAGTTCGGGTTGGTCGGCGGCCTGGTCAACACCATCGAAGAGGAACGCATCCAGACGTCGTTCATCACGCTCGTCGACTGGGTGCTGTCGCTGTACCGCGGCTGGCTGGACGCCCGCAGCCGGATCGACCCGTTCGCGCACCCGGAGACCGGGCAGTCGCCGTTCTTCGGCCCCACCGTCGTGGCGCTGTCGCAGCTGCTCTCGGCTGCGGCGGTGCAGACCGACGAGCTCGTTTCGGCGCTTCGTTCGGTCAGCATCCATCGCGGCGACCGCGAGGTCCTGCGCATCCCCGATCCCGATGGCGGCTCGATGTCGCTGGGCGGGCTGCTGCGCTGGGTGCAGGACTTCGCCTGCTTCGAAGGCGGCAAGCTGATCGAGTCCGCGGGAAAGGACGGCGTGGACAGCGCGTTCCTGCAGGTCGCCGAGCGGTTGGAGCGGATCGTCGGCAACCTGCCCAAACGCACCGACGACCAGCAGGACGTGCCGGGCAACTACCGGGCGACGCTGCCGCCGGGGTTCTTCAGCTCCCGCGTCCAGCGCGCGATCGACGAGCTGCACGACCACCTCCAGGAAATCGTGCGCATCGCCCGGCCGATCCGACACGGTGCGGCGCCAGCCGACCCGTCGGGGCCCCCGGCGCCGCCCGAGCCGACACCGCCGCCTCCGGTGCCGCCCGCGCCGGGAACCGCCGGGATGGCCGCCCCGGTCGCCGCGCCGTCCGACCCCGCGGCCAAGCGGCGCAGCACGCGCAAGCGTCCCGAGCCCAAGCCCGCCCCGCGGCCGGAATAGCGGTCCGCCCGCGCCCCGCACGGAGGAATGATGGCCACCGAAAAGCAGTACCGGGAACTCTTCGACCGGGTAGCCGCGCTGCGCAGACAGGTCGCTGGCGACCTGTCGAACGAGCTGGGCAGCAATCCCCAGGTCGGCGAGGCGATCCTGAAGCAGATCGACGACATGCTCTTCGCCGTCGAAACCGAGGAGCAGACCCGACCTCGACCAGCCGACGGCGGCCTCGCGCAGCTGGTCGGCCTGGGCGGCGAGGCGTCCGGCGACCTCGGCGGGACCCGGATGCCGCACGGCATCGAGTCCTACGACGAGACGGTCGCATCGGAGCGCATCATCGCCGTCGGCGACCTCTACTACCTGTACCAGCACGAACGGATCGGGGTGTTCCGCGTCGTGCAGAAGATGCAGGAACTGTTCCAGCGCGGCGCGATCCGGCTCTCCGACGGGCCGGGCGCGTTCGGCCTGTACCGGTTCGACCGCCGCGACGTGCTGCGCTACACCAGGCGGGACCGGATCAGCGCCTACCGGCGAGTGCTCGGCTACGGACGCGGACTGGGCTCGGGGAACTCGCGGCCGAACACCGACTTCCACCGGTTGTTCATCCAGTTCAACAACCAGGTCGCGCTGTTCTGGCGGGACAAGCGGATTTCCGACGTCATCCGGGAACGCGCCCACGACATGGCCTTCGGCAGCATGGCCGTGGTCCGGCGCAGCGGCCTGGACCTGCGCAACAACCTGAAGTTCACCTCCTACGGCCACCTGAACGTGTTGCGGGTGGAGGTCATGCAGCTGTTGGAGGAGTGCTTCCACATCCTCGACGCCGACGACGTCCGCGACCTGTTCGGCGCGGCGAACGCCTGGGACGTGGTGGACGAGGTGCTGATCCGCTACTTCGACGAACAGCTGGTCACCTCACCCCGCCAAAGGATGGCCGTGACCGGCCGAAACGTCCTGCGCTGGCTGGCAGCCCCGCACATCCTGGAAACAACCCGCTCGGAGTTCGAAGCCCTGCTCCTGGAAATCGCGGAACCAGCGGAGGAGTGGATCACCTCGGCCCAATCCCTACGCGTAGCGGACCGATCGGGCTCGAAGAACCTGCTCCCCTGGGACCGCCACAAACCAGTCGGCGTAGCAACCCCAACCCGCGGAGACCGCCCGGCGACACAACAGCAACCATCCCCGACCCGCCGAGCCCGCCTAAACGGCCACCGGAGGTGAGGCCCGCGCCCGTCAGTACGTTGGGAGGCTTTACATTCGCCTACCCCAGCCGAACACATACATCCATTGTGGATTTTTCCCAGCCGAGTGCGAATGTCCACATTGAACAATGGAAAACCCCGGCGAGGCTTGCCCAGGGCGTCGTTCCAGCTCGGGCCTACCCGGCTGGGTGCAAGGCGCGGCGGAGCACGCCGAGGGTTTCAGCGGACTGGCGGCGGGACACCGCCGCACCCGCGACGACGGCCGATCGGTGAAACGTCCCAGGGAACAGGTGCAGCTCGACGGAGACCCCGGCTCGCAGCAGGCTGGCGGCGTAGGCGAGGCCCTCGTCCCGCAACGGGTCGTTCTCGTATACCGACACGTACGCCGGGGGGAGGTCCGAAAGATCGTCGGCGCGAGCCGGTGCCGCGTATGCGGGCACCGGCCCTTCGCAGCCGCTCAGGTAGTGCTGCCAGCTCAGCACCGCGTCGGCACGATTCCACAACGGGGTGTCGTCGAACGTGCGTGCCGAGGGGGTGTCCAGGCGATCGTCGACCTCCGGGGCGTCGAGCAACTGGAAGCACACCTGCGGGCCACCCCGGTCTCGCATGAGCAAGGTGAGCGCGGCCGCGAGTCCGCCGCCCGCACTCATGCCGTACACGCCGATCCGTGCGGTGTCGACGCCTTCAGCTTCGGAGGCGACCCAGCGAAGTGCCGCCTCGGCATCCTGCAGCGCAGCTGGATACGGATGTTCGGGAGCCAGCCGGTAGCCGACGGCCACCACGACCGCGGGCAACTCGGTGCACAGGCCGACTGCTTGAGCAGTGGTCATCTCCAGGCCCCCCATGACGAATCCGCCGCCGTGCAGCAGGAGGAGAGCAGGGAGCGGACCAGCGGGCTCGGGCGGCCTGCACACCCGGACCGCAACGGGGACGCCGTCAGCGCCGGGAACCGCTTGATCGACAACGCTGACTTCACCGGCTGAGGGGAGAGCGGCACTCGCCGCGAGCTCCCCCATCCGGACACGGGCCCCGGCGAGATCATGAATGTGCAGATCCGGTAGTTCGGGCAGAGCCGCTGCCAATTCGGGGTCGAGATGCACGCGTGAGCCCCCATTGCCGACGTCGTGCCACAGTCCCACCGCTGGACTGGATACGCCACCCGGAGAAAACGCGGCCTGAAGCATGCGAACTCGCGGCACTCCGGCTTCGCCGAACGATCACGAGGACGGGCTGGTCCGCGCTGGCGTGATCACTCCAGCCGGAGCGCCCGCACGGGTTCGGCGCTTAGACTCCGGGCATGGCACAGTCGCCGATATCGTCCGAGCTCGCCGATGCGGTGCGGGATGACCGGTCGTTGCGCCGGTTCCTGCACGGGTTGCCCGGCGTCGACCAGGTCGGGTTGGAACAGCGGGCCGCTGGCCTGGCGACGCGGAGCATCAAGAAGAACGCGAAGCGCTGGGCGATCGACACCGCGATCTCGATGATCGACCTGACCACCCTGGAAGGCGCCGACACCGAGGGCAAGGTCCGCACGCTGTGCGCCAAAGCCCGCCACCCCGACCCGGATCGGCCGGACACCCCGCAGGTCGCCGCGGTCTGCGTCTACTCCGACATGGCCGCCACCGCCGTGCAGGACCTCGACGGCACCGACATCCGGATCGCGTCGGTGGCCACAGCCTTCCCGTCCGGGCGCTCGGCGCTGGCGGTGAAGCTCGCCGACGTTGAGTTCGCTGTGGCAGCTGGGGCCCACGAGATCGACATGGTGATCGATCGCGGCGCCTTCCTGTCCGGCCGCTACGGGCAGGTCTTCGAGGAGATCCAGGCCGTCAAGGCGGCCTGCGGCGACGCGCACCTCAAAGTCATCCTGGAAACCGGTGAACTCGCCACCTACGACAACGTGCGCCGCGCGTCCTGGTTGGCGCTGCTCGCGGGCGGCGACTTCATCAAGACCTCGACCGGCAAGGTCTCTCCCGCGGCCACGCTGCCCGTGACGCACCTGATGCTCCAGGCGGTCCGGGATTGGCGGGACGCCACCGGCGAACTCCGCGGCGTCAAACCCGCTGGTGGCATCCGCAACACCAAGGACGCCATCCGCTACCTGGTGGCCGTGCACGAGGTCGCCGGTCCGGAGTGGCTGACCCCGGAGCTGTTCCGCTTCGGCGCGTCCAGCCTGCTCAACGACCTGTTGATGCAGCGGCGCACCCAGCTCGACGGCCACTACAGCGGCCCCGATTACGTGGCGGTGGACTGATGACCGAAAGCCCGTGGGAGTACGCACCCGCCCCCGAATCGCGCGAGGCCGCCAACCTCAAACCCAGCTACCGGATGTTCGTCGACGGCGAGTTCGTCGACGGCGGCGGTGAACCGCTGAAGAGCATCAACCCGGCCACCGAGGAACCGCTCGCCGAGGTCTCCAGCGCATCGGAGTCCGATGTGGACGGCGCAGTTCGGGCGGCACGGCGGGCCTTCGCCGACACCTGGTCGACGATGCCCGGCCGGGAACGCGCGAAGTACCTGTTCCGCATCGCCCGGCTCATCCAGGAACGCGCCCGCGAACTCGCGGTGCTGGAGTCGTTGGACAACGGCAAGCCGATCAAGGAATCGCGCGACGCCGACGTGCCGACCGCAGCGGCGCACTTCTTCCACCACGCCGGGTGGGCCGACAAGCTCGGCTACGCGGGCTACGGCCCCGACCCGCGGCCGATCGGGGTCGCCGGGCAGGTCATCCCGTGGAACTTCCCGCTGCTCATGCTGGCCTGGAAGATCGCCCCCGCGCTGGCCTGCGGCAACACCGTGGTGCTCAAACCCGCCGAGACCACGCCGCTGACCGCGCTGGTTTTCGCCGAGATCTGCCAACAGGCCGGGCTCCCACCGGGTGTGGTCAACATCCTGCCGGGGGCCGGTGACATCGGCGCGGCACTGGTCGCGCACCCCGGCATCGACAAGGTCGCGTTCACCGGATCAACCGAGGTCGGCAAGCAGATCCAGCGCAGCGTCGCGGGATCGGGCAAGAAGCTGACGCTGGAACTGGGCGGCAAGGCCGCGAACATCGTCTTCGACGACGCCCCGCTGGACCAGGCCGTCGAGGGCATCGTGAACGGGATCTTCTTCAACCAGGGCCACGTCTGCTGCGCGGGATCGCGGCTGCTGGTGCAGGAATCGATCGCCGACGAGCTGCTGGAAAAGCTGCGGATCCGGGTGCGGACGCTGCGCGTCGGCGACCCGCTGGACAAGAACACCGACGTCGGCGCGATCAACTCGGCCGAGCAGCTCGCCAAGATCACCGAGCTGGCCGCCAGCGGCGACGCCGAGGGCGCCCGGCGCTGGACCAGCCCGTGCCCGCTGCCGGAGCGGGGATTCTTCTTCGCACCCACGGTGTTCTCCGACGTCCAGCAGTCGATGCGGATCGCCCGCGAGGAGATCTTCGGGCCGGTGCTGTCGGTGCTCACCTTCCGCACCCCGGCGGAGGCCATCGCCAAGGCCAACAACACCCCCTACGGCCTGTCCGCCGGGATCTGGACCGAGAAGGGCTCTCGGATCCTGTGGGCGGCGCAACGGCTGCGGGCCGGGGTGGTGTGGGCGAACACCTTCAACCGGTTCGATCCGACCGCGCCGTTCGGCGGCTACCAGGAGTCCGGTTTCGGCCGCGAAGGCGGGCGGGCCGGTTTGGAGGCGTACCTCGATGTCTGACAACCCGGAGCGGCTGGCCGTGGCCAAGACCTACAAGCTCTACATCGGCGGCGCGTTCCCGCGCTCCGAGTCGGGCCGGGTGTACCCGGTGCACGGCACGGACGCCGCCTTCCTCGCCAACGCCGCGCACGCTTCCCGCAAGGACGTCCGCGACGCGGTCGCCGCAGCTCGCAAGGCGTTCGGCGGCTGGTCCGGCGCGACGGCGTACAACCGCGGCCAGGTGCTGTTCCGCATCGCCGAGGTGCTGGAGGGACGGCGCGAGCAGTTCGCCGCCGAGATCGTCGCCGCCGAGGGTGTGTCCCGCAAGCAAGCTCGATCCATTGTGGACACGACCGTCGATCGCATGGTTTGGTACGCGGGCTGGACGGACAAGATCTCGATGGTGCTCGGCGCTGCGAATCCCGTCGCGGGGCCGTACTTCTCGTTCAGCGTTCCGGAGCCGACCGGGGTGGTCGGGGTGCTCGCGCCGCAGCACTCCGCGCTGCTCGGCCTGATCAGCGTGGTGGCCCCGGTGATCGCGGCCGGGAACACCTGCGTGGTGGTGGCCAGCGCGGACCGGCCGTTGCCCGCGGTGACCTTCGCCGAGGTGCTGGCCACTTCGGACGTGCCCGGCGGCGTGGTCAACATCCTGACCGGCCGGGCCACCGAGCTCGCCCCGTGGCTCGCCGCCCACGCGGACGTCAACGCGCTGGACCCGACCGGAGCCCCGGAAGCGCTGCGCGCCGAACTGGCGCGAACGGCTGCGGGCACGGTCAAGCGGGTCCTGCCGGTGCGCGGCGAACCGGACTGGACCCGCGAACCCGACCTCCAGCGCCTCCGCGCCTTCACCGAGACCAAAACCGTCTGGCACCCGGTCGGGACCTGACCAGGTCGTGGGGGGGGGGGGGGGGGGGGGGGGCCGCGGGGGGCGGGGGGGCCCCCCCGGGGGGGGGGGCGCGCCCCCCCCCCCCCCCCCGCCCCCCGGCGGCCGCCCCCCCCCCCCCCCCCCCCCAACCCCCCAAAAAAACCCGCGCGCCCCCGGGGGGGCCCCCGCCCGTGGTGGGTGCGCCCACGGGGGGCGCCCCCCGGCTCCCCCCCCCACGACTCACCTGGCCTTCGGGTACACCACCCGGCCGCGCCGTCTCGCACGGAGCACCATGCCGACCGCACCGGCCAGCAGCACGGCCCCCAGACCGATCCCCAACCAACGAGGCATCTCGAACACCGGTGTCACATCATCGACAGTCCAGCTGATGACCCACTGCGACAAGAGCATCAGCACGATGATCCCGATGCCCGTGATCGCGTAGACGGCAGTACCGGCCGCGGCCGTGACCGCACGGGTGAGCAGGAGTCCTCCGGTGGCGCCCAGTACCAGCACTGCTGACAGCCCCACCACCTCCCTGAGCGTGTAGGGAATCGCCGAGGTCTCGTCGAAGACGCCGTCGAGGAAGAACGTCGACCCGATCACGGCCAGCACCAATATCGCCACGCCGCTCATCATCATGTCCAAAGTGGACAGCTTTCCGGTTCGCCGGTCGAGTTGCGCCACGACCTGCGCGGCGTACTCGCGGGGCTGGCCGAACGCCTGGATCGGGTCCTCCCCGGTCTCGGCGACGTGGGCCTCCACCTCGGCGAGCACTTCACCGATCCGCTCACCGGAGATCTCGTGCACCCGCAACGCGTACAGCAGTTCGTCGTGATACTTCTTGTCCAGCGCCATCATTTCCGCACCCCTCGCCGATCGAGTTCTTCGCCAACGATCACTTCGGACTTGTTCCGCGCTCACGACTCACCTGGCCTTCGGGTACACCACCCGGCCGCGCCGGATCGCGTGGACCAGCATGGCGATGGAACCGGCCAGCAGCACCGCTCCCAGGCCGATCGCCAGCCAGCGCGGCATCTCGAAAAGCGGCGTCACGTCGTCGACGGTCCAGCCGATCACCGGTTGCGACACGATCATCAGCACCAAGGCCCCGGCGGCGGCCCCCAGGTAGATCGCGTTCCCAGTCTGGACGGCGAGCCCGCGGACGAGCAGGAGCGCCGCGGCCACGCACAGCACCACCAGGGTCGGCAGCGCCACCAGGTCCTTGAGCGTGTACGGAACCACTGGGCCCGCCTCGGACAGGCCGTCGAGCAACCAACTCGATCCGAGCAGTACCAGTACCGCCATCACCAACCCGCTCACCACGATGTCCGATGTGGACCTCTTACCGGTGTTGCGGTCCAACTGCGCCGCGACCTGGGTGGCATACGCCCGCGGCTGACCGAAGGCTTCGACCGGATTCTCCCCGGTCTCGACGACGTGCGCCTCCACCTCGGCGAGCACTTCACCGACCCGCTCACCGGAGATCTCGTGGGCCCGCAACGCGATCAGCAGCTCGTCCCGGTACTTCCTGTCCAACGTCATCATTCCCGCACCCCTCGTTCCACCACCGAGATCGAGTTCTTCGCGAACTCGATCCACTTCGGGCCCTGCTCGGCCAGCACAGCGCGCCCCTCGTCGGTCAGCGCGAAGAACTTGCGCCCCGGACCGCCTTCGCCAGCCCGCCACTCGGCTTGCAGCAACCCGTCCGCCGCAAGCCGGTTGAGCAGCGGGTAGAGCGTTCCCGCCTTCATGTCCGGCAAGCCCGCCTCGGCGAGTCGCTGCAGCAGCGTGTAGCCGTAGCCCTCGCCGCTTTCGGCGAGCAGGGCCAACACCGCGAGATCCAGCACGCCGCGCAACCACTGCGTCTGCCTGGCCGCGACCGTCTTGTTCGCCACGTCAGCAACGTAACACCAACTAGTATGTCTCGCAAACTAGTAGGTGACACGGTGGCAAGGTAATCCAGTCGCTAGAGCGAGTCGGGTCAGCGGATCTGCCAGTCGAGGCGGCCGTCTTCGGTGACCGTCGGATAGCTGTGACCCGCCGGAACCCCCTCGCTCAACGAGCGGTAGACGTCGGCGAGCATCGACGTGACGCCCTTCCACTCCGGGCGCAGGACCTGTGCCGCTTCCTGCTCCCACTCCAGCACGCAGCCGCGCAGCGGACCCGGCCGCAGGTCCACCACCAGTTCGTCGGCGAAGCCGTCACCAGCGATCGGGATCCAGGCCGGGTGAAAGCTGGAACCCGGCGAGCCCGCGTAGTAGTCGCAGGCCGGTCGATCCCACCGCGCCGTCCAGTTCCTGCGGTGGTCCCGCCATGCCTGGAGCGCTTCCGCCGCGCTGTAGGGGGTGTAGAACGGCGGTAGGACGTCGGCGAGCACGTTGGTCTCGGTGCCGCCGCAGCAGGCCCACAGTTCGCGCAGGTCCTCCGGTAACTCGACGGCGAACTCCGCTTCCAGCTCGGCGAGATCCGGGGACCGTTCGGGTGGACGCAAGGCGGCTGCGGTGACCGGCGCGTGCACCGTCAGCCAGCGCACGATCTTCGTCCACAGCTCCGTGACATCCATTCCGATCATGATCGTCCGAAACGCACCGAACCGGTACCGCCAACCGGGAGCCCACCGCCGAGTGCGGGGCGGCGCTGCGCCGAACAGCGCAGCCCCGATTGGACCGTTGCCGCAGGCCCGACGGAGGATTGTTACGAACTGTTCCGTAGACCGTTGCCTCCGGCTGACTCGATACGGTGACAGCCGGACCGGGGAACACGCTGCGAACGGGCAACCCGTAGGCTTCCGCGAGGTCTGGTTCGGTGACCGGAGGTAGAAAGATGGCGCAGGACATCGTCCCCATCGAGCTCGGGCTGCCGCAGGGCGACGTCGTCACCCTGTGGGCGCCGCGCTGGCGCGAGGACGGCGAGGAGTGGGAGGCATTCCTCGGACACGAGGACGCCCTCTACGCCTTCCCCGACGCCGCGCGCCTGGCCGCGTTCGTGCGCACCGCCGAGGAGCACGACCTCGACGACCATCCGGCCTGGCACGTGGTGCCCGCCCTGTCCGCGGTCGAGCTCAGCCCGGACGAGGACCACCAGTACGACCTGGTCGGTGTCCCCGAGCTGGTGGCCGAACCGCTGGACACCTGGACCATCAACGAGCTGGCCGACATCGTCGATATCGCCCGCTCGCTGGCCGATGTCTGCGAGCTGGACGCGGTGCACGACGTGCTGGACGCCGCCACCGGGTTCACCATGCTGGACCAGGGCACCCTGGCCTTCTCCGGCAAGGACGGACAGCGCCGCTGGACCGACCTGTGCAAGGTCGTCGCCGAGCGCTGGGACGAGGTGCTGGACGCCATCGACGGCGTGGTCACCGCCCCGGACGTCCCGGCGGATGCGGTCGCCACCGCCGAGACCGAGCTCGCCGAGGCGTTGGAAGCCGACGACAGCGGCACCGAGGCGGACGGCATCGCGACTGTCGTCGACGACGACGAGACCACCTACGAGAGTGTCGATTCGTCCGAAGAGGACGAAGAGGTCGGTTTCTGGGGCGAGGTCGGCATCGACCCGATCCAGATCATCACCAGCACCGGCGAGCACTACTCGCTGCGCTGCTACCTCGACGACGACCCGGTTTTCCTCGGCAGCGGCGGCAAGATCGACGTGTTCCCCACGCCGCGCGCCCTGGCCCGCTTCCTGGCCGACGACAGCGCGGTCGAGGACACCGACTTGGCACGGGTCGCGACCTGGCAGCAGGTCCGGGAGAAGGCCACCGCCGGTGAGCTGCAGGTCGACGTCGACCCCGAGAACACCTACGTGCTGACCGGCCTGGATGCCGACCTCGGCGCCGGTCCGTCCGAAGTGGACCCCACGCAGCTGGACCTCGCCGAGGAACTGCTCATGGACGCGGCCACCTGGGCTGGCGATGACAGCGTGGAGCAGGCTCTGCAACCTTCGGAACGGCTCGGCTGGCTGGTTTCGTTCGTGCTGCGCCCGAACCCGAACCGGCTGCCGCCGAGCGCGCCCTTCGACGCGGAGGTCGCGGCTTGGCGCAAGCTGGTGGAAGCCCTCGAAGAACGGTTCCGGACGCACTGAAAGCCGCTCCCGGCTCGGCCCCCGCGCCGACGCGCGGCGTTCAGCTGATGGCGATTTCGCGGGAGATCGCCGCCCACTCCTCACGAGAAGTGCTGATTTCGCGCGGAATCAGCACAAACCCCGCACTGGCACGCATCGGGGAATCCTGGCGCGGCGGTCCTGCTGGTCGAAAGTTTCGAAGAACGACGTTTTGCGGTCCGCGGCGCGGACTTTCTCAGGCGGCCTCGGTCAGCAGTTGTCCCGGCGCGGCTAGTCGACGACGGGGCGGCTCGCCCTTGGACACCTGTAAATATGCCTCGCGCAACCCTTTTCGCGCGCGGTAGGCGAGCGCGGCGGCGCTGTTGCGGCTGATGCCGAAGCGCTGGCCGATTTCCGCCGTCGACCGGCTCTCGATCTCCACGTACCAGAGCACATGCCGCCAACGCCGCGGCAGCCGGGCGAATGCCTTCGCCACCAACTCGCGCTCCAACTCGACGATCGCGGGATCGATGAACGGCACGTAGTACTCCGGCCGGTGGACCGCGTCGAGTTCGTCGACCAGTTGCAACCGGCGGTCCCGGTTGTTGGCCGCCACCGCCAGGTTGCGAACCGTGGTGAGCAGGTAGGCGCGGAACGCGGCGTCCGGACCGCCGCCGCGGCGCAGCACGTCCAGTATCTTGGCGAACGCCTCCGCGACCAGGTCCTCCGCATCGGTCGGCGTGCTGGCGACCTGCTTGGCCATGGTGTGCGCAGCAGTGCGATGCCGCGAGTACAACTCGCCGAATGCTTCGGTTGAGCCGGTCCGAACCGCATCGAGCAGCATTCGATCGTCGCTCGCGAACATCGTTCCCCTCGGTGCCGTTGCGCACCGGTGAGGGGCGCTGCTGCCGCGCGGCGAGCAGTGGCCGCCCCTCACCGTCTACGCCCCCACTGCAACGATGCTCGCGGCCGTCCGGATCTCGGACAAGACGAAATATTTCAGATAGTGATTAGCCCACGGCGGAGAGTCGCAATCCCACCGAAGATCACCCAGCAGTGGGAAAAGCACCCGCCAGTGCGAGGATTCGAGAGACCTCTCCGGCCGCCGAGCGCAGCGGCGCGGCATAGGTCTTGGTGGCGGCGAGCTTGCGCGCCGGGAACGAGATCGCCAAGGTCACCGGCTCGTCGGCACCGCTGACCGGCGCGGCCAGGCACGCGGTGCCCAGCGAGTACTCCTCGGAATCGGTTACCACCGGGCGAAGCGGCCCGTTGATCAGATCGCGAATCCGGGTGATCGTGCGCGGAGTCAGGTCTGCAGGCGGATACCGGCCGAGGTGATCGGCGCGCTCCGCCCTGCTCAGCCCGGACAGCAGGCACTTGCCGATCGCCGTGGCGTGCGCGGCCTGCCGGAAATCAGCCCAGGTTTCCACCCGAGGGGTCCGCGGGCTGTCGACGATCTCGGCGACCTCCACCTCCCCGTCGCGGTAGCGGGCGAGGTAGATGGCCGCGTTCAGGTCCTCGCGCAGGGTGGCCATGACGGCGCGCACCCTGCTGCGCAGCCCCTGCCCCTGCGCGGCGAAATGCAGTCCGACCACCTGCGCCCCGATGATGAACGCCCCGTCGTCGAGCTTCTCCAGATAGCCTTCGTGCACCAACGTGCGCAGCAGGTGGTAGGTGGTCGGCAACGCGATTCCGGTGCGCCTGGCGAGGTATTTCGCCGTCGTGCCGCCCGGCTGCTCACTCACCGCTTCCATCAGCCGAAACGCGCGCTGCACGGATGTGATCAAGGTAGGTTCCCCGGCCCGTGCCACCTGTCCCTCCAGTTTCAGCATCGTCTTGGCGCTCGCGCGGGTCGTGAATCGTGTTCAGGTTTGGCATTGTTCCGCACCGCTGCGGCGGCGCTGTCAGGTCACTCCAGGAGTGCCGTGTAGCCGGGCTTGATCACGTCGTTGATGATCTCCAGCCGTTCGTCGAAACCGATGAACGCCGACTTCATCGCATTCACCGTGAACCACTGCAGATCCGTCCAGCCGTAACCGAACGCCTCGTGCAGCGCGGCGAATTCGCCGGACATCGAGCAGTTGCTCATCAGCCGGTTGTCGGTGTTCACCGTGACCCGGAAGCGCAGCTTCGCCAGCAATCCGATGGGGTGCTCGGCGATCGACTTGGCGGCACCGGTCTGCAGGTTCGACGACGGGCACATCTCCAGCGGAATCCGCCGGTCCCGGACGTAGGACGCCAACCGGCCCAGGTGCACCGCGCCGTCCTCGTCGACCTTGATGTCGTCGACGATGCGCACCCCGTGCCCGAGGCGTTCAGCACCGCAGTGCTGGATCGCCTCCCAAATGGACGGCAATCCGAACGCCTCACCAGCGTGAATGGTGAAATGCGCATTCTGCTGGCGAAGGTATTCAAAGGCGTCCAAGTTCCGGGTGGGCGGAAATCCAGCTTCCGGACCCGCGATGTCGAAGCCGACGACCTCGGCATCGCGGTACCGAACGGCGAGGTTCGCGATTTCCGCCGACCTCGCGTTCTGCCGCATCGCGCACAACAAGGTACCGATTCGGATACGTTTTCCAATCGCCGCGGCTCGGCGTTCCCCGTCGCGGAATCCTTCCTGCACCGCCTGGACCACCTGGTCGAGGGTGAGCCCTTGTTCCTGGAAGAGTTCCGGGGCGTACCGGACCTCCGCGTACACCACACCGTCGGCGGCCAAGTCCTCGACGCACTCGGCGGCGACGCGGGCCAACGCATCCTCGGTCTGCATCACCGCCACGGTGTGCGAGAAGGTCTCCAGGTAGCGTTCCAGCGACCCCGAATCCGCCGCTGCGACGAACCATCTGCCCAGCTCATCGGCGTCCTCATGGGGTAGGTCCGAGTATCCGACCGCGCGCGCGAGATCGATGACCGTCTGGGGCCGCAGCCCGCCGTCGAGGTGGTCGTGCAACAGCACCTTCGGCGCCAGCCGGATGGTGTCCAGGTTCACCGGATTCGACATGCGACTACGTTACAGGGCGCAGGTGACGCCCTCACGCACAGCTACCAACGGCGAACCGAAGAAAACCCTGCACAAGCGGCGCTTTGC
The DNA here is from genome assembly GCF_022678645.1 of Saccharopolyspora soli. Classification (GTDB taxonomy): domain Bacteria; phylum Actinomycetota; class Actinomycetes; order Mycobacteriales; family Pseudonocardiaceae; genus Saccharopolyspora; species Saccharopolyspora soli. The sequence goes on along the minus strand of NZ_JALBWV010000019.1, from coordinate 35,820 downwards.
GGGCACGTACAACAGAACACCCAGCACCGCAAACTCGCCCAGATGGGTGCAATTGCAACCGGTTAGCACATTCAGCGGTGAGCCTCATGGACCGTTCAGTCGAATAGTACACGACCAAACGGGGCCTGGAATGGATTCGTAATCACGCAATGTGTCGGGGGGTGGTTGGGAACGTGAGAATCGAGTGGCTAGGCTCCTGGAGTCCTCACCTCCCCTCGACGAAGGACGCTCCTAGCCGTGACCGAGAACATGTCGTTCGACCGCATGCGCAACATGCTCACGCGTGCGGCTGAGATCCGCGAGAGCGAACAACAGCAGATTTTCGACGCGCTGGACGAAATCCACGCTCGGCTGTCCCCGCTGGAGTCCCTGGGCTCGGTTCGGAAACGATTGTCCGAGCTGCCGGACCGCACCGAGGTCAGCGTCCTCGCCGAACGACTCGACGAGGCATTGGCGAAGCTCGAAGGGCACGATGGCGCGCTGGTCGAGCTGAAGAGCGCGGTCGACGGCCTGGTGGACAAGCTCGCCAAGCCGTTCGCGCAGCTCGACGGACGGTTGGACGGGGTCGCGGGCCGGATGGACGGCGTCTCCGGCCGGATGGACGGCTTGGAGGACAAGCTCGGCCACATCCACAAGCGCCTCGACGAGCTCGGCCTGCACCTCGACAAGCAGGACGGTCGGCTGGAAGCGCTGCCCGGCTCGGTGCACGGGCCGATGCGCGAGCGCATCGACTCGCTGGAGACCAGCCTGCGCGGCCGCTTCGCCGAGATCGACGAAGGCGTGCACGAGCACCTCGACGGCACCCGCGAGGCGTTGCAGCGCGCGGTCACCGACTCCACCGGCAGCGTGCAGCACACGCTCGCCGAAGCCGTGTCCGGCAGCCGCGACCAGCTGGACGCCAAGCTCGACCAGCTCGCCGCACGGCCCGCCGTGGACCCGACCGACCGGCTGGACAAGCTGGCCGAGCGGTTGGAGCAGCTCACCAACCGGTTGGACCAGGTGTCCGGTCGCCTCACCCAGGTCGAGGACAACGTCAACGCCCGGATCGACACCGTCGAGCAGGGCTTCAGCACCCGCCTCGACACCGTTGCGGATGGCGTCAAGACCGGCCTCGGTGAGCTCGGCGGCACGCTGTCGAAGAACCTGTCGCAGCTGTCCGGGACGCTCTCCGCACGCCCCGACAGCGACTCGCTGGGCGCGCTGGTCCGCGAGGCCAACGAGGAGAGCGAGCGGCGGCACGCCGGTCAGCTCGACGAGGCGATGGCCACCTTCGCGGAGTTGATCCTCGGTGGCAGTGCACCATCGGCACCGCCGCCCCCCACCACGCTGCCCCGGCAGCAGCGGCGCGGCCGTTCGAAGAGCGCGAAGCGCGACACGGACAAGGCGCTGACCGCCGACGACGGCGACGACTTCACAGCCGAAAGCGCCTGATCCGGACTGCCCGCCAGCGGCCCATCAAGGTGGCCCGGCTGGCGGGCGGTCCGCGACCACCCGATCCAGCACCAGCGGTGTCGACTTCCGGTCGGCACCGCTGATCGCGTATCCGCCCGCGAGCGCTTCCAGCGCACCTCCGACCGTTTCCGGGCGATCGGTGTGCAGTTCCAGCAGCGGCTCACCCGCCATCACCTGATCGCCGGGTTTGGCCAGGCACAGCACGCCAGCGGCATGCTGGACGTCGTCCTCCTTGCGGACCCGTCCGGCACCCAGGCGCCAGGCCGCCACCCCGACCGCGTACGCGTCGAGTTCCGCCAACGTCCCGGTTTCCGATGCGGTGACGACCTCGACGTGCTGGGCACGGGGCAACTCGGCCTCCGGGTCACCGCTTTGGGCAGCGATCATCCGGCACCACGTCTCGTACGCCCGGCCGTCGGCCAATGCCGCGGCCGGATCCACATCGGACAGACCCGCGTGGCCCAGCATTTCGCGGGCCAGCGCCAGCGTCAGCTCCACCACGTCCGGCGGCCCGCCACCGCGCAGCACCGCCACGGCTTCCGAGACCTCAAGCGCGTTGCCGACCGCTCGCCCCAGTGGCACCGACATGTCGCTGATCAGGGCACTGGTGCGCAATCCGTTGGCAGTCCCGATGTCCACCAGCGCGGTGGCCAGCCGCCGAGCCTGGTCGAGATCCTTCATGAAGGCACCGGAGCCGCATTTGACGTCCAGCACCAGGGATTGCACGCCTTCGGCGATCTTCTTGCTCATGATCGAGCTGGCGATCAGCGGGATCGACTCGACCGTGCCGGTCACGTCGCGCAGGGCGTAGAGCTTGCGGTCTGCCGGGGCCAGCCCTTCGGTCGCCGCGCACACCACTGCGCCGACATCGCGCAACTGGTCGCGGATCTCCGCGGTGGACAGTCGTGCTCGCCAGCCGGGTATCGACTCCAGCTTGTCCAACGTGCCGCCGGTATGGCCCAGCCCGCGCCCGGACAGCTGCGGTACCGCCGCGCCGCAGGCGGCCACCAGCGGCGTCAACGGCAACGTGATCTTGTCGCCGACGCCGCCGGTGGAGTGCTTGTCCACAGTGGGTTTTCGGATCCCGTCGAGCACCAACGTCTCGCCGGAAGCGACCATCGCCGCTGTCCAGCGCGCCGTTTCCGCTGGAGTCATGCCTCGCAGCAGGACCGCCATCGCCAGCGCGGCCATCTGTTCCTCGGCGACCTCGCCACGGGTGTACGCCTCGATCACCCAGTCGATCTGCTCGTTGGTCAACCGCTCGCCATCGCGCTTCGCGCGGATCACATCAACAGCGGAATGCATCGCCGTCGCCTCCAAGGCTCGCAGGAACTTCCCGCCAATAAAGAGGAACGAACCCCTCCACCAGATACACCCCGAACGAGTGATCTTGGCAAAACCCCAGGCCAGGAGGTCAGAATTCGAAGGCGTCAGGCAGGACTTCGCGCATCGGGAGGACTCCGCGCGGGGTGTCCACGAGGCAGTCCGGCCCGCCGAGTTCTTGGAGCAGTTGGCGGCAGCGACCGCAGGGCATCAGCAGCTCGTCCGCAGCACTGCGGCAGGCCACCGCGACGAACCGGCCGCCCCCGGTCAGCCGCAGTTGGCCCGCCATCGTGCACTCCGCGCACAGGGTCAGCCCGAAAGAACCGTTCTCCACGTTGCAGCCGACGACCACCCGGCCGTCATCGCACAGCGCAGCAGCTCCCACCTGGAGGTTCGAGTACGGGCAGTACGCCAGCGCCGCAGCCTCCACCGCCGCGGCCCGCAGCGCTCCCCAATCCACTGTGGACATCACTGGTCAGTCGACTCCGAAGTTGGTTCGGTCTTGTCTTTTGAAGCGGCGAAGCCGCTTAGCCCACCTACGGCGCTTGCACCGCCGCGGGTTCTCAGACGTCGTCTCGGGAGGGCAGCCTCGACGTGGTGTATTGGGCATACATGATGTCGGTGATCCCGGAGTCGAGACGGCGTCTGAGGTTCCGCCACCCGCACCGCCACGCAAAACGAGCCTGGAATCAAACTCAGTCGGATCCTCGGCGGTAAGGTACTCCGTCCGCGGCAGGTGGTCTCAGTCGTTGCGATGCCGCGCCGAGGACCACCAGCGTCACCAGGTGCGGCGTGTAGGCGGTGATCTCTTCCGGCAACTGGTCGGTGAACCAGTACACCGAGTACATCGCCGCCGCGAAGAGCAAGGCGATGCCAGCGGCGAACCAGTTGCGCCGCCACAGTTGCAGGATCACCACCGCCACCAGCACCAGCGTCGCCGCGTAGAACAGCGCGTGCACGCTGGTTTCGCCGCTGCGCAGCTGCAAGCCGTCGGAGTAGCCGAACAGGGCCGCGCCACCGAGCAGCCCGCCGGGCCGCCAGTTGCCGAAGATCATCGCCGCCAGGCCGATGTAACCCCGGTTGTTCGTCTGGTTCTCCAGGTAGCCCGCCTGGCCCGGGTTGAGGATCAGCGCCGCACCGCCGAGCCCGGCCAGCGCACCGGAGATGATCACGGCCAGGTACTTGTAGCGGTAGACCTTGACGCCCAGCGATTCCGCCGCGACCGGGTTCTCCCCGCAGGACCGCAGGCGCAGTCCGAACGGCGAGCGCCACAGCACCAGGTAGCTCACCGGCACCAGCAGGTAGGCCAGCATGGTCAGCGGCGACACCTCGGTGATCAGGCCGCCGATGATGCCCGCCAGGTCGGAGATCCCGACCCGCTGCAGGTCTTCCAACTGCTCCAGCCAACTGCCGAACGGCTGCATCGAGTAGGTGTCGAACTTCGGCACCGGCGGTGATTCCCGCGGGTTCTGCGAGATCGGCTCGAACAGCAGCGTGGACAGGTACTTCGCGGCGCCCGCGCCGAGCAGGTTGATGGCCACCCCGGACACGATGTGGTTGACCCCGAAGCTCACGGTCGCCACCGCGTGCACCAAGCCGCCGAGCGCGCCGAACACCGCTGCCGCGACCAGCCCGGCCAGCGGTCCCCACTGGTAGCCCGCCCAGGCCCCGCCCCAGGTGCCCAGGATCATCATGCCTTCCAGGCCGATGTTGATGACCCCGGCCCGCTCGGCCCACAGCCCGCCGAGCGCGGCCAGCAAGATCGGGATGCCCAGCCGCACCGCGGCCTGCACCGTGCCCGACGAGGTCAGCTGGGGCACTCCCGTCTGGTACGAGGTGATCGACACCGCCACGAAGGCGACCAGCACCCACAGCAGGGCACGGGCCCAGCCGGGCATTCGGCGGCCCGGACCGCTGGTCTTGCGCTCCGTCGGCGCCGGTTCGGTCGCGACCGCGGTCATGACTGGCCCGCCTCCAGTTCCGCCTCTCCGCGATTCACTGTCCCGCCTCTCCGCGATTCGCAGTGGTGGTGGCGTCCAGCACGAATCTCGCTTTTCGTGGTTTCCTGTGGCTGGTTCGCGTCACGTTCCCCTGAGGTGCGGTTGGGGAGGACTGCGGTTGAGGCAGGGGGTGTCATGCCCTCTCACCTCCGGTTCCGGCGGCCGCCGGGGTGGCCGCGGTGCCCAGGGCACGCCCGACCCGCCGCTGCTCGGCGGCGAGCTCGCGGCGGCGCACCAACTCGTACGCCACGACCACCGACAGCACGATGGTGCCCTGCAAGATCGTCACGATCTCCTTGGGCACCCCGATGTTGTCCAGCGTCAACGAGCTCTTGTCCAGGAAGGACCACAGCAGCGCGCCGAACGCCACGCCGATCGGGTGGTTGCGGCCCAGCAGCGCGATCGCCAACCCCGCGAAGCCGTAGCCGGTCGGGAAGTTGAGCGTGACGGTGTGGTCCCGGCCGAGGATTTCCGGCAGGCCCGCCAGTCCGGCGATGGCGCCGGAGAGCAGCATGGCGGACATGATCATGCGCTTGGAGTTGACCCCGCCAGCCGCTGCCGCGGTCGGCGACAGGCCGGAAGCGCGCAGTTCGAAGCCGTACCGGGTGCGGTCGATCAGCACCGCGTAGCCGACGCCGACCACGACGGAGAGCAGCACCAGCCCGAAGATGGTGCCCGCGCTGCCCAGCGGGATGCCCGGCACCTGGCCGCTCTCCGGGATGATGCGGGTGCCCTGGGTGTTTCCGCGCATCTCACCGAAGGTCGCCACCAGGTAGGCGACCACGCCGATGGCCAGGGTGTTGAGCATGATCGTGGAGATCACCTCGGACACCCCGCGGTAGACCTTGAGCACCGCCGCGATGCCGCACCACGCGGCGCCGACGGCCGCACCCACCGCGACGATCACCACGACCTGCAGCCCGAACGGCAGGCTGATCGAACCGCCGACGATCGCCGCCACGCACGCGGCCAGCCGGTACTGGCCCTCGATTCCGATGTTCAGCAGGTTCATCTGGAACCCGATCGCCGCCGCGATCGCCACCAGGTAGTACGCGCCCGCGGTGTTGATGATGTCCACCGCGGTGGTGCCGCGCCCGACCTGCGCGACCATTTCCGCCAACGTCGCGATCGGATTCGCGCCGGAGATCACCAGCACCACGCTGCACAGCACCGCCGAGAAGACGATCGCCAGCGCAGGCGGCAACAGCCGTGCCCGCCAGGTGTTCATCCCGCCTCCTGCGTCTCGCCGGGCACCCGCACCCGGTCGGCTGCATGAGCGGGCAAGAAATCGTGGCTCATACAGCCTCCTGGGCGCCGGTCATCGCTGCGCCGAGCTCCTGCGGGGTCACCGAGCGCGGATCGGCCGCCGCGACCAACCTCCCCCGGTACATCACCCGGATGGTGTCCGAAAGCCCGATCAGCTCGTCGAGATCGGCCGAGATCAGCAGGACCGCCAGGCCCGCCGCGCGGGCGGCGCGCAGGTGGTCCCAGATGCCCGACTGCGCTCCGACGTCCACGCCCCGCGTCGGGTGCGCCGCGATGAGCAGCACCGGATCGCCGGACAGCTCCCGGCCGACCACGAGCTTCTGCTGGTTGCCGCCGGAGAGCGCGGCCGCGTCCACCTCGATGCCCGGCGTGCGGACGTCGAACTGCTCGACGATCCGCTGCGCGTCGGCCTTCGCGCCCTGCCGGTCCAGCCAGCGGCCGCGGGCCACCGGGCGGCGGGTCTGGTGACCGAGAATCCGGTTGAACCACAACGATTCGTCCAGCAGCAGACCCTGCCGGTGCCGGTCCTCCGGCACGTAGCCGATGCCCGCTGCCCGGCGGGCCAGGGTGGACAGGCCGGTCAGGTCGCGCTCCCCGAGCTCGATCCGACCAGCGTCCACCGGGCGCATGCCCATGATCGCTTCGACCAGCTCGGTCTGGCCGTTGCCTTCCACCCCGGCGATGCCGACGACCTCGCCCGCGTGGACGGCCAGGTCGATGTCCGCGAGCACCATCCGATCCTGTTCCGATGCGGACAGTCCGGAGACGGCCAGCACCTCGCGATCGGTCACAGTGGACGCGCCGTGCTCAGGCACCGGCAGCTCACTGCCGACCATCATCTCGGCCAGTCGATGACTGCTGACCGCGGTCGCGGCCACGGTGCCGACCGTGGTGCCACGCCGCAGGACGGTGATGGTGTCGGCGATGGCCCGCACCTCGTCGAGCTTGTGCGAGATGAAAAGGAACGTGAAGCCCTGCTCGCGCATGGTTCGCAGGGTCGCGAACAGCTCGTCCACCTCCTGCGGGACCAGCACCGCGGTGGGCTCGTCGAGGATGATGATCCGCGCGCCCCGGTAGAGCACCTTGAGGATTTCCACCCGCTGCCGATCGGCCACCCCAAGCCGTTCGACCAGCACGTCCGGGCGCACCTCGAAACCGGCCTGCTCGGCGAGCGCGAGCACCCGCCGCCGCGCCCGCGCACCGATGCCGTGCTCGCCTTCCGCGCCGAGCACGATGTTCTCCAGCACGGTGAGGTTGTCGGCGAGCATGAAGTGCTGGTGCACCATGCCGATACCAGCCCGGATCGCCTCGGCCGGGGAGCGGAACCGCACCTGGTCGCCGCGCACCCGGATGGTGCCGGAGTCCGGGGCCTGCATCCCGTACAGGATCTTCATCAGGGTGGACTTGCCAGCACCGTTCTCGCCGCACAGCGCGTGCACCTCCCCGGAGCGCACCGAGAGGTTCACGTCGGAATTGGCGACCACGCCGGGGAAGGTCTTGGTGATGCCGGTCAGCTCAACGGCCCGGGGCCCGGCAGCGCCGGGTGGACGGCCGGAATCCGGCGCAGTGGAGGTGTTCATGGGGCTCCGTGGGAGGTCGACACCGGAAGCGAACCAGATGGGTGCTCAACATTGGACAGTTTCCGTCCAAATGTGACGATCTTGGCGCGAAACCGCCACTTGATCGGGTGATGAGTGAAGGACACCTTCGACCGAGTTAGCCGGTCGAAGGTGCCCTTCACCTCAATTGTCACGGCTTGTCGGACACCTGGATCTCGTTGCGGGCGATGGCCGCCTTGTAGGCGTCCACCGTGGGCACCAGGTCGGTGATCTTGCCGCCCGAGGTGGAGTAGCCGACACCGTCGATGGACAGGTCGAACTTCTTCGGCACCGTGCTCAGGTCGTTGCGCGCGACCGCGGCGATGTAGTCGTACACCGCGAGGTCCACCCGCTTGAGCATGGAGCTGACGATCACGTCCTTGTACTCGGCCACGGTCGGCTGGTTGTACTGGTCGGAGTCGACCCCGATCGCCTGCGCGTTCGCCGACTGCACCGACGCGAACACGCCCTTACCGGACGCGCCCGCCGCGTGGTAGATCACATCGGCGCCCGCCTCCAGCTGGCCGGTCGCGACCTCCGAGCCCTTGTTGGGGTCCTGGAAGCCGCTGAAGTCACCGGCTGGCGTGAGGTACTTGCGCTCGATCTTGATGTCCGGTGCGGCGGCCCTGGCGCCCGCGACGAATCCAGCCTCGAACTTCTGGATCAACGGGGTGTTCACCCCGCCGACGAAGCCGATGTGGCAGTTCTTCGACCGGTGCGCGGCGATCACGCCGACCAGGAACGAGCCCTGCTCCTCGGCGAACACCAGCGAGGTGACGTTGGGCATGCCCTCGATGGTCTCGTCGATGATCGCGAACCTGGTGCCGGGGAACTCCGGCGCGACGATCTTGAGCGCGTCGGCGTAGGCGTAGCCGACGGCGATCACCGGGTTGTAGCCCTCCCGCGCCAGCTGCCGCAGCCGGGTCTGCTTGGCGTCTTCCGGCTCACCGGCCCCCGCGTCGAGCTCCTTGGTGTCGGCCAAGCCCATCTCCGCCTTGGCGCGGTCCACACCGGCCACCGAGGCGTCGTTGAACGAGGCATCCCCGCGCCCACCGATGTCGAAGGCCAGCCCGACCCGCATCGCGCCCGCGTTCGGCGGCGGCTGCTGCTGGGTGGCCGCAGTGGTCGGTGCCACAGCCCCAGCTGGCGGGGCGCTCAGCTGGCAGCCCTGCCCCTGGGCGGTGTTGGTTCCGCCGTCCCCGCTGTCCTTCGCGCACCCGGCCAGCGCCAAAGCGCCGGTGAGCAGCACAGCGACCACTGCGGCGCCATTGCGGCGCGATCGTCCGGCACCCGAGCGCCTTCCCCATATCGGCGTTCGCCGCATGCCGTTCCCCTTTCCTGTCTCCTCACGCCGTGCCCCCCGGCCGCGCTCCCGGTTGGCCGGAAGTCCGCGAAGCCGGAAGAACTCCACACGAAGGGGTCGCCCCTGGTGAATTGTTCTTCCAGTGCACGGCGCACGCCATTCGGTGACGTGGCTCTCGAAATTAAGTCTTGACGCTGCTGCTTGTGCATTGCTCGCGTGTCACGAAATGATTTCTACATCGATCAACCGAGGCTGGGGGCTTGTCTGGTCGATCACAGAGAGCTCAGGCGAGTAGGCCCGGTCGATTAGTCGGGTCTAGCATCCGAGACGTCAAGGCCCCAGTTCGTGGCCGGTGACGGGCGTGCACCCAATGTCGATTGGGACAACTGCAACTCGGGGCCGGTCGCCCTCTGTTCCCGAACGGGGCCGTCAGTCCACCAGCGAGGTTGGAGGCCCTTCACCATGGCCAGCACCACCGCCTCCGCGACCGGGGCACCGCAGCGCGTCACCGCACCGCGCGCTAAGGGCCGCCTCTACCGCGGCGACCTGGGCATGTGGTCGTGGGTTGCCCACCGGATCACGGGCGTACTCACCTTCTTCTTCTTGTTCGTACACGTCCTGGACACCGCCTTGGTCCGGGTTTCGCCGAACGCCTACGACACGGTCATCGACACCTACAAGCAGCCGCTGATGATCCTGTTCGAGCTGGGCCTGCTGGCGGCTGTGCTGTTCCACGCGTTCAACGGCATCCGGGTCATGCTGGTCGACTTCTGGGCCAACGGCACGAAGTACCAGAAGCCCATGCTGTGGACGGTCGTGGTGCTGTGGCTGGTGTTGATCATCCCGGCGGCGATCAGCCTGATCAGCCGCGCGGTCGCGCAAGTTTTCGGGGGTTGAGATGACCGTCACCGACGCACCGCTTTCCGTGCAGAAGCCGCGCACCCCGTCCCGCCCCGCCGCGCGCCGCAACAACTTCGAGCTCTACAGCTGGTTGTTCATGCGGCTGTCCGGCGTGGTGCTGCTGTTCCTGGTGCTGGGCCACCTGCTGATCATGCTGTTCCTGGACGGCGGCGTGCACCGGATCAACTTCGCGTTCGTCGCCGGTCGCTGGGCATCGCCGTTCTGGCAGTTCTGGGACCTGACCATGCTCTGGCTGGCTGGCCTGCACGGCGGTAACGGGCTCCGTACCGTCATCAACGACTACTCCCGAAAAGACGGCACACGCTTCTGGCTGAAGATGCTGCTGTACGTCTCCGTCGTGCTCACCGTGGGTCTGGGCAGCTTCGTGATCTTCACCTTCGACCCGAACATCGGCTAGCGCCGCAGACGACCACAGCGTGGCGAGATCGACGCCCCACCGCGGGTCCCGCCACAGCCCGAGGAGGCGACCATGCAGTTCCACAAGTACGACGTGGTCATCGTCGGCGCCGGGGGCGCCGGGATGCGTGCCGCGATCGAATCCGGGCAGCGCGCCCGCACCGCCGTGTTGACCAAGCTCTACCCCACCCGTTCGCACACCGGGGCCGCCCAGGGCGGCATGTGCGCGGCGTTGGCCAACGTCGAAGAGGACAACTGGGAGTGGCACACCTTCGACACCATCAAGGGCGGTGACTACCTGGTCGACCAGGACGCCGCCGAGATCATGGCGAAGGAAGCCATCGACGCGGTCCTGGACCTGGAGCGGATGGGGCTGCCGTTCAACCGGACCCCGGAAGGCAAGATCGACCAGCGCCGGTTCGGCGGCCACACCCGCGACCACGGCAAGGCCCCGGTGCGCCGCGCCTGCTACGCCGCGGACCGCACCGGCCACATGATCCTGCAGACCCTGTACCAGAACTGCGTCAAGCACGGCGTCGAGTTCTTCAACGAGTTCTACGTCCTGGACATCATGCTCAGCGACGGTCCGGACGGGCAGGTCTGCTCCGGCGCGATCGCCTACGAGCTGGCGACCGGCGAAATCCACATCTTCCAGGCCAAGTCGGTCATCTTCGCCACCGGCGGCTTCGGCAAGGTCTTCAAGACCACGTCCAACGCGCACACCCTGACCGGTGACGGGATGGGCATCATCTACCGCAAGGGCCTGCCGCTGGAGGACATGGAGTTCTACCAGTTCCACCCGACCGGCCTGGCCGGGCTGGGCATCCTGATCACCGAGGGTGTTCGCGGCGAGGGCGGCATCCTGCGCAACGCCGACGGCGAGCGGTTCATGGAGCGCTACGCACCGACGATCAAGGACCTCGCGCCGCGCGACATCGTCGCCCGGTCGATGGCCCTGGAGGTGTTGGAAGGTCGCGGCGCGGGTCCGAACAAGGACTACGTGCTGCTCGACGTCACCCACCTCGGCGAAGAGCTGCTTGAGGCGAAGCTCCCGGACATCATGGAGTTCTCCCGCACCTACCTGGGTGTCGAGCCCACCAAGGAGCCGGTGCCGGTCTACCCGACCGCGCACTACGCGATGGGCGGCATCCCGACCAACATCGTCGGTGAGGTGCTGCGGGACAACGAGCACATCATCCCGGGCCTCTACGCGGCCGGGGAATGCGCGTGCGTCTCGGTGCACGGCTCGAACCGGCTGGGCACCAACTCGCTGCTGGACATCAACGTGTTCGGGCGCCGGGCCGGGATCGCCGCGGCCGAGTACGCGCACAGCCACAACCACGTCGAGCTGCCCAACGAGCCGACCAAGCTCGTGCAGGGCATGGTCGACCACCTGCGCACCGCGCACGGCGGCGAGCGGGTCGCCACGATCCGCACCGAACTGCAGCAGACGATGGACGCCAACGCTTCGGTGTACCGCACCGAGGAGACCCTCAAGACGGCGCTGTCGGACGTGCAGGCGCTCAAGGAGCGCTACGGCCGAATCTCCGTGCACGACAAGGGCAAGCGGTACAACTCCGACCTGCTGGAGGCCATCGAGCTGGGCTTCCTGCTCGACCTGGCCGAGTCGCTGGTCAACGCCGCGCTGGCCCGCAAGGAGTCCCGCGGCGGGCACGCCCGCGAGGACTACACCGCTCGGGACGACGTCAACTTCATGCGGCACAGCATGCAGTACAAGGTGTTGCCCGACCGCGAGGACCCGAACGCGCCGCTCGGGTTGACCGGATTCCAGGCCGACATCCGCCTGGACTACAAGCCCGTCGTCGTCACCCGGTACCAGCCGATGGAGCGTAAGTACTGATGACCGCCGCCACCACGAACAACGACACCACCGAACTCCCGGACGACGCCCCGCCGATCCCGGACGGCGCCACGATGGTCACGGTCAAGATCCTCCGGTACAACCCGGAGGTCGACGAGGACCTGCACTGGGAGTCCTACCGCATTCCGGCGCTGCCGTCGGACCGCGTGCTGAACCTGCTGCACTACATCAAGTGGTACGTCGACGGCACGCTGACCTTCCGCCGGTCCTGCGCGCACGGCGTCTGCGGTTCGGATGCGATGCGGATCAACGGGGTCAACCGGCTGGCCTGCAAGGTGCTGATGAAGGACCTGCTGACCAAGGGCGGCGAGACCACGCTGACCATCGAGCCGATCAAGGGCCTGCCGGTCGAGAAGGACCTGGTAGTGGACATGGAGCCGTTCTTCGAGGCGTACCGGGCGGTCAAGCCGTACCTGATGACCACCGGCAACGAGCCGACCCGGGAACGCATCCAGTCGGTCGCCGAGCGGGCGCGGTTCGACGACACCACCAAGTGCATCCTGTGCGCGGCGTGCACCACGTCGTGCCCGGTGTACTGGGCGGACGGCAACTACTTCGGCCCGGCGGCGATCGTCAACGCGCACCGGTTCATCTTCGACAGCCGGGACGAGGGCGCCGAGGAGCGGCTGGACATCCTCAACGACGTGGACGGCGTGTGGCGCTGCCGCACGACGTTCAACTGCACGGACGCCTGCCCACGAGGAATCCAGGTCACCAAAGCGATCCAAGAGGTCAAACGAGCCCTCATGTTCCGCCGCCGCTGACCCCAGACGTGGAACGGCGCCCGCCCCCGGACGGGCGCCGTTTTGCGCTCCGTCGCCGGGTCAGCGGCGGGTGGCTCGGTAGGCTCGCCAGCCGATCACTCCGATGATCGTGCCCAGGACCAGGGAGACCACCGCTATCACCAGGTGGACCAGCAGGTAGGGCGTCGGCGATCCGGCTGCCCAGGAGCGGTCGCTGTTCCAGATGTTGCGCATGAAGTTCGGCCACAGCAGGTACGACCACACGCCGAAGGCCAGCAAGAACAACGCAACTCGACGGGAAACTGTCACGTCTTCAGTATCCGCTGCGATCCGGGTCACCCTCCTGTCCGGGTAGTCGTTCCAACCCCGCTGCGCTGCGAGATTGGTTAGCCTGCTGCGTGTGCCTTCGAGTGCCCGCGGTTCCGCCGCTCCGCTCCGCGCGAAAATCGCCTCACGCGCGGCCCTTTGCGCACTTGTCGCCGGACTCGCGCTGACCACCGGCGGTACCGCTGCGGCCCAGGCGCCCCCGGCCTGCCCCAACGCCGCTCCGCCGCCTCCGGTGGACACCTCGGAGGTGCCCGCACCTGGCGCGCCGGTCCCCGCGCCGGTGCCGGTCCCGGAGACCCCGGTCGGCGGTGACCGGATGGCCGAGTGCGGGGTGATCACCGCGCCTGGCCTGCCGCAGCCGCCCGGCGAGGTCAGCGCCCCCAGTTGGGTGCTGGCCGACCTCGACAGCGGCGCGGTGCTCGCGGCGCGGGATCCGCATGCCCGGCACCGTCCGGCGTCCACCATCAAGGTGCTGACCGCGCTCACCGCGCTCCGCGCGCTGCGGCTGGATGACACGATCGTGGCCACCCAGGACGACGCGAACCAGGAGGGCAGCCGGGTCGGCCTCAGCCCCGGCGTCACCTACAGCGTGCAGCAGGTGCTGACCGGCCTGATCATGCAGTCCGGCAACGATGCCGCGCACGCGCTCGCCATGAAGATGGGCGGGATGCAAGCCACGGTCGACAAGATGAACGCGGTGGCCGCCTCGCTCGGCGCGCTGGACACCCGGACCGCGACACCGTCCGGTTTGGACGGTCCGGGCATGAGCACCTCGGCCTACGACCTGGCGGCGATCTTCCGCGCCGCGATGCACGAGCCAGCGTTCGCCGCGATCATCGGCACCCACAACACATTGCTGCCCGGCGCGCCGGGTGGCCCGCCGCTGGAAGTGTGGAGCGACAACCAGGTCCTGCTCGGCTATCCGGGCGGGTTGGGCGGCAAGACCGGATTCACCGACGACGCCCGGCACACGTTCATCGGCGCCGCGGAGCGCGGCGGGCACCGGCTGGTCGCGGTGCTGATGCGCGGCGAGAACCAGCCGATCCGGCTGTCCGCGCAGGCCATGCAACTGCTGGACTACGGGTTCGGGCTCAGCGCCGTCGAACCGGTCGGCGAACTGGTCACCACGTCACCCGGCCCATCCACTGTAGACAGCTCGCCGGAGCCGCAGGCGAACTCGCCCGAGGACGGGCAGCCGCGGAGCTCGTCGATGTTCGGCACGATTGGCGGCCCGCTGGCCGTACTCGTGTTGGCAGCCGCGGCCGCGATCGTCGCCTTGGCGCGTCGGCAACGCCGCGCGAAGCTGGCCGCCGCGAGCCGCCAGCAGGACGAAGACGACCACCCCTGACGCGAATCCGCTTCCAGTGCCTCGCTCGGCGTGGTTCAATTAGTTAACGGACCCGTGTCGTTAATTAATTGGAGCGACCATGGACTCGACGAACGTCCTGGTAGTGGGTGCCGGACCGGCCGGGCTGGCGCTGGCCTGCGGACTCCGGGAACACGATGTGCCGGTGCGCGTGATCGACCAGGCCGCCGGACCGGCGACAACCTCGCGGGCGAACATCCTGCACGGTCGCGGCGTCGAGGTGCTGAACCGGCTGGGCGCCCTCGGCGATCTGTCGGACCGCGCGCAGCACGCCATCAGCATCAGCTACTACGTCGCGGACAAGCGGCTGGCCACCGTCAGCTTCGGGAAGATCGAGGGCAAGCAGCTCTCGGCGCTGCTGGTGTCGCAGGCGGAGATCGAAGCGGTCCTGCGGCAGCGGCTCGCCGAGCTCGGCTGCAACGTCGAGTGGGGCCGCGAGCTCACCGGCCTGGCGCAGCAGCCCGACGGCGTCACCGCGACGCTCCAGGACGGCGAGTTGCACGCCGACTACCTGGCGGGCTGCGACGGCGCGCACTCCACGGTCCGCAAGCTCAGCGGGATCGACTTCCCCGGTGTCCCGCTCATCGACCAGTGGTTGCTCGCCGACGTGCGCGTGGACTGGGACCTGGACCGCACCGGTTCGTCCGGCTGGTTCCACCGGGACGGTCTGTTCTTCGCGATGCCGATGCGCAGCGCCGAGAACGACACGTGGCGGCTGATGGCCGACGTCCGGCCGACCGACGGAGAGCAGCCGGACGTCGTCGACCAGCTCCAGCAACTGCTGCCCGAGCGCACCGGCCGGACCGACGCGAAGATCCGCGACGTGGCCTGGACCTCGACCTTCCGCATCCACCGCCGACTCGCCGACCGCTACCGCGAGGGACGCGTCCTGCTGGTCGGCGATGCCGCGCACATCCACAGCCCGTTCGGCGGTCAGGGCATGAACACCGGCATCGGCGACGCCGAGAACCTGGCTTGGAAACTCGCGTTGGTGGCGCAAGGGCGCGCCGACGCCGCACTGCTGGACACCTACCAGGCGGAGCGTCGACCGCTGGCCGAGGACGTCGTGCGCAACACCACCGCGAACACCAAGTTGATGCTGGCCGACGGCCCCGTGGCCCGGATCGTGCGCGATCGGCTCATCACCCCGTTGGTGAACCTGAAGGTCGTGCAGCGGCGGGTCACCTGGATCGCGTCGCAGCTGTGGGTCACCTACCGCAAGGGCCCGCTCGGCTCCGGGAAGGGACCGCGGCCCCGCCCCGGCGATCGGGTGCCCGATCTGGACTGCCGGGACGACCGCGGTCGGCCGACCCGGCTGCACACCGAGCTCGGCGGCAAGTGGGCGTTGCTCGCACCGACCGCGACTGGGCTGGAAACCCTTGCGCCGCTGGGAGAACATGTCGTGCACCTGACCCCGGACCAGCCGCGGCAGGAGAGCTGGCTGATCCGGCCGGACGCGCATCTCGCCTGGCGCGGGACCGACCAGCGCGCGCTGGCGCGGTGGCTCGACGAATTTCGGAGCAACGGACGGACGACATGACCAACCGGCGCGGACGGCCACGCGATCCCGAGGCCGACAAGGCGATCCTGCAGGCCGCGTTGGAGCTGTTCATCGAAGGCGGGGTCGAAGGCACCAGCATCGAGCAAATCGCCAAACGCGCCGGGGTCGGCAAGCTCACCGTGTACCGGCGGTGGGACTCCAAGGAGGCCGTGATCGCCGCCGCGATCGAGTTCGCGCGGGACGAGATTCCCGAGCCCTCGCCAGCGGATTACCTCGACTTACCGGTGACCGAACTGGTCGAGCGCGCGCTGCCCGGACTCGCCGAAGCGGTCGCCGACCCGCGGCTTCGCGCGATGGTCGCACGCGTCTTCGGTTCCAGCGTCAGCCATCCGGAGCTGTTGGCGAGCTACTGGGAGAGCTACGTCGCGCCACGGCGGCGCCTCGCCCGCGCGCTGTTGGAACGCGCGCAGGCCGATGGGACGGTCGCCGCCGACGCCGACCGGGACGTGCTCATCGACATGATGGTCGGCGGGATGCTCTTCCGGCTGCTGCAACCGGAACCGCTGGACGCCACCGCGGCCCGCCGGTACCTCGAATCCCTCTACCGCGCGATCGGACTGCTCGCCTGAGCGGCGGTCAGCGCTTGCGGCGCCAGGCCCCGGCCCGCGAGCTGGCGACGGAGTTCAGGTAGATCACGGCGACCTGCTTGAGGCTCTCGAACCCGATCGCGGCGAACAGCGCACCCCACACCGCACTGCGCAGCGTCACGGATTTGCGCGGCAAACGCACCAGCACCCACCGGAACACCGACCAGCTCGCCGCGCGACGCTCAGGCCAGGAACTCCGTCAACAGGCGGTTCAGTTCCGCTGGCCGTTCGGTCGGAAGGGAATGGTGGGAGGCATCCAGCAGGGTGGTGACAGTCACGTCGGGCAGGAGTCGGCGGGCGCCAGCGCTCACACGTTGCACGTCGTGCGCCCGGCTGCGCTCGGCAAGCAGCACGAGGGTCGGGATGTTGCAGGTCCGCAGATCCGCTGCCTTGGGGCGTCGCATCGCGACGACCTTCGACCGCCGGGCGTCGGCTGCTTCGTCCAGGAACCCCTGCCACACCGGATCCTCGGTGGCACCGCCGGTTTCCCACTGGTGGAAGGCGCGCTCACCCTCGGCAGTGCGTTTCAGCAGCAGCGGCACCGCGTGCAGGAGATATCGGAGCCGCATGCCAGCAAAGCAGTTGGTGGGATCGAGCAGCGCGAGCCTGCTGACCCGCCGGGGCGCGTGCAGTGCGTAGTTCAGCGCGATCCAGGCTCCGTAGGAATGGCCGCACAGCTGAGCTGCGTCCAGCCCCAGCGCGTCGTAAAAGGTGTCCAGCCACGCCATCAGGTCCGCGACACCGCGCAGCGGCGCCCCGTCGTGGACGCTGCGGCCGACGTCTCCCATCAGGTCGACGGCGTAAACCCGGTGGGCGCGAGCGAAGTCGGCGACATTGCCGAACCACACCATCGAGGTGGTCCCACCGCCCGGGAGCAGCACGAGCGGAACGCCGTCTTCAGGGCCGCAGATTTGGACCCGGGTGGTGCCGTAGGCGGACTGCAAGTCGACGCAACTGACATCGTCAGGCCACCGCCGCAGGACTGCGTCGTACGCCGCGAAGAACTCCTCGTCGTCACCCATGGCTACCCCTGTCCGATAAGATTTCTCGATCGTCGATAATCTCGACTGCCGAGATAATATTGTCCGGAGGGGCATGTGGACGACCAAGACCCGGCGCTTCAACTGGTCCATCTGCTGCGGGAAGTCACGGTGGAACTCGATCGCTTCGCCGCCGAGTTCGCCGACGGCAACGGGCTGCATCCCACGGATGTGCGTGCGCTGATCCACCTGCTGGATGCAGGTCGGGCGGGTGTGACCGCCACACCTGGATGGCTCGGCACGCAGATGGGCGTGAACTCGGCATCGACCACTGCGCTGATCGACCGACTGGAGCGACTGGGGCTGGTCCGCCGCGCGCCGGATACCCGCGACCGCCGCCGAGTGCTGCTGATCGTAGAGGACAAGGCCGTCGACCTGGGCTGGTCCTTCTTCGGACCCCTGATCAACGAGATGATTGCGGCGATGCGCTCCTTCGACGAAACGGAACTGGCTACGGTGCGGCGCTTCCTGCTGGTGATGCGCGACGCTGCCGTCGCCGAACGGCAAGATCGACAGGACGGCCCCACCGGTCGGTGACGAGACGCTCCGCTCCCGGCCCGCTCGCTCGGCGGTTTCCCCTGAACACCGACCGCAGGTCTCGGGCCGCGCGAACGGCGGTCAGCGCTTGCGGCGCCAGGCCCAGCCCGCGACCGCACCGAGGCCGACCAGGCCCGCCGAGGTGCGCACCCCGATCCGGTTCCGCACCTCGATGACCGGGCGGATGATCGCCGGGCCGGGCGGTGGCGGCACCGCCAGCTCCAGGTTCTCCCGCGCCGACGCGGTCCACGCGGTGACGAACAGGATGAACCGCGAGGTCAGGTTCGCGAACACCAGCAGGCCGAGGATCGGGCCGAACGCCACACCGGCTGGCGAACTGGTGACGGAATTCAGGTAGATCACCGCGACCTGCTTGAGCACCTCGAACCCGATCGCGGCGAACAACGCGCCCCACACCGCGCTGCGCAGCGTCACGGGTTTGCGCGGCAAGCGCGCCAGCACCCACAGGAACACCAGCCAGCTCGCCGTCAGCGACAGCACGATCGACAGCGCCCGCAGCACGAACCCCGCCGCTGGCGTGTGCTCGATCCCGATCAGTTCGAACAGCCGCTGCCCGACCCCGCCGCCGATGGCGCTGATGCCGAACGAGACCGCCAGCGCCACCCCGAGCCCGATCAGCGACACCAGGTCGGAGGCCATCCGCCGGACCATCGACTGCTTGGCGGCCTCCTGCGTCCACTGCGCGGTCAGCGCTTCCCGCAGGTTCGTCATCCAGCCGAGCCCGGAGTACAGGGCCGCGAGCAGACCGATCACCCCGACCGCCCCGGCCTGGCCGATCGCCTGGTCGACGACCCGGTTGAGCATGTCGCTCATCGCCGGGCTCGGCACCGCCGAGGTGATCGAGGTCCGCAACTGGTCCAACAGCGCCGGGTCGCCGCGCAGCACGAACCCGGCCGCCGCGAAGGCGATCATCAGCAGCGGCACCATCGCGAGCACGCTGAAGTACGTGATCGCGGCGGCGTAGTAGTCGCCGTACCGGCTCTGGTATCGCTCGAACGCGCGGATGAGCCGGTCCAGCCATTCGTACCGGCGGCGCAGCAGGGCCATTCGGCTCGGCTTCGCATCCTGCTTCTGACCTGCCACGATGCACCTCCCGCCGGAACGGCATCCGCCGAACGGTGGCAGGCTACCCGCAGTTGATCAGCTCAGCCCATCGGCGGCAGGAAGCCCACCCGATCGAAGACCGTGCGCAGCGTTTCCGCGGCGACCGAGCGTGCCCGCTCGGCGCCCCGGTGCAGGACCTTGTCCAGCTCGGCCGGGTCGTCGAGGTAGCCGCGGACCTTCTCCTGGAACGGGGTGACGAACTCGACCACGACCTCGCCGAGGTCCTTCTTCAGGTCGCCGTACCCCTTGCCCTGGTAGGCCGCCTCCAGCTCGGCGATGCTCTTGCCGGTCAGCGCGGAGTAGATCACCAGCAGGTTGCTGATGCCCGGCTTGTTCTCGACGTCGTAGCGGATCTCGCGCTCCAGGTCGGTGACCGCGGAGCGGATCTTCTTCGCCGAACGCTTCGGCTCCTCCAGCAGCTCGACCACCCCGGCGGGCACCGACTTGCTCATCTTCGCGGTCGGGTCCTGCAGGTCGTAGATCTTGGCGGTCTCCTTGGGGATGTGCGCCGCGGGCACCGTGAAGGTGTTGCCGAAGCGGGAGTTGAACCGCTGCGCCAGGTTGCGGGTGAGCTCCAGGTGTTGGCGCTGGTCCTCGCCGACGGGGACCGCGTCCGCCTGGTAGAGCAGGATGTCCGCGGCCTGCAGCACCGGGTAGGTGAACAGGCCGACGCTGACGTGGTCGGCCTCCTGGCGGGCGGACTTGTCCTTGAACTGGGTCATCCGACCGGCCTCGCCGAAGCCGGTCAGGCACTCCAGCACCCAGCTGAGCTGGGCGTGCTCCGGGACGTGGCTCTGCACGAACAGCGTCGAGCGGTCGGGGTCGATGCCGATGGCCAGCAGCTGGGCGGCGGAGAGCCGGGTGCGCTGACGCAACAGCTCCGGGTCCTGCGCCACGGTGATGGCGTGCAGGTCGACGACGCAGTAGAAGGCGTCGTGGTCGGCCTGCATGGCGACCCACTCCTGCAGGGCGCCCAGGTAGTTGCCGAGGTGGAACGAGTCGGCGGTTGGCTGGATGCCGGAGAGCACGCGCGGCCGTGCCGCGGGCTGGTCGCTGTTCTGGGGTGCGGGACTGTCGCTGCTCACGGGTTGATTCTCGCAAGTGCCGCGGCGCGCGGCCGGGGCGAGGTCACCGGTTCGCGGCCAGAATCAGCTCTTGCGCTGGTTCTCCGGCTGCACTTTCTTCTTCCGGAACACGCCCGCGAGCATCCCGACCAACCCGAGTCCGACCGCGGTGAGACCGACCGGCGCGCTGAGCCTGTCCAGCGGGCCGGGCTCCGCGAGGATGGCCGACCCGGCGGCGCTGGCGCCGCTCGCGGTCGCCAAGAGCACTGCGGTGACCACGGCGCCCAACGCGGAAACTCGCGTGACCACGCGAGATATTCGGCTACGCACGAGCGTTGCCTCCCTACGACAGTTGACCCTTTCGGGCCACCTACTCGTTTGAGTCCGGTGACGGACCGTACCGACCACCCGTTACAGACGTGGTCGCTTTGCGTAAACCGGCCACGACTAAATGATCATATTTTCCGTCCCACAACGGTTTTCAGCGGGTCCCGCGGTGAACTGATCGCGCAGGCCAGCGCCCCGGAACCGGCAACACCCGGTCGTGTGCAAAAAATTCAAGTGATTTCGGACACGCTCGACCGGGTTAGGCTTGGCTGATCCCGAGCTGCACCCGACCAACCCGCCCGTAAGTGGTACTGCGCTGCCGCGCCGGACGGCCCGCCCGACCGGCCAACTCGTGCAGTTCCTCAACGGAGCGAGCCGAGCCGTGCTCGGATCCGGCCATCCGGCTGATGGTCTCCTCCATCAGCGTTCCGCCGACGTCGTTGGCACCGCCGTTGAGAACCTCGGAAGTGCCGTCGTCGCCGAGCTTCACCCAGGAGCACTGCACGTTGTCGATGCGGCCGTGCAGCAGGATCCGCGCCATCGCGTGCACCGCGCGGTTGTCCCGGCGGCTCGGCCCGGGACGCGCGAGCCCGGCGAGGTAGATCGGCGCGTTGCGGTGCACGAACGGCAGCGGGACGAACTCGGTGAATCCGGCGTTGCCGTGCTCGGCCGCGGTGTCCTGGACGCTCGCCAGGGTCCGCAAGTGGCCCAGCCAGTGCTCCGGGGTGTCGACGTGGCCGTACATCATCGTCGACGAGGACGGGATGCCCAGGCGGTGCGCAGTGCTGATGACCTCGATCCATTCGGCGGCGGGCAGCTTGCCCTTGGTCAGCACCCAGCGCACCTCGTCGTCGAGGATCTCCGCCGCGGTGCCGGGAATGCTGTCCAGACCGGCTTCTTTGAGCTCCGCGAGCCAGTCGGCGATGGACGCCCCGGCCTTCGCGGCGGCGCTGACGATCTCCATCGGGCTGAACGCGTGGACGTGCATCTCGGGCACCCGCTGCTTGATCGCGCGCACCAGGTCGGCGTAGCCGGACACCGGCAGGCGCGGATCGATGCCGCCCTGCATGCACACCTCGGTTGCCCCGGCCCGCCACGCCTCGTCGGCGCGATCGGCGACGTCCTCCGGCGAGAGCCGGTAGGCGTCCGCATCGCGTTCGCGCTGCGCGAAGGCGCAGAAGCGGCACCCGACGTAGCAGATGTTGGAGAAGTTGATGTTTCGGTTCACCACGTAGGTGATGTCGTCGCCCACGACTTCCCGGCGCAGCGCGTCGGCGATCCCAGCGAGCTCGTCCAGGGCGGCTCCGTCGCAGGTCAGCAAGGCCATCGCGGCTGCGGTGTTGGTTTCGTCGAGCAGTGCGGCCGGGTCGGTTTCGGCGGTCCGCAGACCGTCGCGCACATCGGTGTCCAGTCGGTGCGGGGCGGCGTCGGCGGGCAGTTGGTTGCGCAGCTCGTCCCAGTCGCCGTAGACGGTGTCGAAATCGCCACGACGGTCTTCCGTGCGCCCGGTGGTGTCGATGCTGCGGTGCAGGTCAGTGCGACCAATGGACTCGAAACCCCCGTCCGGTTCCTGCCATTCACGGCCGACGACCTCGGCGTCCGCGCGGGCCATCCCGTCCGAACCGGACAGCCCAGCGACGTGCGAGGCCACCCGCAGGTCGAGCCACTGCGTGCTGTCCCCGGCCAACCCCGTGCGCACGTAGCGCGGGTATGCGGTCAAGCGTTCACGCAGGTCGAACCCGCCTTCGCGGGTTTTCGCGACGAGCTCGTCGAGCTGTGGCCAGGGCTTTTCCGGGTTGACGTGGTCCGGAGTCACCGGCGAAACGCCGCCCCAGTCGTCGATTCCGGCGCGCAGCATCAGCAACTGCTCGTCGCCGATGAGGTTCGGCGGAGCCTGCACGCTCACCCCGGAAGGCATCAGCAGGCGCGCCACGGCGATCGTGGCGGCCAGGTCGTGCAGGTCCGCGTCGGGCATGGCGCGCATCGCGGTGTCCGGTTTGGCCCGGAAGTTCTGCACGATGATTTCCTGGATGTGCCCGTACTGCCGGGCGATGCCGCGCAGCGCGAGCAGCGATTCGGCGCGCTCGGTGCGGGTTTCCCCGATTCCGATCAGGATTCCGCTGGTGAACGGCACCGCGACGCGACCGGCGTCGGTCAGCACCCGCAACCGCACGGCGGGCTGCTTGTCCGGGCTGCCGTAGTGCGGTCCGCTCTTCTCGCGCCACAGCCGCTCGGCGGTGGTCTCCAGCATCATGCCCATGCTCACCGCGACCGGTTTGAGCCTGGTCAGCTCCGACCAGCTGAGCACACCGGGGTTGAGGTGCGGCAACAGCCCGGTTTCCTCCAGGACCGCGATCGCACAGGACCGCACGTAGTCCACTGTGGAGGAATATCCGCGTGCCTCCAACCACTCCCGAGCCGCGGGCCAGCGTTCTTCCGGTCGGTCGCCCAACGTGAACAGGGCTTCCTTGCACCCGTTGGCGGCACCCTGCCGGGCGATCTCCAGCACCTCGTCGCGTTCCAGGTACGCCGATTCCACCCGGTGCGGAACGGTCGCGAAAGTGCAGTAGTGGCAGCGATCCCGGCACAGCCGGGTCAGCGGGATGAACACGTTGCGGCTGTAGGTGACCACTCCTTCGTGGCCCTCCGCGATCAGGTGCGCGTCACGGGCGCGACCAGCCGCCGCTAACAATTCTTCCAGGTCATCGCCGCGAGCGTGCAACAGGACCGCAGCCTCGGTGGCATCCAGGGACACACCATCGGTGGCGCGGCGCAACGCTCGGCGCATCGCTGACGCGCTCGGGGTGGGCTCCGGCGGGACGAGTTCCAGATCTGCAACCGACACCCACCGACTCTAAGTCGCCAACGCCGCCCTGCCCACCCACCATCAACGTGCCGCGCACCTCATTCCCGACCTCTTACAGTGCATGGATTGGTTTGCGTGGCGATGCCGGTAGCGCAACCTCAGAGGTCTTCTCGACTCCGGGATCCCCGACATCATGCATGTCCAAATACACCACGTCGGGGCTGTCCTCGCGAGAAAACCTCTGAGAACCCGCAGCGGCGCAAGCTGCGAGAGTGGTTGAAAGCGGCTCACGCCGCTTGCCCGACCGCCACCCGCAGTCACATCCAATCCGCGATTACTCCGTTTCGGCCTACCCGCGATCACCGGTTCAGGCGCAAAATCCGACGACTACCACTGGGTGATTTGCACTTTGTCTCCATAGGAGGGACACGTGTCAGGCACTAGAACAAGCGGCCGCGCGGTGCGCATC
Organism: Saccharopolyspora soli; assembly: GCF_022678645.1. Classification (GTDB taxonomy): domain Bacteria; phylum Actinomycetota; class Actinomycetes; order Mycobacteriales; family Pseudonocardiaceae; genus Saccharopolyspora; species Saccharopolyspora soli. The sequence continues at coordinate 11,727 of NZ_JALBWV010000019.1, read as the reverse complement.
GCTGGCTCCGCGCTCGCGTTGGCGCTGCTGGTACCCGCCAGCGTCGTGAGCGCGGCCGAACCCGCGCCCGCGGCCACCGCCGCACCGGCGCACTTCGTCGTGCTCGGCCCGACCGGGGACGGTCTGCGGCAGACCGAGGAGTCGGTGCGCGGCGTCGGCGGAACCGTGGTGCAGAGCTGGCCGCAGATCGGGGTGGTCGTCGCGACCTCGACCGACCCCGGATTCGCCGCCGCGGTGCGCACCCAACCCGCCGTGGAGCAGGCCGGTGCCAGCCGCAACCTCGCCGAGCAGTTGCCGCCCGCGCAATCGCAGCGGCTGGAGGCGTTGGAAGGAAAGTTCGAGGGCGCCGCCGCGCTGGCGGCCAAGCCCGGTCAGGAACCGCTGGAGCCCGACCAGTGGGACCTGGCGCAGATCAAGGCCGACCAGGCCAGCGCGATCTCCCAGGGCAGCAAGGACATCACGGTCGGCGTGCTGGACTACGGCATCGACCCGACGCACCCGGACCTCAAGCCGAACCTCGACGTGTCCAAGTCGGTGAGCTGCGTGAACGAGGGCGTGCCGGACACCCGGCAGGAAGCCTGGCAGCCGCAGGACCCGACGCAGGACCACGGCACCCACGTCGCGGGCACCATCGCCGCTGCGCGCAACGGCGTCGGGGTCGCCGGAGTCGCCCCGAACGTCACGCTGGCGTCGGTGCGGGTGATCGACGACAACGGCTTCATCTACCCCGAGTACGCGGTCTGCGGCTTCATCTGGGCCGCTGAGCACGGGTTCGACGTCACCAACAACTCGTACTTCGTCGACCCCTGGTACCTGTGGTGCGACAGCGACCCGGACCAGAAGGCCGGTGCCGAGGCGGTGCGCCGCGCCGTCTCGTACGCGGAGGGCAAGGACGTCGCCACGGTGGTGTCGGCGGGCAACAGCAACTGGGACCTGTCCAAGCCGATCCGCGACACCAACAGCCCGAACAACGGCGGCCCGCTCCAGGACCGGCAGACCGGCCACGATTGCCACATCCTGCCTGGTGAACTGCCCGGGGTGGTCTCGGTTTCCGCGGTCGGTGTGCAGGCGGTGAAGTCGTACTACTCCAACTACGGGTTGGGGTCCATCACGGTCACCGCACCGGGTGGCGACGCCCGGCAGATCCCGCCGACGCCGTCGCAGAACGGCCGGGTGCTTTCCTCGGTGCCCGGTGGCGGCTGGGGTTGGATGCAGGGCACCTCGATGGCCGGGCCGCACGCGGCCGGTGTGGTCGCGCTGCTGCGCAGCACGCACCCGGAGTGGAGTGCCCAGCAGGTGATAGGTGCGCTGACCAACCAGGCCGACGCGCTGGCCTGCCCCGAGAACTACGACCCGGACGGCGACGGCAAGCCGGACGCGGTCTGCGCGGGCGGCCCCCGCGGTGCGGGTTTCTACGGAGCGGGTCTGATCGACGCCCTCGACGCAGTGCGCTGATCACCACCCGTACGAGTGGTGTAGTGAAGGGCACCTTCGACCGGCTAAGTCGTCGGTCGATGGTGCCCTTCACCTCGTCCGATTTGCCGGGGCCGGTAGCGGGCAGGACGCTCTGGGCAATGGGGTTGTCGCCGGGAGTGAGGCGGGGTCGTGGGTGATTCGGAGACCTTCGTGATCGTCGGCGCCGGGATGGCCGGTGCCAAGGGCGCGCAGGCGTTGCGCGATCTGGGGTTCGACGGGCGAATCGCGCTTCTCGGGGACGAACCGCATCGCCCGTACGAACGACCGCCGCTGTCCAAGGGCTACCTGATGGGCAACGCCGAATTCGACAGCGCCTACGTGCACGACGAGTCCTGGTACCTGGACAACCGCGTGGATCTGCAGCTGGAGGTGTCGGTGCGGCGGATCGACCGGGCGCTGCGGCAGGTCGAGCTCTCCGACAACAGCCGACTCGACTTCGACAAGCTGCTGCTCGCGACCGGTGCCAGCCCCCGTTCGCTACCGATACCCGGCATCAACGCAGAAGGCGTGCTGCACCTGCGCCGCGTCGAGGACTGCGATCGCATCAAGCAGACCTTGGCCGACATCGAGCAGCTCGTGGTGGTCGGTGCGGGCTGGATCGGCCTGGAGGTCACCGCGGCCGCGCGCGAAGCGGGCGTGGCAGTGACCGTCGTCGAGACCACCGAGCTGCCGCTGCTGCGGGTGCTGGGCCCGGAAGTGGCCGAGGTCTTCGCCGCGCTGCACCGGGACCACGGCGTCGACTTCCGCTTCGGCAGCCGGGTCAGCGAGATCGTCACCTCGAACGGCAAGGCGACTGCGGTCCGGCTGCGGGACGGCACCGAGCTCCCGGCCGAAGCGGTGCTGATCGCGGTGGGCGTGGACCCGGAAGTCGCACTCGCGCGGGAGGCCGGGCTGCGGGTGGAGAACGGCGTCCTCGTCGACGCGTCGCTGCGCACCGGCGACCCGAACATCGTCGCGGCCGGTGACGTGGCCAACGCGTTCCACCCGCTGCTGGGCAAGCCGATCCGCGTCGAGCACTGGGCGAACGCGCTCAACCAACCGACCACGGCGGCGGCGGCGATGCTGGGGCGGGACAGCAAGTACGCGGAGCTGCCGTACTTCTTCACCGACCAGTACGACCTGGGCATGGAATACCTCGGCCACGTCGAGCCGGGCGGCTATGACCAGGTGGTGTTCCGGGGCGACGTGGCGGCCCGCGAGTTCATCGCCTTCTGGCTGTCCGAGGGCCGGGTGCTGGCGGGCATGAACGTCAACATCTGGGACGTGACGGACCAGATCAAAACCCTGATCACCTCGGGAACCACGGTCGACCCGATGATCCTCGCCGACCCCAGCACCCCGCTGAACGAACTGATCGCCCGCTGACCACCAGCCCACGATCGTGTGTTGTATACTCACAACGCACGGCGGCACGCTGGATTCATGATCAGCAGTGGACGACACCCCAAGAAACCGATCGCCGACGCGATCAAACGCGCCGAGGCGGACGGCTTCATAGTGCACAAACGGCATAAGGGGCACCGCTGGGGCGTCATCATCTGCATGCAATGCAAAGGACGGATATCCATCTGGCGCACACCGAGAGTGCCGGAAACGATGCAGCGAAGATCAACAAGTTTTGTGACCGACACCAGGAGTGCTCATGAGCAGCCACGAGTTCACCTTGATCCTTGATCGAGCCCCTGATGAAGATGGACACGATGCACTGTTCGAAGCCGGTTGCGATGACGCCGTGGTGGAGATCCGCAATGGCATCGCACTCCTCGACTTCACAAGGGAGTCCCCGACTCTTGCGCATGCGCTCGTGACTGCGATCCAGAACGCCGAGCAGGCCGGATTCCGCGTCGAGGGAGTGCAGACGGACGACCTGGTGCCGTTGCGCACCATCGCGGACCGACTGGGGCGGACCTACGAGAGCGTCCGGTTGCTGGCAACCGCGCGTCGCGGTCCGGGCGGGTTCCCGCCTCCGGCGTCCACCGGCGGCTGGGCCCTGTACTCCTGGTCGCAGGTGGCCGACTGGTCGACCCGGCATCTCGACGCACGCCAGTCGGTGGACGCCTTCGAGATCGAGATCGCCGCGACCGATCACATCATCCGGGCGAGGAACATGTTGCGGGACAACACCGAACGAGCCGAGCTGTCGCAGTTGCTGATCGCTTGATCGTCAGGTGGCCAGCGAGCGGTCCACGAAGGTGGCGATCAGCTCGTCGGTGTCGAATGGCGCCAGGACTTCGGGCACCGTCAGGTGTTCCAGGATGAGGCCGGTCATCGCGTAGTAGAGCAGCACGGTCGTCATGTCGTCGCCGGGGATTCCGGATTCACGGCGGCCTTCGATGTTCGTGTTCAGGTTGGCGCGCAGGGTTTCGGTCAGCGCCGCCTGGAGTTCCGGCCGCCGGGTTGCCTCCAGGCGGAGTTCCAGCAGTGCGAGCCAGCCGGTCCGGTCGTCCGAGATGTGCCGGAACAGCGCCCGCATCAGTTCGGTGAGCAGTTCGCGCGAGGGCGGCAGCTGGGCCGATGCCAGCTGGGCGGGGTCGAGGGTCAACCGCTGGTGGATGTGGGCGCCGACCTGGTTGAGCAGGTCGTCCCGGTTCGCGAAGTAGTTCGACGCCGTTCCCTTCGGCACCGCGGCCTCGGCATCGACGGCGCGGAACGTCAGGCCCCGCGCGCCGTCCCGCGCCAGCACCTCGATGGCCGCGTCGACAAGCGCCGTTCGCCTGGCGGGGTTCTGCACCATCGGTCCTCCAGAAAATGGGCTTGCAACCACTACGGGCAGAGTACTACATTTGAAGCACTACACACGAAGTGGTTTATGGGGAGGCGCTCGTGCGAAAACTGACCTACCTGGTCGCGTCGACCATCGATGGCTTCATCACTGGCCCGGCCAACGACAACCCGGACTTCTTCCTGCACGAAGGTGATCACGGCGACTTCATCCGCGCGGAGTACCCGGAGATCATGCCGACGCACATCCGCCCGCTGATCGGCCTCGCGGACGCGCCGAACAAGCACTTCGACACCGTCCTGCAAGGACGCGGCAGCTGGGACATCGGCATGCGGGAGGGGATCACGAACGCCTACCAGCACCTGCGCAGCATCGTGTTCTCCCGCAGCACCGCGGAAAGTCCCGATCCCACGGTGGAATTCGTCGCCACCGACCCGGTGGCCGAGGTGCGCGAGCTGAAGCAGGAGAAGGGAGCTGGAATCTGGCTCTGCGGCGGCGGAAAGCTAGCCGCGGCCCTGCGCTCGGAGATCGACGAACTGATCATCAAACTGCACCCAGTGGTCGCCGGAGCCGGCATCTCCCTATTCGACGGCGAATTCGCACCCCAGCAATACGACCTGACCGACACCCGAGCTTTCACCAGCGGCGTCATGCACCTGACCTACACCAAGCGGTAGGCCGACACAGCCACGAGGAGATTTCTTGCGCAAGCTCACCTACTGCGTCGCCGCGACGATCGACGGCTACATCGCCGCACCCGACGGATCGGACCCGACCAGCAGCGGACTGATGGTGCCCGACGCCGATTACCTGCCATCGCTGCTGGCCGAGTTCCCGGAGATCATCCCCACGCACGTCCACGAAGCGCTCGGGATCGCCGACGCCGAGCACAAGCACTTCGACACCGTCGTAGAAGGGCGCAATTCCTACGAACTCGGCCTGCGGGCAGGTATTTCCAACGCGTACGCACACCTGCGGCACTACGTGTTCTCCCGGACGCTCAAGGAAAGCCCGGACCCCGGCGTGCGGCTCGTCGCGACCGATCCGATCGAGAAGATCCGCGAGCTGAAGGCCGAAGCGGGCAAGAAGATCTGGCTGGTCGGTGGCGCCAAACTGGCAGCGGCCCTGCGGCCGGAAATCGACGAACTGATCATCAAGCGCTACCCGGTGGTCGCCGGAGCCGGAATCCCCCTATTCGACGGCGAATTCGCACCCCAGCAATACAACCTGACCAACACCCAGGTCTTCACCAGCGGCATCATGCACCTGACCTACACCAAGCGCTAACCCAACCGTGTCCGGCGCGGAGCACGCAGTCATAGCGTCATCGACCGTCGCGTATCCATGAATCAGGATCCCAAAGGTACGTCCGGGGGTCAGGCGGCATAGAGGAGTTCCCTGGTGTCCAGGACCTGTCGCTTGAAGTACGGATTGCGGATGCTGGACACGCTCACGATGTCGACGGGCCGATCCAGGATTCGCTCAAGCCCTTCCTTCAAACCGAAGTAGCTGCCGAAGTAGTCGAAGCCCGGCCCTGTGTCGAACTCGACGAGCACATCAACATCGCTGGTCTCGACGTCGAACGCGTCACCCACAGCGGAACCGAAAAGATCAAGGCGGCGTACCGACAGTGAGCTCAGCCCGCAGTCGTTATGCGAAGTCGTAGTCGAACGTCACCGTGACCGGGGCGTGGTCGCTCCACCTCTGGTCGTACGTCGCAGCCTTCTCCACCACCGCTGACGTGGCCCGCTCCGCGATGCCTTCGGTCGTTACGACCAGATCAATCCGCCAGCCGGAGTCGTTGTCGAAGGCTTTTCCTCGGTAGGACCACCAGGAGTACGGGCCCGGTCCTTCCGGGTGCAGGCGGCGGACCACGTCCTGGTAGCCGCTTTCGAAGACCTCGGTCAGCCAGGCCCGCTCTTCGGGAAGGAAGCCCGCTTCCTTCTGGTTCGCCTTCCAGTTCTTCAGGTCGATCTGCTGGTGCGCGATGTTCCAGTCGCCGCACACCAACATCTCCCGGCCCTCCGCCGCCGCGCGCTCGCGGAGTTCGCCCAGGTACGTCAGGAACTCCTTCATGAAGCGTTCCTTCTCGTCCTGGCGCGGGGTGCCGACATCACCGCTGGGCAGGTACAGGCTCCCGATCACCACGCCGGACAGGTCGATCTCCGCGTACCGGCCGCTGTCGTCGAACTCCGCCGAGCCGAAGCCGGTGCGCACCGCAGACGGCTCGACGCGGCTGTAGATCGCCACCCCAGCTCGACCCTTCGCCGCGCTCGGGACCAGCACGGTGTGCCAACCAGCGGGCTCGCGGATCTCGGACGCGAGCTGGTCGGGCTCGGCGCGGGTCTCCTGCAGGCAGACCACGTCGGCTCGGGTGGCGGCGAGCCACTCCACGAAGCCCTTCTTGGCGGCGGCGCGCAGGCCGTTGACGTTCACGGTCGACACAGTCAGCACGCCAGTGAGGGTAACCATCCGCGCCGACGATCAGCGCAGGAGTCGTGAGTGCGCAGCCGGGCTGGAGCCCGGTTCCGCACTCGCGACCGATCAGGCCAGCCAGAACGCCTCGCGGGTCCGTCGCCGACGATCGCGGCGGCGGATGGAGCGCGGACCCGCCGGGCGTTGCCACAGCCACATGCACACCCGCGCGCCGCCGAGGCTGGAGCGGTCCACCGCGAGCCGACCGCCGGTGGATTCGGCGACCCGCCGGGCGATGTCCAAGCCCAGTCCGGTCGATCCGGCACTGCTGCGCCCGCGCTGCACGGCGCCCGACAGCTCGGCCACACCCGGACCGGCGTCCTCCACGATCACCCCCACCACACCTTCGTTGCGCTGCAACGACACCACGAACTCGGTCTGCTCCGGGGTGTGCCGGAAGACGTTGCCCACCACGGCATCCACCGAAGCGGCCAGTTCCGCGCTCGGCACCGGGACGTAGACCTCGCCGTCCGCCCCGCGCAACGACCACGACCGCTGCTGGTCCTCGGCCAGCGCCGACCAGAACTCCAGCCGTTGCCGCAGCAACGCCGCGGCGTCGCACTCGGCTTCCTCACCGGGCCCGGCTCGCCTGGCGCTGGTGATCACCAGGTCCACCTCGCGCTCCAACCGGTCGACGGCCAACCGGGTCTGCTCGGCGGCCTGGTCATCGCCCAGTGCCTCGGCGTTGAGCCGCAACGCGGTCAGCGGGGTGCGCAGGCGGTGCGAGAGGTCCGCGGCCATCTCCCGTTCGGCGGCCAGCAGTTGGCGGACGCGGTCGGCCATGGTGTTGAACGCCTGACCGGCTTCCGCCAGTTCGGACGGCCCGCTGGGGTGCACGCGGACGCTGAGATCACCCGCACCGAGCGCGGAAGAGGCGTCCGCGAGCCGAATGGCCGCGCGCACCACGCGCGCCGCCAGCCGGTCGGCGACCAGCAGCGATCCGGCGACCAGGATCAACCCGACGGCACCGAGCACCAGCCAGGACCGCAGCACCCCGCGGGTCTGTTCCTCAGCGGGCACGAACACCTCGGCGAGCGCGGTGCGGCCGCCATCCAGCGCGATCGGCTGCACGAACGCCGAGCCGCCGGGCAATTCGATGGTGGAGGTCCGCACCTCAGCCATCGCGAGGTGCACATCACCGGCACCGACTCGGGTTTCGCCGACCACCCCGCCGTCCGGCAGGTACACCGCGAGCCACCCGGCTTGACCGGCGTGCGTGCTGGCGATCGCCTTCCTGATCAGCGCGTGATCGGTCGTGGTGGCCAGCACCGGCGCCAACGCCACGGCCTGCCGCTCGGCATCGGACATCGCTTGGTCCCGCGCCATCTCCTTGATCATCAGGCCGAGCGGGATCAGGAACGCCAGCGCGACCATCGAGGTCACCGCCAGCGCCACCAGCACGATGGTCCGTCTCATTCGGGTTCCACGAGCTTGACGCCGACACCGCGCACGGTGTGCAGGTAGCGGGGCTCGGCGGCGCTCTCGCCGAGCTTGCGCCGCAGCCAGGACAGGTGGACGTCGATGGTCTGGTCGTCGCCGTAGGACTGCCGCCAGACCTGGGCCAGCAGCTCGCGACGCGGCACCACCCGGCCCGGCCGCGCGGCGAGGTAGGCGAGCAGGTCGAACTCGCGGCGGGTCAGCTCCAGCTCGGCGCCATCCAGCGCGGCCACCCTGCTGTCGGTGTCGATGCGCAGTCCGGCGACCTGCACGAGCTGCGCGGGCTGCGCGCCACGGGCCCGCCGCAGCACCGCTTCGATGCGGGCGTTGAGGTGTTCGCTGGAGAACGGCTTGACGACGTAGTCGTCCGCGCCCGCGCGCAGCAGGCGCACGATCTCGCTCTCGTCGTCGCGGGCGGTGGCCACGATGGTCGGCACGTTCGAGACGCCGCGGATCATCTTCAGCGTCTCGCCGCCGTCGAGGTCGGGCAGCCCGAGATCGAGGATGATGACGTCCGGTGGGTGCTCGGCTACTTCCCGCAGCGACGCGAGCGCGGTCCCGACGCTGCGCACCACCCAATCTCTTGCGGTCAGGTCGCGGATCATCGCCGCCCGCACAACCGGATCGTCCTCGACAACCAGAACCACAGCCATGGCCGGGACGATACGGGCACTGTGAGAGTTCTTCGCCTTCCGGTCGGTGGGTGAACCGCGGCACACCGCCAGCGGTGCTGCGCGTTCTGCCCGACCGATCCCCGGTCGGTGGTTGCGCGGCGACGGCGCGGCAGTGAAAGATGGCGCTCCCGTGCGCATGAGACGAGCCGTCACCTACGTCGGCGTGTGGTTCGCCGCGACCACCGCCGCTGTCACGCTTTCCTGGCTCGGTGTGCGCGATGTGATCCGCGGCGCGGTGCTCGACCAGTCCGACTCGGTTCCAGTGGTGCGTCCGATCACGTCTGCCCCGGCGGAGTCGCCGTCGCCTCCTCCCGCCGCCAGCCCAGCACCGCCCCCGGCGGAATCACCGCCGGTGTTGCCGCCGCAACCGGGCACAATGGCCCCGCCGACCTCGGAGGAAACCCAGCCCACCCCGAAACCGAGCCCGTCGCCGACCGAGGACGCCAGCGACGTGCGCACCTACGAGGTCGAGGGCGGCGCGGTCGTGCTCTCGGTGCGACCGGACCGCGCGGAACTGATCTCGGCCACCCCGCGCTCCGGCTACACCGTGCAGACCTGGGACCAGCAGGACGGCTGGCTGCGGGTGGAATTCACCGCTGGCCAACACGGTTCATCGGTGATCGCGACCTGGCACGACGGCCCGACGAGGGTCCAAACCCAGGAGTACTGAAACGACTTCCGCCGCGGCGCTCCAGGCGCATCGCACGTTGACGTGCCCCCGGGGCTCCTACGGTTTGCGGGCGACGCCGCCGACCAGCACGCGGTGGAAGGGTTCCAGCGGGTTTTCGCGCGGTCCGTCGGGCCACCACTCCGCGACCGTCACCAGGCCCGGTTCCAGCAGTTCGAGCCCGCCGAAGTAGCTGGCGATCTCGTCGCGGGACCGGAACCAGCCGGTGCCCATCGAGTTGAGGTAGGCCGATTCCATCTTGTCGGCCAACTCGCTGGCTTCGGGATCCTCGGGACCGGGACGGCAGAAGTGGGTCAGTGCCACGTACGAGCCGGACGGCAGGGTGTTGATGTAGCGGGCCATCAGATCCGCCAAGCGGTGGTCGGCAGATATGTGGTGCAACGTGTTGAGCACGTACAGCGCGATCGGCCGGGTCCACTCCAGACCCCTGGTGACTGCCGGTTCGGCGAGCAGCTTGTCCGGTTCGGTGATGTCCGCCGCGACGAAGTGCGTGCTGTCGTTCTCCGCGAGCAACGCGCGCCCGTGCACGATTGCCGTCGGATCGTTGTCGACGTAGACGACAGTCGCGTCCGGATTGACCCGCTGCGCCACCTCGTGCGTGTTCTCCAAAGTGGGCAGACCTGATCCGCAGTCCAGGAACTGGTCGATGTTCGCGGTGCTGGCGAGGTATCGGGTGACCCGCAACAGGAATGCCCGGCTGACCGAGGCCAACACTCCCGGTTTGGGAGTCACCGCCGCCAGTTCGTCGCGCAGTACGCGGTCGGCCGCATAGTTGTCCTTGCCGCCGAGGATCGCGTCGTAGACCCGAGCACTGCTGGGGCGCGTGGAATCGATGCCGCCCGGCACGCCCGTACGTTCTCCGCCGGTTCGTGTCATGCCACTCCCCAACCCTTGCCACCCCCGACGCACCCAGGGTAGGTGATCGCGTGCTCGCAGTGTATGACCGGGTAGGTACCGCCGATCCGGGTAAGGCACTCGACCTGTGGCCGGATTCCACTACTATGCCCTCCCGTAACGTTCAACCACTGGATCTCGACAGTGGGTCGTAGCGTCCATTCCACAGGAGGTCTCGCGTGGCCCCGGATAGTGCCACGGGAAGCGGCCCCACCGCCCGCCGTCTCGTGCTGGGCAGCCAACTGCGCAGGTTGCGCGAGGCGAGCGGAATCACTCGTGAGGACGCCGGATACGCCATCCGCGGTTCCGGATCGAAGATCAGCCGACTCGAACTCGGCCGCGTGGGCTTCAAGGAACGCGACGTCGCAGACCTGCTGACCCTGTACAACGTGGGGGACGAAGCCGAGCGCGAGGCATTCTTAGACCTCGTGCGCCGGTCCAACGAGCCGGGTTGGTGGCACCGCTTCAACGACCTGATGCCCTCGTGGTTCCAGGACTACGTCGGGCTGGAGGAATCCGCTTCCCGGATCCAGACCTACGAGATCCAGTTCGTCCCCGGTCTGCTGCAGACCGAGAAGTACGCCCGCGCGGTCGCCACGCAGGGACGCCCGGAGTTCCCGGAAGACGAGCTGGATCGCCGGGTCCGGTTGCGCATGCAGCGCCAGAAGCTGTTCAGCCAGGCGAAAGCACCGCGGTTGTGGGCGGTGATCGACGAGTCGGTGCTGTACCGGCCGATCGGCGGCCGAGCGGTGATCCGCGAGCAGATCGAGTTCCTGCTCGAAACCACCACGATGCCCACGGTCTCGTTGCAGATCCTGCCGTTCGAGCTCGGCCGGTCCGGCGCGGAGGGCGCGTTCACCATCCTGCGTTTCGGCGAACCCGAGCTGCCGGACATCGTCTACCTGGAGCACCTCTGCGGTGCGCTGTACCTGGACAAGCCCGACGAGGTCGAGGTGTACAGCAAGGTCAGCCACCGGCTCGCGGTTGACGCGCAGACGCCGGAGCAGACCCGCAAGACGCTGAAAGCCGCGCTCAAGGACGCCTGATCGCCGCCGAGGAGCTGGCGAAAACCCCTGCCGCACTGGAAAAACCGCAGCTGCGAGCTGCCCTGCGTCGCTGACGGCTGCGCGCCGTGCGCAACGACGCAGCACCTGCCAAGTGACGACATTACCCCGATCGTGTGATCAAGATCTCAATGAGATGCACGTGCATTCAATCGTGCATCTGCACCTGATAGCTTAGATGCACGATCAACTGCACGTGCAAGCGATCGTGCAGCGTAAGTTCGGGGAAGGGTGGGGTTCGGATGACGAACATCCAGAACGGTATGCCCGCGCAGCAGCTTCCCAACGTGGTGTGGC
>NZ_JALBWV010000018.1 GCF_022678645.1 Saccharopolyspora soli | reverse complement strand
CCCCCCACACAACCACTTCCCCCGGCGCCCCCCGTCTCTTTTGATTACCCCCCCCGGCCCCCCCCCCCCCCGGCGGGGGGGGGGGGGCCCCCCCCCCGGGGGGGGCCCGGGTTCCCCCCCCCCCCCGACCCGAGGTGGCGGTGTTTGCGGGTTGCGTGCCAGGGTGGATGTTGATCCGCGGGTTTTGGGGGAAGCGTGGGCGAGAAGCCGGAGAACGTCGGCAACGAGGTGGCTGCGCCGGTGCAGGGCTCGGTGGTGCAGGCGGGTGCGATCCACGGCGACGTGCACTTCCACGGCACGACCGATTCGATGATCCCGCGACAACTTCCCGGCGCGACGCGGCATTTCGTGAACCGCGCGGTCGAGCAGGACATGCTGACGACGCTGCTGGCGAGCGCGCAGACCGAAGGCGTGGTGCTGCTGTCGACCATCGACGGCACGGCCGGGGTGGGCAAGTCGACGCTCGCGGTGCACTGGGCGCATCAGGTGCGCGACCGCTTCCCGGACGGCGAACTGTACGTCAACCTGCGCGGATTCGACCCGATCGCTGAACCGATGACGCCCAACGAAGCCCTCGGTCTCTTCCTGACGGCCCTGGACGTCGAGCCGGAACGCATCCCGCCCAGCGACGACGCGCGAGCCGCGATGTTCCGAAGTCTCGTGCACGACAAGCGAATGCTCGTCCTCCTCGACAACGCCCGAACGGCCGACCAGGTGCGTGCCTTGCTACCGGGCACGCCAAGTTGCCTGGTCCTGGTGACGAGCCGGAACCGCCTCGACGACCTGGCGGTTCGGGAGGGCGCGACTCGCCTGGCGCTCACCGTGCTGACCGAACCGGAATCCCGCGAGCTGTTGGTGCACTACCTGGGCGAAGTCCGGTTGTCCGAGGAACCGGAAGCGGTGGCGGAAATCGTGTCGCACTGCGCGGGACTCCCCCTCGCACTGGGCATGGTGGCGGTCCGAGCAGCGGAGTTCGCGGACTTCCCACTGGACGAACTGGTCGAAGAACTGCGGAACGAACGAGAACGCCTCGACGCCCTGGACGCGGGCGGCGAAACCGGAGTCCGAGCGGTGTTCTCCTGGTCCTACCGCTCCCTTTCCGCCGAAGCGGCCAGGCTGTTCCGCCTGTTGGGCCTCCCAACCGGCCCGGACATCAGCCTGGAAGCGGTGGCCGCACTCGCCGACAGAACCAGGCGAGACCTCCGCCGCCCACTGGCGGAACTACTGCGCGCCAACCTGATCGAACAACCAGAGCAAGGCCGCTACCGCTTCCACGACCTCCTGCGCGCCTATGCGGCCGAGTGCGCGGCGGTAGACGAATCGACCGACAACCGCCACGCAGCTGTGCGCCGCCTGCTCGACTTCTACCTCCGCAGCAGCACAGCTGCGGATCACCAAACGGCCTCGCACGCAAGGTATTTCATGCCGAAGCCTCCCACGTCAGATGTCAGGGGATTGTCCTTCGACACGGACGATGTTGCTTTTGCGTGGTGGGAAGTGGAGCGTCACAATCTCCGCGCGGCAACCAAGCAAGCAGCCTCGATGGGCATGCGCGAACATGCATGGCAGCTACCTCGCACACTTATGGTCCTGTTTCATCTTCGTGGTTATGCTCAAGACTGGATCGAGGCTTACGAAATTGGAATTGGTGCGGCGCGCGAGGTTGGTGACGAAGTTGCGCAAGCAAATCTTCAACACGAGCTTGGGATAGCCTATTTCGATCTATCAAAAATCGATCTTTCTGTGCGGGAAACTCGGCGGGCTATTGCACTTTTCGAACGCATCGGTGATCGTAACGGGGAGCTCTTGTCGCTGGTCACCCTCGGTCAGGTGCTGGCCCTTGTTGGGTTTGCTGAGCAAGCTCGTGGACCCATGGATCGAGCCTTCGAGCTGGAGTTGCAGTATAGGAACGGTTACATCAGAGGGGGAATCTACTTCACGTTAGGTCTGATTGAGCTGCATCAAGGCGCTCCAGAGAATGCAATAGACCACTTCGGAAACTCTCTTGATGCATGGCGGTTGGTCGGTGAAGAGATGGGCGAAGGGAACGCGCTCGCGAAGATCGCCGAAGCACATGTGCGCCTTGGTCGATTCGATGAGTCGGCGCGTTTCTTCAAAAAAGCCCGCGACCGTCAGCATGAAATCGGGCACCGACGAGGGGAAGCCGCGAGCCTCCGCGGTCTTGGGGCCTCGCTGCAGGAACTTGGCGATCTTGGTGGTGCACGTGATGCCTGGCAGGAAGCAGTGGCGCTCCTCGAAGCGCTGCACCTACCTGATGTCGATGAAGTCCGTGCAGACCTTGACGGCTTGGAAAATCGACTACTCGACTGACATCAGAAAAGTAGTCCATTGTTGACGATCGAAGACCAGAGTGCCGCCATGTGGGTTCTTGCTGTCCCGGACACCCACAACCGGCGTTGCCAGAGCGACCTCGACGCAGCCCTGGGAGCTTGTCGAGTAGCTGGACTTGAACCAGTTGGCATTGGCTAAGTTGTCACCTAAATCCGACACTCGTTCATGTTATCTCCTGCAACGCCTTGCGAATGAGCTGTTTGGAGCCTTCCCGATCCGCTGCGCGGCTCAGCGCCTCGGAGAACGCGACGCTGTACTGGTGGATTTTCAGCTCGCTCTCGACGAGGTTCAGCGAGGTCACGGTCTCGTGCCAGCCGAGGCGCACGAGGCGAGCGCTCGGGAACGTCAGCAGATGGAAGGTTGAGCTTCCTAGTGCGCAGTACGCGCCAGCGCTGAAGGGAATGATCCGGAGGTCGAGCGTGTCCGGATACTCGGCCATCAGCGCGAGCAGATGCTCCAGTTGTTCAGCGAGGATTTCCGGTCCGCCGACCTGTTGCCGGAGAGCGCCTTCGGTCATGAGAATGGTTGCGTTCAGGGGATTTGGCCCGCTGAGGCGTTCCTGCCTGCGACTTCGGGCCTCGACGCGGCGCTCGACCTCTGACTTGCGTAGGTTAGCGGCGTCTCCACTGTGGACGGCGCGAGAGTATTTCTCGGTCTGCAACAAGCCAGAGATCATGGCGCCTTCGTAGGTGTGGACCTCGTGTGCGCCGTGCTCGTATCCGAAGAAGCGAACCAACTCGGGTGAGAAGAGCCCGCTGTAGCGCGACCACCAGCCGCTTCCGTCTGACGCTCGGCGCAGCGCAAGAAGTTCCTTACGTTCGTCTTCGTACACGCCGTAGTTCGTCAGCAGGTTTTCGAGCTTCTCCTCGGCGATACGGCGTCGGCCGTGTTCGACGTTGCTCAGGTAGTTCTGCGTGATGCCAATGGATTTCGCGGCATCTGTCGAGCTCAGGTCAACCAGTTCGCGTGCTTCCCGGAGGCGGATGCCGAGTTCCCAGGCTGCTACCGGCGGCGAAGAAGGTGCCATCTGGTTCCCCATGTCACGTGTCGGGTCGGGAAGTGCTTCAGGTTTAGCACATTGATCATTACCCGATCAGGTAATACCTCCAGAAATATTTCTGGGTTACTTTTGATCTAGACGGCGGCGGGGCCGACTCGCAACCCCCCGACCCGCCGGGACCGCCGCCGTCGCCCCCTACTTCTCGGAGGTTTCGACGTGCTTTTTCCTGGTTTGGAGCCGCAGGGGCCGGTTGCTTACTGGCGGCCCTTCGAAGGCATTCGGCACGGCATGGCTCCGACGGGACCACCGATCCCCGGTCAGGAGCGCGAGACGTTCTGCGGGTTGACCATCAGCGTCGTCATCGCGACTGAGGTCCAGTGGCTCGCGCCGACCTGCGAAACCTGCTGGGCCGAGGCGAAAGCACGACGTGACGCCATGAACTGAATCGTCCTTTGTAGACGATTTGGTTGCTTTGCCCTGATGCGGAAAGCAAGGCGCCCCCGGAGCCTCGTGGTGCGAGGTCGCCGGGGGCGCTTCGTCGTTCGTCAGCCCATGCTTTTGGCGCCGTCGAGGGATTCTCGGATGATGTCGGCGTGGCCGGAGTGCTGGGCCGTTTCGGCGATGATGTGCATCAGCACCCGGCGGGCCGACCAGTGCGCGTCGGGCTCGAACCACGGGGCCTTCGGCAGGGGGTGGGTGGCGTTCAGGTCGGGCAGGGTGGCGACCAGTTCGTCCGTGCGGCTGGCCACCTCGGCGTAGTCGTCCAGCACACCGGCCAGCGTCTCACCGGGCAGCATTCGGAACATGTCCGCCCACTCGGCCAAGTCGGCCTCGGTCAGGGCGCTGAAGTCACCCATCGCCGACGGGCCCTCCACGATGAAGCGCGACCAATTCCGCTCAACCGCAGTGACGTGCTTGATCAGGCCGCCCAGGCACAGCTCGCTCGCGGTGGTCCGCCGCCCGGCCTGCTCGTCGGTGAGCTCGCGGGTGGTGAAGCGCAGGAAGTGCCGCTGCTTGGCCAGCGCCTCCAGCAGGTCGGCGCGCTCGCCGGTGGCGGCCAATTCGCGGGTGGTCAGCTCGTGTGCGGTCATGGTCTCCGCTTTCTGTCGTGCTCCGTCGGTCGAAGACCACGCTAGGAGCCATAGCGGTCACTTCTTGACCTGAATTTCAGGAAGAATCGAGAACATGGCGAACACCAGCACCCGGACGCTGCGGCTGCTGTCCCTGCTCCAGACCCACCGGTACTGGCCGGGCACCGAACTGGCCGAGCGGCTGGGAGTTTCGGTCCGCACGCTGCGCCGGGACATCGACCGGCTGCGCGAGTTGGGCTACCCGGTCGAGGCGCAGCGCGGCGTCGAAGGCGGCTACCAGCTCGCCGCAGGCGCGGCCCTGCCGCCACTGGTCATCGACGACGAAGAGGCGGTTGCCCTGGCCGTGGGGTTGCAGGCCGCCGCGCAGGGTGCGGTGGAGGGCATCGCCGAATCCTCGGTGCGGGTGCTGGCCAAGGTGGTGCAGGTGATGCCGCCCCGGCTGCGCCGCCGGATCGACGCGCTGCGCGCGATGACCGTGCCCGCCAGTTGGGGCAGCCCTACCAGGGCGGACATCGACCCGGACGTGCTCACCGCCATCGCGCTGGCCTGCCGGGACAGCGAACGCCTGAACTTCTCCTACACCGCCGCCAACGGCCAGCGGACCGACCGGCACGTCGAACCGCACCGGCTGGTCTGCCTCGGTCGCCGCTGGTACCTGGTCGCCTACGACCTCACCCGGCACGACTGGCGCAAGTTCCGGGTCGACCGGCTCACCAGGCCGGACGGCACCGGTGCCCGGTTCCGGCCCCGCGACCTGCCCGCCGCCGACGTCGCCGAGTTCGTCCGAGCTGGCCTGGACAACGCGCCCCGCTCGTACCGGGTGGAGGTCCTGGTCGATGCCCCGGCCGCGACCGCGCGCGAACGGATCGGCCGGTGGAGCACGGTCGAGGAGGTGGACGCAGAGCACTGCCGGGTGCTGATGACCACCGACTCCCTGGACTGGCCGATCATGGCGCTCGGCCAGCTCGACGCGGACTTCCGCGTCCTCGAACCACCCGAACTGCTCGACCAGCTCCACAACTGGGGAGCCCGCTTCAACCGGGCCTAGGAGGGTGCGCGAATTGGCGTGCGTGCCGCTGCTGCGTCGTGAGTGGTTGTGGTCGCCAGGACGACCGTCGCCGCTCACGAGCCCCGAGGCGAGCCCAGCCCGGACAAAGCCGATAGCGCGCGCGTCTTCGGGGTGGCCGCGCGCCGATTTCGCGCAGTGATCGGCATCCGCTCGCCACGGGAAGTGCCGGTTTCGCGCGAAATCGCCCGGAACCCGGTCAGGCCAAGCCGATTTCGTGCGCCAGTTCGTGGAGCATCGAGTCGAAGAGCCGGTCGGCGTACTTCAGGTCGAACGGGAAGCGCCCGAAGACCTCCAGGGCCACGTGCCCGTACAGGCGCACCCACCAGCGCAGCAGGAAGTACACCGCGTCCGGTCGCAGGGCCTCCGGCGGAACGTCGATGCCCGCGGTCGAGAACGCCGCCGCCAACGCGTCCTGGTGGGCCGACAGGTCCGGCAGTTCGAACAGCAGCGCGCCCTCGGTGTCCGCCTTGATCGCGCCTTCGGCCATGAACGGGCCGACGATGCCCAGGAAGACCCCGGCGAACTGGTCGTGCTGCCGCTTCCCCGACTCGTCCTGCGGCGTGGCGAAGACCAGCGCGAACTCCTCCGGATGGGCCAAGGCCCACCGCCGGAACGCCCGGCACATCGCGAAGATCTTGTCCAGGAACGCCTCGTCGACCGAGTCCAACCCGGCGTGCAGTTCGGTGGCCAGATCGGCGCAGATCTCGTCGCACAGCTGCCGGAGGAGGTCTTCGCGGGACTCGTAGTAGCGGTACAGCGCTGGCGCGGTGATGCCGAGTTCCCGTGCGATCGCCCGCAAGGTCACCGCGTCGCGCCCGTGCTCCACGAGCAGCGCACGCGCGTGCTGGCGGATCTCCAGTTCGGTGGCCGCGCGAAGCCGCTCGCGCCGAGTCACCTCGGTCATGTGCCACTCCTGTATCCGGTGGCCGATCCCGACGTTGCGATCAGCCGCACGTGATTGTGGCGCATCCCGTTCTCCGATCGGGTGCACAAGCCCGATTCCGTCGCTATCGCGGCGATCAGCAAACGGCATTTACGCATGTTGACGGTGTTCACCTCACGGTAACGGGTCACCGGCGTCGGCCACCAGCAATCGACTACCAGCACGAACGACGCACCGTGTTCGAGTCCGGGACTACCGCCATCGCCGGTGGATGGCGCGGACCATCCTCCTCGCGGTGGTTTCCGGCGCGAACTCGGGCCCAGCGCGTTCGACCGGACGAGGGTGGCCGCGAAGCGCCGACCAGCAAGCCGCTTACCAGGCAGTTTCCCGCCACCATTCGGTCAGGTGAACAGTGGGGCACCTTTGACCGGTGCCCTTCACTCGGATCTTCGCAAGGAGCATCCACAGTGGATTGGCGGCGCTGTTGCGCCGGGCGTTCGCTTTCTCCGGCAGCGCGGTCGGGGTGGGTGTGGTCTTCGCGTTCGCACTGGATGCGACCGTGGTGCGAATGATTTCGGGGTCCGCGGTGTTGAAGGTCGTGGGCAAGGCGGCGTGGTGGGCGCCGGGACCGTTGCGGCGACTGCCGCAGCGGGGCCGCGATCCACGAGGCCGAACCGGAACGCGAGCTGGGAACCGTGCGGTGACCAGCACCGACACCCACTGGCGGCGGCGTGCCGAACCTTGCACCGCGCACGCCGCCGACCTCGTCAACACAGGAGGCAACATGACCGCCGAAGTGCAGGAAGTCGTCGTCTACACCCGACCTGGCTGCCCGTTCTGCACCTCGCTGCGCGCCGGACTCCGGCGGCAGGGCTTGACCTTCAACGAGGTGAACATCTGGGAGGACCCAGCGGCGGCGGCGACCGTGCGCTCCATCGCCGACGGCAACGAGACGGTGCCGACCGTGGTCATCGGCGAGTGGCAGGCGGTCAACCCCTCGGCGAAGACCGTGCTCTCGGCGGTCGGTGAGCATGCGCCGCACCTGCTGCCCGAGCAGTCGCCCGGTGCGATCGACGGTGCGCTGAAAGCCCTTGGTCTGCGCAAGGGTTCGTGAGCGCTGGGGGCGTTTTCGTTGTGGGCCGACCGCACGGGGGGCGTCACGGCCGACCCACAACAGGTTGTGATCGCCGGTGGCGCGATACCGGCGAGCAGCAACCCGTTAAGTCTGACGCGCGACCGCGCCGAAAAGATCCATCCCCCAGGGAAAATTAGCTCGAACGGTGGATCCCCCTAATGGGATCCTCCACTGTGGCCACGCCCGTCGAAACGCCTTGTCCGGTCGGTGCGTGCGACCGGCGCGACGCGCAGTGAACGGCCCGTTCGCCCCGAAGTCGGGGGAACGGGCCGTTGGCGGTTCCTGGCAGTGTCATCCCGCCAGCATGGGCCGGGAATCATTCCGAAGTCGGGTCAGTCCCGGTCGAAGCGGCCGGGGACTGAACGGGACGGAACTGACTCGTGTCGACGGGCTCGCCCGGAATCGGATCGGGCCCGCTGGGCGATTCGTTCGTCGGCGGCGGGAGTCTGTCCGAGGAGTCCCCCGAAGCCGGGTCCGAGTCGCCTTGGTCGTCGCCGGAAGCGGTCGGCAGGTGGATGGCGAACAGGTTCACCAGCTCGGCCAGCGGCTCGGCGAACCAGTCGAGGTGCGGGTTCGTTTCGGTGATCTGCGTGCTGATTGCCATGCTCACAGCCTGCTGTTTTGGGGGTTCCGTCCGGATCCGTACTGCTACTCAGTTGTTACTCATCGGTAATCGCGGCACTGTGACATTCGGGCGACGTAAGAACCACTGGCGTCACGAGGCGTGTCCACGCTGGTCCCGGTGATCGGGCCGAACGGTGTACCCGTGCCTACGATCGCCCCAGAGCCCGAATTAGAAGGGTATGGTCTAGACCATGTCGCGCTTGACTGGTGTCGGAGTGAGCTCCGGCCGCGCCTCGGGGCCTGTCGCCCGGGTCGCCGATCCCCTGCCCGAACCGCCCGCCGCTCCCGCGCCCGCCGATCCGGCCGCCGAGGCCGACCGCATCCGACCGGCTGCCGAAGCCGTCGCCGAGCGGCTGTTCCAACGCGCCACCCGAGTCGACGGCGATGCCAAGGCGGTGCTGGAGACCACCGCCGCGATGGCGATCGATCCGGCGCTGATCTCGCAGGCCGAACAACTCGTGAACAGCCAGTCGCTGCCCGCGCCGCGCGCCGTGTACGAAGCAGCCAACGGCTTTTCCGACGCGCTGCGCGCCGCAGGCGGCTACATGGCCGAGCGCGCCCGCGACGTGCAGGACGTCCGGGACCGGATCATCGCCGAGCTGTTCGGTGTGAAACCGCCTGGCGTGCCCGAGCTCGACCGGCCGAGCGTCCTGCTGGCCCGCGATCTCGCCCCCGCCGACACCGCGGATCTCGACCCCGGCCTGGTGCTCGCGCTGGTCACCGAGGAAGGCGGTCCGACCAGTCACACCGCGATCTTGGCGCGGGCGCTGGGGATTCCGGCCGTGGTCGCGGTCCGCGGGGTGCTCGGCGTGCCCGGTGTGGTCGGCGCGATCGTCGATGGCGACATCGGCGAGGTCGAAACCTCCGACCAGGCGGTGGCGGTCCACGTCGCCGAGCGCCGCTCCCCCGGCGAGTGGAACGGCCACGGCGCCACCGCGGACGGCAGGCAGGTCAAGATCATCGCCAACGTCGGGTCGAGCGCCGATGCGCGTGCCGCAGTCGCGGCCGGTGCGGAGGGGATCGGCCTGTTCCGCACCGAGTTCTGCTACCTCGCGGCCGATGACGAACCGCCGGTCGACACGCAGCGGACCGCCTACCGCGAGGTGCTCGCACCGTTCGCGGGCAAGCCGGTCATCGTCCGCACGCTCGACGCCGGTGCGGACAAGCCGTTGGCCTTCCTCGACATGGGCGTGGAGCCGAATCCGGCGCTCGGAGTGCGCGGGCTGCGGGTCGCCTTCGACCGGCCCGACGTGCTGGAGCGGCAGCTGGCGGCGATCGCCGGTGCCGCTGCCGATTCCGGTGCCGAGGTTTCCGTGATGGCGCCGATGGTCGCCACCGTCGACGAAGCCGCCTGGTTCGCCGCCCGCGTCCGGGCCGCCGGTCTGCCGCGGGCCGGGGTGATGATCGAGATTCCGGCCGCCGCGTTGAGCGCCGCGGAAATCCTCGACGTCGTCGACTTCGCCAGCATCGGCACCAACGACCTCGCCCAGTACGTCTTCGCCGCCGACCGGATGGCGGGCGCGCTCGCCGAGCTCAACGACCCGTGGCAGCCCGCGCTGCTGCGGCTGATCGCCATGGTCGGGCACGCGGGCCGGGAGCTCGGCAAGCCGGTCGGGGTGTGCGGCGAGGCGGCATCCGACCCGCTGCTGGCCGGAGTGCTCGCGGGCCTCGGCATGACCAGCCTGTCGATGGCCGCCGCAGCCGTCCCGCTGGTCGGCGCGGCGCTCGCCAAGCACCCGCTCGCGGCCTTCCAACAAGCCGCCGAAGCCGCCCTGTCCGCCCCGACCCCGACCCGAGCCCGCGAAGCGGTCCGGGCCGCCCTCGGCGCCTGACCACCGGGCGGGGTGCCAGTTTCGCCCCTAAAACTGGCACCCCGGAATCGGGGCCGGTGTCGCCGCAGGATGGTCAACTGCGGGCGCGGGCGAGGACCGGGCGCACCAGGTCGCGCAGGTGGTTGGACGGCTCGATGCCGAGTTCTCGGTCGAGGAGGCGCTCGTAGCGCTGGTAGTGGCGGACCGCCTGCGCCGGGTTCGCCTGCTGCAGCAGCACCTTGACCACCGCGCAGTGCGCCGTCTCCCGGAACGGCTCCACCTGGGTCGCGGCCTGCGCGATCTCCAAGGCGCTCGCCAGGTGCCGGGACTGCACAAGCCGTTCCGCAGCCACTTCCAGCGCGTGCACCTGCAACTGCTGCAGGCGCTCACGCTCGGTCAGCACCCAGTCGTCGTACCAACCGGGCAGCAACGGCTCGTGCCGCGCCAGGTCGCGGCCGATCTCCGCGCAGTCGTTCGGCGAGTCGGTCGAATCCTGGTGCACCAGGTACCGCCCTGCGGCGACCAACCCGTCGATGTCCAGCGACACCAGCGGCGCCAGCTCGATCTCGTGCGGCGTGCTGATCACCGCGCCCTGGATGCGCTGGCGCACCCGCCACAGCGTGGTCCGGAGGTTGGCCAGCGCGCTCTGGTCGTCACTCTCCGGCCACAGGACGCCCGCCACGTAGTCGCGTTGGGTGCGTCCGCGCAGCGCGAGGAAGGCGAGCAGGCGTTGTCCGTTGCTGGACATCGCCACGCTTTCGCCGTTCGCGTGCAGTTCCCATCCGCCGAGCAGCGTCAGCCGGAACGGCTGGTCGGGCTGCGCCGGGGTGCGCGACCGCCGACGTGTCATCGGACGCACAATTCCACCGCTCATAGTTCCCCCCTCGACAGGCCCTGGATCTGGCCCAGTGCGTGGGGCGGACGCCGTTGTGGGCGTCGCCCCGGAACTCCGGTGCTCGCCTGCGGCGGACACCGGAGGTCCACACCCTTGCCCATCGGGGGTGCTCCGGTCGGTTGTTACGACACTACTGACGGTGACTTTCTGTTCTCGCGACACGTAGGTGGGGCTCCCACACCCCCCGTGGGAGCCCGATGTCGGGGCAGTTCAGGCGCGTGCGATGCGGTGCCGACCGCCCGTGCCCCGTTGCTTGTGCGCGATGCGCCGGGCGATCCGCCGCCCGATGCGCACCAGGAATGCGACCGCGCCGACCCAGGGCAGCAGCAGGATGAGCATCGAGACCACCGCCAGCACCGACATCCAGAAGTTCCCCTGCCCGACACCGGCCACCAGAACCGTCCAGTAATCGTGGGCCCGGGTGAACGCCCTGGACAGGTACACCGGGAGCCGCCAGAGCAGCACCCCCAGCGCGAGCGCCAGGGTGGGCACCACGATCACCACCCAGGCGGTGACGATGATCCGCACCCGCGGGCGCAGCCCGGAGGGCGGGACGGGCTTGCCGCCGTGCCGCCCGGTGAGGCGCCGCAGGAAGGGGCCGACCTGCGCGAACAGGTTCGGCACCCCGACCAGGTCGCCGAGGATGTAGTAGCCGTCCAGGCGCAGCAGCGGCACCAGCTGCTGCAGGATCTGGATGTGGCTCAGCGCGATGAAGACCAGTAGCGGTGGGTAGTGGGTCAGGCCGTAGATCCCGGCCATCGCCAGGATGAACACCGCGTTGAAGTAGATCCCGCCCAGATCGGTGCGCAGCCTGCCCCGCCGGTCCAGCCGGTAGGCATCGGTGACGTTGGTGAAGAAGCAGGGCACGATCAGCATCAACCCGACTCCGATCGCGCCCGGTTTCGCCCCGCCGTAATGGCATCCGGCGGCATGCCCGACCTCGTGGAACAACGTGCTGACGATCATCAGCCCGAGCAGCACGAGGACCTGCACCGGCTCGCCCGCGGACTGCTGGAACGCCAGGTCGAGGTAGCCGGACCCGATCAGCCACACGTCGAGTGCGATCAGCCCGGTCACCACGAGCACCACGACCACGGGTAGGTAGAGCGGGGCGAGCATCGCCGCGACGACGCGCACCACCCGCGCGGGCGCGAGCACCCCGTGCATCGCCAGTGCCAGCAGCGGCGCGGCCTTCGGCGGTTCGACGATCGGCTCGGCCAGGGTGGCGATGCCGAGCGGGTACAGCTTCTCGCTGATCAGGAATTCCACATCGGCGACGGACACGTCCTGGCCGCTGGCCCGCGCCACTCGCACGGCCGCCTCGCCCAGCGTCCGATTGCCGTCGATCTCGGTGGCGAGTTGGTAGAGCAACCGCGACACCAGCACCATCTGGCCGTCGCCCCGGGAGATCAGGTAACGCGGTTGGTCAAAGCCGCCACCTTCGTACTCACCGCACAACGACACTCCGTCGGCCAGTCGCGCAACCGCGTGCTCGTCGGTCTGCGGTGCGCGATCGGCCTGGGTGACTTCTGACATCGAATCCTCCTGCGAACCCGTTCAAGTGCGGGTGGAGCTGCCCAGGTAGCGCGGTACTGGCAGCACGTAGCCTGGCCGGGAGCGAAGGCTTCGCCCCCGGCCAGACGGGACCCATCAGAATTGGTTGGCCCCGACCCATTGGTTGGCGACGGCCGTGGCGTCGCTGCCGAAGCCACCTACGTTGACCGCGATCGCCAGGTTGACGGCGGTGACGGTGTTGATGTCGCCGATCAGGCCGCCACCCCAGCCGCCGAGGGCTTCGCGCTGCGGAAGCAGTTCCGCAGACTCACTCGAAAGATCGAGAGTGTGCATGTTCCATCTCCTGGAGGGTGAAGCCGGCCGCCCATCACGCGCAGCTGTGACGGGCGGCCGGGAGTGTTAACTGCAGACCGCTCAGAACTGGCTGACGCAGATGTTCTGGACAGCAGCGGCGGTCGTGTTGGTGAACGGGCCGCCACCAAGAGCCACAGCGGTGTTCGACGCGTTCACGGCCGCGATGTCGTTGCCGAAGCCAAAGCCAAAGCCGCTGAGGGCTTCGCGCTCGGGCAGCATCTCAGCGACCTCGTACGAAACCTCCATGACCATGCTCCGTCACCAACCCTGGTTGACGTTGATGTTCTGCAGAGCCACGGCGGTCGTGGTGCTGAACGGGCCGCCACCGAGGGCCACCGCGGTGTTCGACGCGTTCACGGCCGCGATGTCGCTGCCAAAGCCACCGAAGCCACCCCACCAGTTGAGAGCTTCGCGCTCGGGCAGCATCTCAGCGTATTCGTGCGAAAACTCCATGATCATGCTCCTGTTCGCGTAATCGGAATTTCGACCGCGGCCTTTTCGCCGCTGGCAACGAGTACGCCAAAGGGCCCGTCACCGACCCGTCACCAAGGCGTCACGCGGCTCCGCGAACCCTTTTCGATGACTTCCGGTCACGGTCCGTGTTGTCCTGCCTGAGCAGCGAAAACCTCGTGCGGACAAGAGCTTTTGTCAGTGGATCGGGTGAACCTGGAAAATTCCGAACAGATCACGGGTCACCCGACGAAGAAGGCCCGCGAACCCGATCGGGCTCACCGGCATCGCAGAGCGCAAACGGCGGCTTGGTGACCGCAGGTGGCCGTCAGCCGCACCGCCTCGCAAAACGAGTTCGGAGACAGGCTCTACGACTCGGAGGGCTCGCCCTCTTCTTGGTCCAGGCCGTGCTCGATGGCGTAGCGGGCCAGCTCGACCCGGTTGTGCAGCTGCAACTTGCGCAGCGTCGACTGCACGTGGTTTTCGACCGTGCGGTGCGAGATCACCAGCTTCTTGGCGATCTGCCGGGCGGTCATCCCCTTGGCGACCAGCCGCAGCACCTCGGTCTCCCGGTCGGTCAGCTGCGGCGCCTGCGACTCCGAGTCCGGGGTGATCGCCATCCGCCGGTACTCGCCGAGCACCAGCCCGGCCAGCCCGGCGGTGAACACCGCGTCTCCGGCGGCGGTGCGCTGCACCGCGTCCATCAGCTCCTCGACCGACGCCGACTTGACCAGGTATCCGGAAGCACCGGCCTTGACCGCCTCCAGCACGTCGCTGTGCTCGCCGCTGGCGGACAGCACCAGCACCCGCGTGCCGGGGATCTCCTGGGTGATCTGCAGGGTGGCGTTGACGCCGGAGGTGTCGCCCAGGTTGATGTCCATCAGCACCACGTCGGGGGTCACGGTCCGCGCGATGCGCAGCGCCGACGCGGCGTCGCTCGCGGTGGCCCGCACTTCGAAGCCGCGCTCGGTCAGATCGCGGGCGACCCCGTCACGCCACATCGGGTGGTCATCGACGACCATCACGGTGACGGGCGGCTCGTTCATCGCTTTCCTCCTCTGCGACGCTTGGTCGGGCCGGGTCGGGGCACCCGGATCTCCCATTCGGTTCCCTCGCCGGGAGCGGTGTCCAGGGTGATCGTGCCACCCATGCTCTTCACCCGGCCCCGAATCGACTTGGCCACCCCGAGCCGACCCTCGGCGGCCGCCTCGGCGAGCCGACCATCGGGGATGCCCGGACCGTCGTCGCGCGCGGTCAGCACGACTTCCTCCGGCAGCTCTTCCAGCAGCACCCATGCCTGGGCGTCCGACCCGGCGTGCTTGTCGAAGTTCGCCAGCGCTTCCTGCACGACCGCGAACAGATCGGTGCTCAACGGCTCCGGCAGGCGCACCGGATTGCCCGGAATCGACACGTGGATCCGGCCGGTGCGCAGTACCTGCAACCGCGCGGCGAGGTCGGTCTCACCGTCCAATGTGGTCTCTTGGGCCGTTGTCGCGACCAGCGCGCGCAGCGCGATCTCCTGCTCTCCCGCCAGTTTCGCCAGCTCAGCGGCCTCGCCGCCGAGCTCCGCGCCGCGTCGGCGCACCCGCGCGAGCACCTGGAGCACGCTGTCGTGGATGGAGCGCGCCAGCCGTTCCCGCTCCGCGGTCGCGGCCTCCGCGCGCAGCGCGCGGGCCAGCCGCTCGGTGGACTTGCGCGCGGTGTCCGAGGCCAGCCCGAGCACCAGACCGGTCCCGACCAGCAGCAGGGTGTCCAGCGACATCGCCGGATCGCTGTAGCCGCGGATCAGGTAGTTGCTGGCGGCGGCGATGATCCCGGTCGACAGCCCGCCGAACATGCCCCACTGGGAAGCGGCGGCGGTGACCATCGTGGGGTGCCAAACCGTCACCACCGACGGGTAGTTGTTCAACATCTGGGCGTCGGAAAGGATGAACTCGTTGCTGAGGAACAGCACGGACACCACGACGCAGTCCAGCAGGACCATGCGGTTCGTCCGGCCCGCCCGAGTCCAGTAGCGCCAAACGGTGAACACCGTCCACAGGCCCATCAGGACGATGACCACCAGCGCCAACCACGGCCGCCGGTAGTCGTGGAACTGGAGGACCACCCAGAAGCAGGCCCACAGGAACGTCACCATGCGAAACACGTTGTGCCCGCGCCACAACGGCGAGCGGCCATCGGTCACCTGATGAGGTTGCACCGGCGACGTTTGCGTACTGCCCACTTTCGCTCCTTCCCAGCGGACCATCCTGCCGTACATCGGGGCTTGGCAGAGACCGCCGGATCGAGCACTCTGCGTGTTTGTGATCACGACCAGCATCGGACGGAACCGCCCGCGCCGCGCGCTGCGCCGTTGCGGCACGCTGTGCGAGGCTCGTTCGGGGAGGTGATCAGCTTGGTGGGCGGGTGGTTGCTGTGGCGGCTTCGGCCAGCGGCGATCGCCTACGTGCTCGTGGTCCAAGCGGTCGCCCTCGCGCTGGTGGTGCTGGTCCTCCTGACCAGCCGGTCGCCGCTTTCGCACGAACTGGTGACGTTCGCGATGTTGGCGGTGACCGCCGGGACGGTCATCGTGATCACGTCGGTGTCCATCAACGTCCGACGGCAGATCAGGCGCAATCCGTGGACGATGCACATCGCTTACCTGGCCGCCGGAATCCTCACCCTGCCGCCGAACCTGCTGGTGCTGCTGCTGCTCGGACCGAGCCTGCACGGCGTGCTGGACGGCCGCCCGGCACTGCACCGCTGGCTGTTCACCACCGCGGCGACCACGATCGCGACGCTGTCGGCCCGATCCGTCATCGGTTGGGAGGAACCCCGCTGGGGTCCGGTGCTGTTCGTCCTGGCCGGTGCTGTGCTGCTGCTGGTGCGGGCCTGCCTGGTCGCGTTCGGCATCCGGTTGCGCAACCCCGACGCGGCCCGGCAGGACGTGCTGGGCGAGCCGATCGACGTGCTGCTGGGCATCGTCGCGGCGAGCCTGGGCGGGCTGCTGGCGGTCGCGGTGAGCAGCGAGCCCAGCAGCGCGCTGCTGGCCGGTCCGCCGCTGGTGCTGCTGGACCTCGCCAGCCAACTCCCGCAGTGGCGGCGGTCTGCGCAGCGGGACGGCAAGACGGGGCTGGCCAACGCGGCGCACTGGGAACGGCTGGCGCGCAGCGAACTCGACCGGGCGCAGTCCCGTGCCCAACCGGTTTCGCTGCTGCTGCTGGACCTGGACCACTTCAAACGGGTCAACGACGAGATCGGGCACCTGGCGGGTGACACCGTGCTGGCCGCGGTCGCGATGATGCTGCGCAGCAGCGTGCGACGGGACGACGTGGTCGGTCGCTTCGGCGGCGAGGAGTTCGTCGTGCTGCTGCCCGGCACGGAAGCCGAAGTCGCGTGCACGGTGGCGGACCGCATCCGGCGATCGACGGCCGCGCTGTCCGTGCCAACACGCGACACCCACGGCGAGCACCGCGAGCTCAAGGACCTGACCGTCAGCATCGGCGTGGCCACGACGTTCCGCTTCGGCTACGACCTGACCGACCTCCTGGTCGCGGCCGACGCGGCCCTGCTCGCGGCCAAGTCCGCCGGACGCAACGCCGTCACGCTGGCTTCCTGACCGCCGGGCCGCGACCGGCCGGTCGGAACTCGACCGCTCACACTTCCGAGTTGCTGGGTGAGTCGGCTGGGGCTCCGTTCGGCTTTTCGTCGGGTGGTGTTTCGGCTTCCTCGGTTGGGGGTTCGGCCGCTTCGCGGTCGGTCGGTGCCGGGACTTCGAGTTCTTCCTCCGGCGCGGTCAGGGATCGGATCGCGGAGTTCAGGACCGCGACCAGCGGCACCGCCAGGAGCGCACCGACGATCCCGGAGATCACCAACCCGATGCTGATCGCCAGCACCACACCCAGCGCGTGGATCCGCACGGCCCGCCCCAGGATCAGCGGTTGCAGCACATTGCCTTCCAACTGCTGCACAGCGAGCACGATGCCGACCACGACCAGCGCGATGATCGGGCCCTTGGTCACCAGCGCGACCAGCACCGCGACCGCGCCGGAGGCCACCGCGCCGACGATCGGCACGAAGCCGCCCAGGAACACCAGCGCGGCCAGCGGAATCGCCAGCGGAACACCCAGGAACATCAGTCCTAGCCCGATGCCGAGGGCGTCGACCACCGCGACGAGCGCGGTCGCCCGCACGAAGCCGACCAGCGAGTCGAAGCCCCGGCAGCCCGCCACGTCGACCCGGTGGCGAGCCGCCTGGGGCACCAGCCGGATCACGAACAGCCACACCCGGCGGCCGTCGTACAGGAAGTAGATCAGCGTGAACAGCGCCAGCACCAGTCCGGTCAGGAAGTTGCCGAAGGTGGTCGCGGTGGACAGCGCGCCGCTGGTGAGCGCGGCCTGGTTGGCGGCCAACCATTCCTGGGCCTGCGACAGGTACTGGTTGATCTGCTGCTCGTTGATGTGCAGCGGACCCGACGCCAACCAGTCCCTGAGCTGGTTGAGGCTGGCGATGACCTGGCGCTGCAGGTCCGGGAAACCCTGGATGAAGGCGTTGATGACGAAGGTGAGGACACCGCCGACCACCGCCAGCCCACCGATGAGCACCAGGGCGGTGGCCAGTGCGCGCGGCACGCGGCGCCGCGCCAACGCCGACACGACCGGCGCCAGCAGTGCGGCCAGCAGCAGCGCGATGGCCACCGGGATCACGACCACGTAGATCCGGCCGACGATCAACCCGAGCACGTACAGCGCGCCGAGGATCACCAGCGCTCGCCAGCTCAACGCTGCCGAAACCCGCAGTACGCGCGGGATCGACGTGGCCACGTCATCCCGCGTGGCGATCTTGAAGTCGTTCACCCTGCCACCGTAGCGCCGACCGCGAGAACAGGGGCGAAATGACCACCGGGCGCTATCGAACTGGATCACCAGTAACACGATGTAGCGAAGGTGTCGCGCTGTGCTTACGCAAGTGGCGGTTGTTTTGAAAGAGTCTGCGTCCGCGAGGAGGACGAGCTCCAGTGGGGAGTCGCCCGAAGCCGAGGAGGTTCTGGCACCGAGATGTCCCGCCACGAACGCAGGACGGGAGCCGCCCGACAGTGGCGGCTGCTGACCCGTGCCCTCGTGGTGGCTGGCGCGACGGTCGCCGGAACCTCCGCGGCTTGGCTGATCGGCACCGCAGGACCGGCCAGCGCCGCGGACCTGCCCTCGGCCGCTGATGCGTCAGACGACTCGGCCGCCCAACCGCACGCGGACGAGCAGACCACCGACCGGACCGATCCGGCGGAGTTCTCGCTGCGCCGCCTGGATCCGGTCGCGCTGGTCCGGTCCGGTCCGGCGGGGCAACTGCTGGACGCGGCGCGCCCGATGACCGGAGTGCTGCGGGACTCCACCGCCGAGGTCCGGCACGTCGCGGACAACGCGCTGTCGGTGACCGGCAGTCAGGCCAGCACGTTGTCCGCGTCTGTCGACAGTGGACTGGAAGAGCTGGGGCAACCGCTGCTGGCCGGGGAAACGGGTGTGCGGCCCGCGACCATGCCGCCCGCGTTGCAGGCGCCGATGCCGAGCGCGCCGTTCACCGTGCCGGTGGTGTCGCAGCTGATCGAGCCGCACTTCTCCGACGATCAATCCGAGTCGGTCTCCTGGGGGCGTGCGCCGAGACCCGCCGAATCCCCTGGACTTCCGGCCCGCTCAACGCCGTTCCACCTGCCCGCGCCGCCCGGTTCGCCCGGCTGCGGCGGAACCGGCGACGGGCAGCAGCACAACAACTCCGCGCTCGGCTGGTACCCGGTCGAGCCGGACGGAGTACCCGTCCTGGCCGGTGCTCCGGCCTGCGACATCGCCCGCGCGCTGCTCGGCCTGCCCGAGCCGCAGCCCGGCACCACCCCGGACTGATTCCGCCGCGGTGCGGCACCGGCAACGAATCGCGTTGCCGCGCGCCGGAAATCCCGCCGCATGCGCAACCCCGATCGCACTTCCCGAAAAGCCCGCCGTCGTGATTGATCAAGTTCCGATGACGGTGTGGCGCCCACAGTTGATTTTTCTCCCCCCAGCGGGGAAGCCTTGTGAAGGAGAGATCCATGCAGACTTGGGCGAAGCGCGGTGTGCAAGCCGCGCTGGTCACTGGTGGCATGTTGGCCGTCGGCACGGGGGTCGCATCCGCCAGCCAGACCTGCCCGGAGCGCCCGACCCCCCCGCTGGGCGAGTCGGTGTTTCCCCCCGTACTCGACGAGCTCGGAGACGATGCGGTGCCTGCCGATCGGTGCTTCGCGGGTGAGCTGTTCCCCGAGAGTGCCGGAACGCAGTACAACGCACCGGTGGTCGAGACCCGAACCAGCCACCCGGTGACGGCGCTGACCGGCACCCTCATCCCGGCGCACGACCTGCTGCCCGCCGTCGAGAACGAGCAGACCCAGGAAATCCCGGTGCTGGACGAGGCGTTCTGGCACGCGCCGACCGAACCGCTGCACCTGGCCGGTTGGGTCGCCGACCCGGCCGCGGCCCGGCCGTTCGACGCCGCGTCCGGACTGCCGCCGTTCGACGGGAACCGCCCGGTCACCCCGGCCGAGGGCTTCCACCGCTCGCTGAGCTGGGCCGGTCCCATCGGCGAGGTGATCCAAGGAGGTGCCAACACCCTGGACGGGGGTGCCTTTCGAGAGCGTGCGGTCCTGGATGTCCCTGCAGACCTGGTGATCCCGCACGACGACCTGGTGTACTTCGACGGCTTCGGACCGGCCAACGGGATCGTCGAACTGTGGGAAGACGCGCTGTCGCGCACCCAGGACGAGCGCCCCGGACTGGTGGCGGAACGCCCCGGACTGGTGGCGCCGGAGCAGGTGGACCTGACCTCCGCGGAGCTGCCCAGCCTGCACAGCAAGCTGCACACCGTGCCGCACGAGGTGCTCACCGGTGTGCTGTCCGTGTTCGCCGCCGAGCCGACGCCACGTCCGGACTTCGTGCCGCTGCACGTTCCGGGCGAGTACCAGGCGAAGGTCAACGAGATCCCGGACCTCGGCGGACTCGCGCTGATCGACCTGTCCAAGACGCCGGGCACCGTGCAGCGCAGCGAAACCCCCGGTGTGGCGGCTCCGCTGCCCGTGCTGGGCGAGCTGAACGCGCTGGGCGGCGGACAGACCTCGGTGCCAACGGTCAGCCGGATCACCGCGGCACTGGGGGGCGCCGAGGGGCGCGGCGGAAACCCGGCGTTCACCGATGAACCGCTGAGTTCCGACATCGCGGTCACGGTGCTGGACACGCTGCCGTCGGCGCGAGCGGTCGCCCAGAACCCGTTCCAGTCGGCTCCCACGTCGCGCGCCGGGGGCCTACCGCTGCTCGGTGGCGGCATCCCGGACTTCACGGCGGTGCAGGGCGAGACGCTGCCCACGCCGGGCGTGACCCCGGACGGCGTGCTGCGGAGCCTGGAGAACGCGGACACGATCGTCCTCGACCGGATCTGATCACCCGAAGCCGAAACCGGGGCGCGGAGCAGACCTCCCGCCCCGGTTTTTCATTTCCACGAGCCTTCGAAGTCCCGCGGTTTGGGCGTGACGGGGGCGGTCGTCAGGCAAGCGGCGGTAGCCGATTCCTCCCACGCTCGCAGCTGGCACGGCCGCGGGTTCTCAGCGGTTTTCTCGGGAGGACAGCCTCGACGCCGTGTATTGGGCATACATAAGTCGGGGATCCCGGAGTCGAGAAAGCCTCTGAGGTTCCCCCACCGGCACCGGCACGCAAACCAACCCCGCACCCTTAGTTACGGGACCGGGGCGGTGAGCGGGGCTTCTGGGGTCGGGTCGCCGTCCGCGGTCGGTTTCGCCGCACTTCGGCGGGCTTGCCACCAGCGGACCGCGTTGTAGAGCAGGTACGCCAGTCCGAAGTAGACGTAGGCGTTGCCGATCAGCTGCTCGAAGATGTTCCAGCGCAGCTCCAGACCATCGCCCTGCGGCATCTTCCAGTGCGGTCCCATCATGAAGAACCCGGCGACCAGCGCGGTCGCCAGCAGCAGCGGCCAGTTCCGCCGGACATACGCCGCGCCGAGCAGCAGCACCAAGCCGGGAATGGCCCAAACCCAGTGGTGCGACCAGGAGATCGGCGACACCAGCAGCCCGAGGACCGCGTTGATCGTCATCGCGGTCGGCAGATCCCGCTGCCGGATCGCATGCACCATGCCCAGCACCGCCAACACCAGCACGAGCACCGCCAGCACGGCGAACACCGCGGTCAGGCTCGGCATCGACATCTTGCTCAGCATCGAACGCAGCGACTGGTTGCCCGCGTAGGTCGACGCGTCGCCGGTGAACTGGGGACCGAACGACACGTTGCTGCTGGCCAGCATTTCCTGCAGCCAGAACCGCCGGGCGTTGTCGAAGGTCACCGCGAAGCCCAGCAGCGCGGTGCCCAGGAAAGTGAGTAGTGCGGTCACGATCGTCCGGACGTCCCGGCGCAGCAGCGGCAACAGCAGGAACACCAGCGGTGTGAGCTTGATCCCGGCGGCCACGCCGATCAGCAACCCGCGCGGATACGGCAGTTTCTTCGTGCCGTCCGTGCGCCACAGGCAGTCCACCGCGACCAGCGCCATCAGCACGATGTTGATCTGCGCGTAGGTGATCGTCTCCAACACCGGTTCGCTGATCGTGGCCAGCGGCAGCACCGCGGCGGCCACCAGCAGCACCTTGTCCCGGTGCGCGTGCAGGAAGTTCGACGCCTTGAGCACCACGTACAAGGTGATCAACAGCGCGACGTGGCTGACCAGCATGATCACCGCGGTCGAGCCGACCTTCGGGATCAGCGCCAGCGGCGCGAACAGGATCGCCGCGAACGGCGGGTAGATGAACGGCAACAGCAGCCCGGACTCGGTGGCCGGGAGGTTGTGGTACAGATCGCGGCCCGCCAGCAGCGCCTGCGCCCCGAGCCGGTACACCTCGCCGTCGATGTGGTCGTGCGTGTTGACGGTGGAGACCACCAGCACCGCGATCAGTTCCGCGATGCCGATGACCGCCAACAACGATCGGTGTTCGCGAAGCCGCTCGCGCAGCAGCAGTCGACCCGCGGTTCCGTGCACCGGCATGCCCCATCCTCTCGCCTGCAGCACCCCGACCAGAGTAGAGATCCGATCCCCGCGCGGGACCGCAACAGGTCGGTTTCGCGACCTGAGCCACTGGGCGAGGTTTCACCTCCTCGAACCACCAAGTCGCGCCCCGGAGAGGTGACGGCGCGCACGCCCCTCATGAGCACCTGACACACCGTTATGTGCGCTGCGTGAATACCACCGTTACGGGTGGTCGCAGGACCCTTGAATTCGGGCCTGCCTGGAGGGGAGGCTCGAACGGACTGCTCCGTTTGGTGGGAGGGGAGGGGGCCAAATGAGTGTCCTGGAGGTGACCGGACCGACTCAGCTGACGCCGGTCTGGGACGACCTCATCAGCGGGTTGACCGTGGGCGTGCTGTTGACCGACGAACGCGGTCAGGTGCTGGCCACCAACGACGTCGCCGCCGAGTTGATGCAGTTGGCCAAGGCCGATCTGCTCACCGGTGCCCGGCCCACCGGTTGGCAGGTGCGCGACGACACCGGCGCCGCGATGCCGGACTGGGCCGAGCTGGCCGGTCAGGTGCTGCGGGCTGGTTCGCCGCTGTCCATGCCGATGGTGATCGTCCGCTGCGGGCAACCGCGCAGCCGCATCTGGGCGGACTACCACCCGGTGCAGGTGCAGGGCCGCAGCCGGGTGCTGATCCTGCTGCAGTCGGTGCACACCGACGTCCCGCACAGCCGCGGCCTGCTCGACCCGCTGACCGGACTGCCCGGCCGCGTCCTCCTGCTGGACCGGCTCGAACAGTCCCTGGTGCGCGCCCGCAGCCGCGGCACGCTGTCCACCCTGGTGCTCGTCGACGTGCAGCGGCTCGCCGAGTTCAACACCGAGCACGGCTTCGAGCGCGGCGACGATCTGCTGACCACGCTGGCCAGTCGGCTGCGGGAAGGGCTCAGCGACGAGCACACCGTGGCCCGCTACGGCGGCGACGAGTTCGCGGTGGTCGCCGAGCACCCCAGCGGCACCGGCGAGGAGATCGCCGAGCAGGCGCGCGGAGTGGCGGGCTGGCCGGTGCGCATCGGCCGCAAGCGCGTTCGTCCCGGACTGCGGGTCTCCTGGGTCACCACCGACGGCCAAGCCTCGGTGCATTCCGTTCTCGCCCGCGCAGAGCAACAACTCCAGCACTAGACGGGTTTCCCGTCCAGCCGCCGTTTTTCCGGTGGACGATCGCGCCCCTGAAGCAGTTCCTAGTCCAGTCGAGCTGCGCGGTCCTGGAGGTAGTGCTGCTCCGGGATGCTGCTGGTCAGGCGTGCCGCTGTTCGGTAGGCCGACCGAGCCGCTTCGCGGTCGCCCGCCATCTCCAGCAGGTGCGCCCGCACCGCGTGCAGCCGGTGGTGCTCGGACAGGCGGTCGTCGGTGTCGAGCAGGTCGAGCAGCTCCAGTCCGGCCTGCGGGCCGTGCACCATCGCGGCTGCGACGGCGCGGTTGAGGGTGACGACCGGGCTGGGTGCCAGGTCTTCGAGCAGCCCGTACAGCGCGAGGATCTGCGGCCAGTCGGTGTCTTCGGCGCGCGCCGCTTCCGCGTGCACCGCGGCGATGGCCGCCTGGACCTGGTAGGGGCCGAGCGGGAAGCGGGCCAGGGCGTCGCTGATCAGAGCTACGCCTTCGTCGATGGACTCCCGGTGCCACCTGCCGCGGTCCTGTTCGGCGAGCGGGATGAGGCTGCCGTCGGGCCCGGTGCGCGCCGCGCGCCGGGCGTCGATGAGGAGCATCAGCGCGAGGAGCCCGGCGACCTCACCGTCCTCGGGCACCTGCGCTCGAACGAGCCTGGTCAGCCGAATCGCCTCCGCGGTCAGTTCGCTGCGGTACAGGTCGGAGCCGGAGGTGGCGGTGTAGCCCTCGTTGAAGATCAGGTACAGCACGTGCAGGACGACCCGCAGGCGATCCGCCCGTTCCGGCTCGGGCGGCAGGTCGAACCGGGCACCGGCAGCTCTGATGCGCTGCTTGGCGCGGCTGATGCGCTGGGCCATGGTCGACTCGGGCACCAGGAACGCCCGCGCGATCTCCGCAGTGGTCAGACCGCCGACCGCCCGCAGCGTGAGCCCGATCTGGGCGGCCGCGGTGAGGCTCGGATGGCAGCACAGCAGCAGCAAGGTCAGGCTGTCGTCCTCGCTCGACCGCCCGGTGTCGGCCGATGGGGCGAGGAACTCGTCGACGGGCGTCTGCGCGGCCACCTTGGCCGCTCGGTCCTTGCTCGCCTGTTCGCTGCGGAGCTGATCGGTCATCCGGCGGGACGCGACCGTGATCAGCCAGCCCCGCGGGTTGTCCGGCGATCCGCTTTCCGGCCACTGCGTCGCGGCAGCCAGCAACGCCTCTTGCGTCGCGTCCTCGGCGGTCTCGAAGTTCCCGTACCGCCGCACGACAGCGGTCAGCACCTGCGGCGCCAGCTCGCGCAGCAGGTGCTCGATGCGACCGTCGGTGTTCACTCCGCTGGTTGGCCCACTTCCATGATCGGGCGGACTTCGACCGCCCCGAACCGGGCGTCGGGGAAGCGCGCCGCGATCCCGATCGCCCGTTCCAGGCTGTCGCAGTCGACCACGAAGTACCCGGCCAAGTGCTCCTTGGTCTCGACGAACGGCCCGTCCACGACCACCGGAACGCCATCGCGCACCCGGACGGTCCTGGTGTTGACCGGGTCGGCCAGCGGGGTGCCCTCGACCAGCTCCCCGGACTCGGCGATCTCCGCCAGCAGCGTCTCGAACTGCGCGGTCAGCTCGGCACGCTCGTCCGGCGACGCCGCCAAGAACTCCGACGTCCGGGCGAACGTGGGGTGACCCCAGTTCCGCGGGTTGCTGTAGATCAGGATCAAGTACTTCATCTCGACTCCGTTCGCCTGCACGGTATGACCGCAGCGCCGCGAAAAAGCCGCGGATGTCACCGACCAACGGTGGTGATCAGGCCTGTCGGGGCACCGTTCGAGGGGGACGTCGGAGTGCGGAGCACGGTCTCGACCCGTAACCCGAGGATTATTTGTGATGTCAGTCACGAAGAGGCACCCGCGCGGACGCGGGTGCCTCTTCGTCTTGCGGCGTTCAGCGGTCGAGCTTGCCTGCGATGAAGTCCTCGACTGCCTGGTACGCGGCCGAGTCGGAGTACTGCTGGGGCGGCGATTTCATGAAGTAGGAGGAAGCGGACAGGATCGGCCCGCCGATGCCGCGGTCCTTGGCGATCTTGGCCGCCCGGATCGCGTCGATGATGATCCCCGCCGAGTTCGGCGAGTCCCACACCTCCAGCTTGTACTCCAGGTTCAACGGCACGTCGCCGAACGCGCGGCCTTCCAGGCGGATGTAGGCCCACTTGCGGTCATCCAGCCACGGCACGTAGTCCGACGGCCCGATGTGCACGTTGCGCCTGCCGAGATCGCGGTCCACCTGCGAGGTCACCGACTGCGTCTTGGAGGTCTTCTTCGACTCCAGCCGCCGCAGCTCCTTCATGTTCAGGAAGTCCATGTTGCCGCCGACGTTGAGCTGCATGGTGCGGTCCAGGTGCACCCCGCGGTCCTCGAACAGCTTGGCCAGCACCCGGTGCGTGATGGTCGCGCCGACCTGCGACTTGATGTCGTCACCGACGATCGGCACCCCGGCGTCGGTGAACTTCTGCGCCCACTCCGGGTCGGAGGCGATGAACACCGGCAGCGCGTTGACGAACGCCACCCCGGCATCCAGCGCGCGCTGCGCGTAGAACTTGTCTGCCTCCTCCGAGCCCACCGGCAGATACGACACCAGGACGTCGACCTCGGCGTCGATGAGCGCCCGCACGACGTCCACCGGCTGGTCGTCGGACTCCTCGATGGTCTCCCGGTAGAACTGCCCCAGTCCGTCGTAGGTGTGACCGCGCTGCACCGTCACGCCCAACGGTGGCACGTCGGCGATCTTGATGGTGTTGTTCTCGCTGGCCACGATCGCCTCGGACAGATCACGCCCGACCTTCTTGGCGTCCACGTCGAACGCCGCGACGAACTTCACATCGCGCACGTGGTAGTCGCCGAATAGGACGTGCATCAGACCCGGTACCCGGGTGTCCGGGTCCGCATCGGCGTAGTACTGGACGCCCTGCACCAGCGAAGCCGCGCAGTTCCCGACACCGACGATCGCCACTCGCACCGCTCGATCGGGACGATCTCCGCCCATGGCAGGGCCCTCCTTCTTGCTCATCTGTCGTGTCCTTGCAGTTCTTGCCCACCGACGTTGGATCGGCCAGGCGCCGCAGCCGCTTGCTCGGCGCGTTCGTGTTCGATGATTTGGTCCAGCCAGCGAACCTCGTGCTCGCTGTGGTCCAGCCGGAGCCGGTGCAGTTCCCGGGTGTAGCGGTCGAACCGGTCCGTGGAGCGCGCCAGTGCGCTTCGCAAGTCGTCCCGGCGCTCCTCGACGCGGCGTCGACGTCCTTCCAGGATCCGCAGCCGGACCTCGGCCGGGGTGCGGGAGAAGAACAGCATGTGCACGCCGAAGGCGTTGTCGTCGCAGGACTGCGGTCCGCAGTCGCCGACCAGGTCGGCGAACCGGTGTTCCCCGGCGGCTGTGATCCGATACACGCGGCGCGCTCGACGGCCCCACCCGCGCGAGCCGGGCGCGTCGGGCTCCTCCTCGATCAACCCGGCGCGCAGCAGCCTGCGCAACGTCGGGTACAAAGTTCCGCAGGACAGTGCGCGGAAGGCGCCGAGCGTGTCGTGCAACCGTTTCCGCAGCTCATAGCCGTGCATCGGGGCCTCGTGCAGGAGCCCGAGCACGGCGAGTTCGAGCATCCGCACCTCCTCGGCCCGATTTCAGCGGCGGCGCTGCGCGCGAGCACCGCAGGCCACCGGCCGGATTATATCGCGCCGATATATCGAAAAACACGATCGAGCGGTGCCAGAGGTGGCCATCGTCACTGCTGGTGGCGGGGCGTTGGCGGGGCCTGCCCTGAACGGCGCATGGAGGAGTCGTAGTCGACACGTACCCTGTGGTCGTGCGGACCCAACGGCAAGTGGTCGACTACGCGTTGCAGCGCCGAGCGCTGCTCGCGCAAGTCCACGCTGGCCGGGTCGGGGTGATGGAGGTCTGCGACGCCGATCCGTACCTGCTGCGGGCGGCGAAATTCCATGGTCAGCCGAGCGGGGTGACCTGCCCGGTGTGCCGGAAGGAACCGTTGACCCTGGTCTCCTGGGTCTTCGGCGATGCCCTCAAGCACGCGTCCGGATCGGCGCGGGCACCCGAGGAACTCGACCGGATGGCAACCATGTTCGAGGAGTTCAACGTCTACGTCGTAGAGGTATGCCGCACATGTAACTGGAACCACCTGGTGCAGTCGTACGTTCTGGGAACCGGTGGGTTGAACGACAGCCGATCCCGGCGCAAGACTGCCGCGGAGTGAAATTCGGTCGTGCCCCCAACACGACCACGCGCGCCCGGTGCGGCGCATCCCCGACGTGAACGCATCACAGGGCGTCCCAGGACGCCTGCCCTGGAGGCCCACTCGTGAACGACGAGCGTGACGACCACTCCCTAGGCCGCCACTCAAGGCATCCGCACCCCGACGGTCGAGGCACCCCACCACCCCCGCCGCAGCGACCGGGACCACCTCGTCCCGGTGATCCGGCGCGGCCACCGCAGCGTCCGGTGCCTGGCCCGCCCGGTGCGGGCGGACCGGCGTGGCCCAGCGAGGAACCGCGACCCAGCGGCCCCCCGCAGCGACCGGCGCCCCCCGGCCCGCAGTGGCCGGGTGGGGACCCCGGTGCGCTGGACACGCAGCAGAACGCCCCGGTGCCGCCGCCCGGCAAGGGCATGCAGTGGCCGGAGGCGGAGCCGCCGCAGGAGCAGACCGGCGCGTGGAGCCCGTCGTTCGATGACGACGACGATGACGACTCGGTGCTGGGCAAGCGGCTCAGCGGCGACTCCGGCGAGCCCGCGAACGGTGGGCGCCAGGTCGACCCGCCCACCGCGTTCTCCGCAGCGCCGCCGCCTCCCCCGCCGCCGAACGCGGGGCGGCAGGGACCACCGCCGCCACCGCCAGGCGCGCAGCAGACCCGGCAGGTGCCGCAGCCGCCGCCACCGCCGCCCGGACGTCCACCGCAGCCGCCGCGCAGCGAGCAGCCGACGCAGAACATCCCGCAGACCCCCGCGGAGAATCGCGACAGCGATCGACGCCGGGCGGGCGGCGCAGCCGCTGCTGCCGCCGCAGGCGGGATCGCCGGAGCAGCCGCAGGCGCCGGGATCGCCGGAGCCGCCGGAGGCGCGGCCGGTGCCGCCGCAGGCGCCGCTGGTGGTGCTGCGGGCGCAGCCGGTGGCGCAGCCGCCGGTGCCGCAGGCGCTGCGATGAGCGCGGGCGGAGGCCGTGAGCCGCAGTTGCTCACGCACCAGGAGCAGGGGACCTACAACTACTACGCCGATGACGATTCCGACGACGACCCCTACGACGGATACGGCGACGATCCCTACGGGAATGATCGCGATGGCGACAACCGCAACGACGACTTCGACGATTTCGGTCCGCCGGACGACTTCTCGGACCCGGACGACGAGATGAGCGCCGCCCAAGCCAAGCGCAGCCTGATCTGGCGGCGGGTTCGGCGGACCTGCTACGTCGCCGCAGCGCTGATGGTCCTGGTGCCCGCTGCGGTGTTCATCTACGGCTACATCGCCTGGGACCCGCCGAACGAGGCGCAGGTGATGAACGCGACTCGGCCGATCGAGTTGCAGTACTCCAACGGCGCCCCGCTCGGGCGCATCGATCCGGAAGGCTCGCGGGAAGTCCTGCACAACATCGACGAGGTGTCGGTGCCGATGCGCAACGCCACCATCGCGGCCGAGGACGCCACCTTCTACAGCAACCCCGGCTTCGACTTCATGGGCATCGTGCGGTCTGGCTACTACCTGTTGAGCGGTTCCGGCGTCGGTGGCGGCTCCACGATCACCCAGCAGTTCATCAAGCTGGACCAGGGCCTGAAGTCGGACCCGACCTACGTCCGCAAGATCAAGGAAGTCGTCCTCGCGTTCAAGCTGACGAACAACGAGAGCAAGGACAACATCCTGCTCTCCTACATGAACACCGCCGACTACGGGCGCGGCGCGAACGGCATCGTCGCCGGGGCGCGGGCGTACTTCAACAAGAAGCCGAGCGAACTCAACTCCGCCGAGGCGGCTGTGCTGGCGGGCGTGGTGCAGAGCCCCTACGGCGGCAAC
The DNA here is from genome assembly GCF_022678645.1 of Saccharopolyspora soli. Classification (GTDB taxonomy): domain Bacteria; phylum Actinomycetota; class Actinomycetes; order Mycobacteriales; family Pseudonocardiaceae; genus Saccharopolyspora; species Saccharopolyspora soli. Next base: position 114,366 of record NZ_JALBWV010000018.1, on the reverse strand, counting down.
GACCCCGGCCAGAACCCGGAGAAGGGCAAGAAGCGCTGGGAATACGTCGTCGGGCAGATGGATCAGAACAGCCTCCTGCAGCCGGGCGAACGGGCGACCATGACGCTGCCGGAGACCCGGCCCCGCTCGGAGTGGAAGACCAACAGCAGGCTCACCGCCGAGCAGGACGCTGTCTGGGAGGCCGTCAAGAAGGAACTGGAAGCCAAGGGCCTGCCCGAAAGCGAACTGTCCCGCGGTGGTTACACGATCAAGACCACCATCGATCCCGACGCCCAGCAGAAGGCCGAGGACGCCGTCCACGCGGTGATGGACGAGGAACCGGGAACGCTGCGCACCTCGCTGGTCGCGGTCGATCCGGAAACGGGTGGGGTCCAGGCGTACTACGGATCCAAGGCTCAGATCGGTGACCTCGACTGGGCCAGCACGCCGCAGGAACCAGGCTCGTCGTTCAAGCCGTTCGTGGTGACCGCAGGTCTCGAAGAGGGCAAGGGGATCGGCGAGTTCTACGACGGCAGCGGGAACCAGGTGATCGCCGGTACCCCGTTCGACAACTCGCCTGGCGTGAAATGCGACGTGCCGACGCACTGCGGTGTGCGCGAAGCGATGACCAAGTCGGTCAACACCGTGTTCGTCAACCTGGCCGCCCAGGTCGGGCCGCCGAAGGTCGCCGAGGTCGCGCACGACGCGGGCATCTCGGATTCGACGAAGCTGGAGAGCCCAGGCGGTGCCGTCGAGGCCGGTATCGCGCTGGGCATGTACCCGGTGTACCCGGCCGACATGGCCAGCGCGTACGCGACGTTCGTCAACGGGGGCAAGCGAGTTCCGGCGCACTTCGTGGAATCGGCCGTCAGCCCGGAGTCGGGCCCGGCGGATCTCGGGATCGAAAAACCGACCCCGGCCTTCGGCGACGAGCCGACGAGCAAGGACATCGCCTACAACACCCAGCAAACGCTGTTGGACGTGGCCAAGCACTCGAACATCGGATTGGCCGGTAACCGGCCGGTGGTGACCAAGACCGGTACCCACCAGTGGGGTTCCACCACGAAGAACAAGAACGCGTGGACGATCGGCGCGACTCCGCAGATCTCCACGGCGGTGGCCATGCTCAACGACGACGGCGGTCCGAAGCCGCTGGAGGACAGCACCGGCCAGAGCTTCTACGGCGGTTCCCTGCCCGGCAAGGTCTGGCAGCGGTTCATGAACTCCTACCTGCAGGGCAAGAAGGTGGAGCAGTTGCCAACCGGCGAGAAGATCGGTCAGTTCGACGACGTCCCGCCGCCACCGCCATCCACTACCATGCCGCCCACCACCACGATGCCGCCGACGTCGGAGGCCAGCGAGTCCGACAATCCGGAGGAGACGAGCAGCCGACGGCCGCGGCCGGGCCAGGACTGCGGCGGCTTCTTCGAGCCGCCCTGCCCGACCGATGAGAACGGCAACGGCACCGGTGATTCCAACGGTGGTCCGGCGAACGTGGCGCCGACCCGCGACAGGTACTCCGGCTGAGCACCGACCCGAACCGTGACGGGGCACCCGCGGCGGCGGGTGCCCCGTCACGGTGTCCGGCCCAAGTAACATCCGGGCGTGTCCACCTCGACCGAGCCCGCCAGTACCGAACCGCCAACTCCTGGTGAGCGCGCGAGCTCGGCGGTGGACAGCGACTCGCTCGGCCCCACCGACCGCGTCGCGCCGACCTGGACCGAGCCGCTCGCGCAGCGGCTCAGCCGCCCGTTCGGCGGACGGCTCGGGCGGCACGCGCAGGTCGGTCGGCAGTGGTTCTGGACGCCGCTGCGGGTGATCCTGCTGTTCGCGGTGGTGGTGCTGGCCGCCGCCTGGCTGTTCAAGGCGCCCTGCCAGGTCACCTACGACAACGGCAACGGGCCGCAGCTGGACTGGCGGAACAACCGGCAGTACACCGCGATGTGCTACACCGACATCATTCCCCGCTACGGCATGGGGGATCTCGCGCCGGACACCGCTTTCCCGTACAAGACACCGTGGTTCGAGAACCAGGGCACGCCGCGGCAGCAGGTGCGGTACATGGAGTACCCGGTGCTGACCGGGCTGTTCCAGTGGGTCAACGCGCGGGCCGCGGACGGCTGGGCGACGTTGGCGAGCTACGGCTGGCTGCCCGGCGGCCTCACCAGCGTGCTGTACTTCAACATCACGGCGTTCTGGCTGGCCGCGGCCTGGTTGGTGACGATCTGGGCGCTGGTGCTGCTGTGCCGCAGACGGATCTGGGATGCCGCGCTGGCCGCCGTGTCACCGCTGGTCTTCGTGCACGCCTTCACCAATTTCGACGTCCTGGCCGCGGCTTTCAGCACGGTCGGGCTGCTCGCGTGGGCGCGGCGCAGACCGGTGCTGGCCGGGGTGCTGATCGGGCTCGGCGGCGCGGCCAAGCTCTACCCGCTGTTCTTCCTCGGCCCGCTGCTGGTGTTGGCGTGGCGGGCTGGGAAGCTGCCGGATGCGATGCGCGCGGTGTTGGCCACCGCGGTGACCTGGCTGGTCGTCAACGTGCCGATACTCGTGCTGTACCCGGCGGGTTGGCGGGAGTTCTTCCGGCTCAACAACGAGCGCCCGGCGGACCCGGACTCGCTGTACAACGTGCTGATGCACTTCACCGGCTGGGCGGGCTTCGACGGCGCACTGCCGGACGGCGCCATGCCGACGGTGCTCAACTCGGTCAGCCTCGCCCTGTTCCTGCTGGCCTGCTTGGCGATCGGGTGGTTGGCGCTGGCCGCACCGACCCGGCCGCGCCTGGCGTCGCTGTGCTTCCTGGTGGTGGCGGCGTTCCTGCTGACCAACAAGGTGTGGAGCCCGCAGTACTCGCTGTGGCTGGTTCCGCTGGCGGTGCTGGCTCTCCCGCGCTGGCGGGTGCTGCTGGCCTGGATGATCGTCGACGCGGCGGTTTGGGCGCCGCGGATGTACTACTACCTCGGCACCGCCAACAAGGGCCTGCCGGAAGGCTGGTTCCTCGGCGCGGTCGTGATCCGGGACGCGGTGGTGGTCGCGCTGTGCGTGCTGGTCGTCCGGGAGGTCCTGCGGCCCGCGCGGGACAAGGTCCGCACCGCGCTGGAGGCCCAGGGCGACCGCGATCCAGGCGCCGTCGACGACCCGTGCGGTGGAATCCTGGACGGGGCACGAGACCGATTCGTGCTGCCCGGCGTGGCGCGTTGGAGTCGAGGTGACGGACCGCTCTGGAAGCTTGGTGCGCGACTTCTGAGGTAGTCGAACTGGTACCTGGGAATGACGCGTAGCTACGGCTGTGCGTCGGCGGATGGATCGGAGGTCGGGGGAATCTCGGGGTCGATCCCCGAGGCCCCGAGCCGTCGCAGCAGCGACCATTGAGTCATGACCCGAATGCCCCTTGCCCGGCCGCGGAACGAAGCGATGATCGCGGGTGTGTGCGCCGGACTGGCGCACCGGTTCGGCATGAAGCCGTTCACCGTCCGGCTGCTGTTCGTGCTGTCCTGCCTGCTGCCCGGCCCGCAGTTCGTGCTCTACATCGTGCTCTGGATCTTGATCCCGAAGCGCTGAGCTCCAGCGCCGATTGCCCTAGGCGCGGCGGACGAACCAGGTCGTGACCAGCAGCGTGCTGGCGACCAGGACGCCCGCGGCGACGAGCGCGGAACGGATGAGCAGCGCAGTGCTCGCCGAATCCGCGCTCAGCGCCAGCAGCAGCGGGAAGGCCAGCGGAATCCACTTCGCCAGCAAGGCGATCCCGAACAGCACCGCCGCCGCGGCCACCGTGTAGCCGATGCGTGGGACGACCAGCGCGGAGCAGGGCAGGGCAACGGCGATGCCGAACGCGGCGCACGCGATGTGCGCGAGCAGTCCGATGCCGAGATCGCTCGGCGAGTAACCGAAGCCGTGCGATACCTCCGACCCGGCGACGGTGAGCGCTCCGAGGCCGACCGAACATGCCAGCACGGTCAGCACCACGGCGAACAACATCCGGTACATCGACCTGGCGTGCGTAGCGGTGACCGTGCGCTGCACGGCGTCCTCCACGTCGACCAGCGCGATCGTCAGCCAGCCCGCCACGATCAGCAGCGCGCCGCAGGTCACCGCGAAACCGGGCAGCGCCGGGCCGGCATTGTCGCTGTAGAGGACGCCAACGGTCCCGATGTAGAGCAGTACCGGCGGCAGGTAGCGCTGCGAATGCCACAGCATGGCGAGCTGATAGCGGATCATCGGGATCACGACCGGCTGCCCTCCCGAGCCTGGGAATCCACCGCGAGGACCTCGCAACCCCGCTGGATCGCCCGGAGTAGCACCGATTCCCGTTCCACCACGTCCACGACCAGTTCGACGTGCCGATTCCGGTGCACCGCCAGCACACCGGGCTGCGCCGCCCAGTCCTCGGTTCCGCTGTCGCGCAACACGATCCGGCAGGTGCCGGTCTCGGCTTCGAGCAGTTCGAGCCGACCCCCGGCGAGCTGGTGCGACCGGGTCGCCAGCGAGTGCACCACGTCTCGGCGGTGGTCGGTGAAAACCACGGCCGCCCCGGCAGCCGTGGACTCGCGGATCACCTCGGCCAGCACCGCGCGGGCGTCGGCGTCCAGACCGGACCAGGGTTCGTCCAACACCAGCAGTTCGGGCTCGGCCAGCACGGCTTGCACCAGGCCGACCTTCTGCGCGTTGCCCTTCGAAAGGTCGCGCAGCGGGGTGTCCGGACCACCGGTGAGCGCGAAGCGGTCGAGCCAGTCAGCGGCGCGGGTTCGGGCTTCTGCCGTGGACAGGCCGCTGATCCGCCCCAGGTGGCACAGGTAGGCGCGGGCACTCATCCGCTGCCGAGCCGGAAACCGGTCCGGCAGGTATCCGATGCTCGGCCGACCCGCGACCGTTCCGCCGGACGGCCGGGAAACCCCGGCGATGATCCGCAGCAAAGTCGACTTCCCCGACCCGTTGGCGCCGCAGATCCCGACGGCCTCACCAGCGCGCACGCCGAGATCGATGCCCCTGAGCACGGATAGCGCCCCGTGCCGCTTGGCAACTCCCGCCAGCTCCAGCACCAAACCTCGCTCCACCCAGGATCACCACCAGCTCCGGTGGGGGCGCGATTTCTCAAGAAATCGCACGCCTGCCCCTTCGCGAAATCGTGCCGCGGTCCGGTCAGCGGCGGGCGTGGGCGTCCAGGACGTAGGCGATGGCCGAGGTGACCTTCGCGGCGAACGCGAGGTGCAGCGACTCGTCCGGCACGTGCGCGTTGCTGTCCGGCCCCAGCGCGCCGGTCACCACGAACTGCGCGTTCGGGTAGGCATTTTGCAGCAGGCCCATGAACGGGATCGAGCCGCCGAGTCCCAAGGTCCGCCAGCCCGCGCCGAACACCTCCTCGCTGGCCTGGTCGAGCGCGGCTGCCAGCCACGGCGCCAGATCCGGCGCGTTCCAACCCAGACCCGTTTCGGAGTGCTCGAAACTGACCCGCGCCCCGTACGGCACGTCCGCGGTCAGCGTCTCCCGCACCGCCCGCAGCGCCGCTTCCGGATCAGCGGTGGGCGGCAGCCGGAAGCTCAGCACGAAAGTCGTGTAAGGCCGCAGCACGTTGCCCGCATCCGCTGGCTGCGGCAACCCGTCGGCGCCGATCACCGACAGCGTTGGCCGCCAGGAGTTGTTCAGCGCCAGCTCGACCTCGTCCTCGTCGACCGGTCGCAGGCCGTCCGGCCACGGCACCGAGCCGCGCACCAGGCCCGGCGCCGCCGCGATGGCCGAGCGCACCTCCGCCACCCGGTTCGCCGGGATCGGCACGTTCAGCTCGGGCACCAGGATCTCGCCGGTCGCGGAGTCCTCCAGCCGGTCGAGCAACTGCCGCAGCACCCGGAACGAGCTGGGCACGATGCCGCTGGCGATACCGGAGTGCAGGCCGCTGTCGAGCACCTGCACCTTGACCGCCAACTGCACCATGCCGCGCAGCGAGTTCGTCAGCCACAGCCGCTCGTAGTCGCCCGCCCCGGAGTCCAGGCACACCACCAGCGACACGTCGCCGAGCTGATCGGCCAGGTGCGCCAGGTAGGCGGGGAGGTCGGGGCTGCCGGACTCCTCGCCGGTCTCCAGCAGCACCACGCAACGCGCGTGCGCACCGCCGTGCGCCCGGACCGCCTCGATCGCGGTGATCGCCGCATAACCGGCGTAGCCGTCGTCGGCCGCCCCGCGGCCGTACAGCCGACCGTCGCGGACCACCGGCGTCCACGGCCCGAGCCCTTCGGACCAGCCACCCACCGGCGGTTGCTTGTCGAGGTGCCCGTACAGCAGCACCGTCCCGTCGGCCGCGCCCTCGCTGGCCGGGATGTCCACCAGCAGCAGGGGTGTGCGGTCCGGCAGCCGCACGACCTCGATGTTCGCGCCGGTGATCCCGCGCGTCGAGACCCACGCCCGCAGGTGTTCGACGGCGGCATCGAGATGTCCGGCGGCGACCCACCCGGCGTCGAAGCTGGGCGAGATCGCCGGGATCTCCACCAGCTCCGACAGACTCGGCAGGACCGACTCGTCCCACGCCCGTTCAACGGTTTTCGTCACGGCTGCACGATCCACGCCGTGATCCTATGCCCGGCCGGAGCCGATGCGCCGCCACCGGGCGGAACGCTCAGCTGCCGCCCGCGCTGGCGGTCGTGGCGGCCACGGCACCTGCGGTGATCGCAGCGGTAGCAGCGGCGACCACGGCTTCCACCGCCTGGCCGAGCTGTTCGCCCTTGCTGATCTCCTTCAGCCGCTTGCGCTCGGCCCGGTCCAGACCCAGCGACCGGACCAACCCGGTCGCGTGCACCAAGGCGGCGAGCAGCGCCAGCCGGTTGTCGAGTTCGCGCTCCCGGCGGGCGACCGCGCGGATCTCCGCGACCAGCGCCTGCCGTGCGGCGGTATCCGGGAAGTACTTGTCGTACGGGATGAACAGCGCTTTCTTCGGCTCGTGCCGCATCAGGCCGCGCTGCGCCAGCGCGGCGCAGTGCACCTTGCGCACCGAACGCCGGTGCTGGACCAGCCGGGGCGCCGCCACCGGCTTGTTCGCCGATCCGGCCTTCCGCGCCAGGAACGCCATCGACTCGTCGAGCCAGTCGATGCCGCTCGGGCTCGCGTCGAGCACCCGGATCTTCTTGCCGACGAACTCGACCCGGTGCCGCAGCACCAGCTCACCGAGTTCGGCGGCGCCGACGTAGTCGGAGGTCGAGTAGTACGAGCCGTTGTCCTTCTGGAGGAGCAGCACGAACTCCTCGGGCAAGGTCAGTGCGGTCATCCGCCCAGTCTGGCAGCGCCCACCCGCCGATGTGGCCGATTCGGTCGTGGGGGGGGGGAAACGGCGGCCCCCGGGGGGGGGGGCGCGCCCCCCACCCCCCCCCCCCCCCCCCGGGGGGCGGCGGGGGGGGGGTGGGGGGCCCCCCCCCCCGCCCCCCCGGTTGGGCGCCTTCGGCGTGCGCCATATACAAGCCGCCGCCCCGCCCCCCCCCCCCCCCCCGACCCTCACCCGCCTGCCACCACGATGATCGCCGGGATCGCGGTTATCGCCGCCAGCATCGCCGCGACCGCGGTGCCGACGGCATCGCCCAAGTCCTCCCGCTCCGCGATCGCCTTCAGCCCGCCGCGCTGCGCCCGATCGAATTCCAGCAGGTAGACCAGCCCGCTGTGGTGCACCAGCGCGGCCAGCAGCGCCAGCCGGGCATCGACCTGCCGCGCATCGCCAGCGACCTCGCGGAGCTCGGCCAGCAGCGCCGCACGAGTCGTGGGATCCGGGTGGTAGCGGTCGTCGGGCAGCACACCGAGGAACTTCCGCCGCTCGTGCCGCAGCAACCCCTGCTCGACCAGCACCGACCGGTGCGTCAGGAACGCGCCGGTGCGGCACGGCAGCCACCAGGCCAGCTCGATCGGTCGATTGTCGCGCCCCGACCACTGCTGGAACTCCGCCAGCAACCGATCCATCCACGGCAACCCGCTCCAACCAGCATCGACCAGGCGCACCGCCGTGCCGTCCAACTCGATGCGGTCCCGGAGGGCCAGCTCGCCGATCTCAGCCGCGGCGGTCGCCGTGTTCGGATTCGCGCCGACGTAGCACGAGCCGTTGTCCTTGTGCAGCAGCAACGCGAACTCGTCGGGCAGCGTCAGCGGGTTGGCGAACTCGGCCACGCGTCCAGTCTGTCGCATTTTCCGGCTCTCGGACACCGGCCTCGCAATATCGGGACCACGATGGTCCGCAAAGCGTTAGTCGGACCTCCATTACTTCGATGACCTGCGGTTTTCGTCAGATTGGCAGCGAACTACGGTGATCAGGCGGGCGGATGTCCGGTCCAGGCGGGGCCGGGCTGAAACCCTGTGGCAGGGCTCACGAAAGCGGCTGGTTTCGTGCCAGGATGACGGGGAGCGATCCAACGCTCCGGTCGACCGCCCGACCCACCAGGTCACCGGCGGTTCGGGCTGGGGCAGCTGGGCCACTTCGCCACAAGCGGGGTGGTTCGGCGTGACAAGAGGAGATCACACATGTCCCCCGAACAATGGACGCGATCGGGCACTTCATCGGCCACCGAAGGCGCCGCCGGACCCCCTGCCGCTACCGCAGCGAAACCCACACGGGAGCAGGTGATCGCCGGTTTGCGCGCGACGAGCGAAGGTGGGGCTGACCTGGTTCAGCTCCTCACCCCAGAAGGTCAGCGGGTCACGCACCCGGACTTCGACATCGACATCTCCGCTGCGCAGCTGCGCGACCTGTACCGGGACATGGTGCTGGTGCGCCGCGCCGACCGGGAGGCCAACGCGCTGCAACGGCAGGGCCAGCTCGGCATCTGGGTGCCGCTGCTGGGCCAGGAAGCCGCGCAGATCGGCGCCGGTCGAGCGATGCAGCCGCAGGACATGGCCTTCCCCAGCTACCGGGAACACGGTGTCGCCTGGTGCCGCGGCATCGACCCGACGGAACTGCTGGGCATCTTCCGCGGCACCGACCACGGCAGCTGGGACCCGAACACCACCCGCTTCCACCTGTACACGATCGTCATCGGCAACCAGTGCCTGAACGCCGCGGGTTATGCGATGGGCCAGCGCTTCGACGGCAAGGTCGGCGATCCCGACGGCGAGGCCACCGTGGTCTTCTTCGGCGACGGCGCCACCAGCCAGGGCGACGTGCACGAGGCGATGGTGTGGTCAGCGGTCTACGACGCCCCGGTGGTGTTCTTCTGCCAAAACAACCAGTGGGCGATCTCCGAGCCGCTGGAGCGCCAGACCCGCGTGCCGCTGTACCGGCGCGCCAGCGGTTACGGCTTCCCCGGCATCCGGGTGGACGGCAACGACGTGCTGGCAAGCCTCGCGGTCACCAGGTGGGCGCTGGACGAGTGCCGCCAGGGCAACGGCCCGGTGCTGATCGAGGCGTTCACCTACCGGATGGACGCGCACACCACCTCCGACGACCCGACCCGCTACCGGCTGGCCGACGAGCAGGAGGCGTGGAAGCTCAAGGACCCGATCGAACGGCTGCGGGTGCACCTGATCCGCGAGAAGTTCGCCGGGCAGGACTTCTTCGACGGCATCGACGCCGAAGCTGACGAGCTCGCCGCGCGGCTGCGCGAATTCTGCTTCAACATGCCCGAACCACCACCGGCCCGGATGTTCTCCGAGGTTTACGCCGAGGAAACCGCGCAGCTGGCCGCCCAGCGCGAGGAATACCTGCGGTACCTGGCCGGATTCGTCGACGACGAGGCGATGGCAGGAGGTGTGCGCTGATGGCCGCGCCCGCATTGGAACGCCCCACCGCCACGGCAGGCACCCAGACCGTGACCATCGCCAAGGCGCTGAACATGGGCCTGCGCGCGTCGCTGGAGCGGGACCCGAAGGTCCTGGTGATGGGCGAGGACGTGGGCAAGCTCGGTGGCGTCTTCCGGATCACCGACGGCCTGCAGAAGGACTTCGGCGAGCACCGGGTGCTGGACACCCCGCTGGCCGAGTCGGGGATCATCGGCACCGCCATCGGGCTGGCCATCCGCGGCTACCGGCCGGTGTGCGAGATCCAGTTCGACGGGTTCATCTTCCCCGGCTTCGACCAGATCGTCTCCCAGCTGGCCAAGCTGCACTTCCGCAGCCAGGGCAAGGTGCGGATGCCGGTCGTGGTGCGGGTGCCCTTCGGCGGCGGCATCGGCGCCGTCGAACACCACTCGGAGTCGCCGGAGTCGCTGTTCGCGCACATCAGCGGGCTGAAGGTGGTGTCCTGCTCGAACCCGGTGGACGCCTACTGGATGCTGCAGCAGGCCATCGACTGCGACGATCCGGTGCTGTTCTTCGAGCCGAAGCGCCGCTACTACGAGAAGGCCGAGCTCGACCCGACCACGCCGCCGATCCCGCTGTTCAACTCGCGGGTGGTGCGCGCGGGTTCGGCGGTGACCGTGGCGGCGTACGGGCCGATGGTGCGCACCTGCCTCGACGCGGCGACCGCCGCCGCGGAGGACGGGTTGGAGCTGGAGGTCATCGACCTGCGTTCGCTGTCCCCGCTGGACCTGGACCCGGTGTTCGATTCGGTGCGCCGAACGGGTCGGTTGGTGCTGGTCAGCGAGGCGCCAGCGGAGTCGTCGGTCACCTCGGAGATCGCCAGCCGGGTGCAGCAGGAGTGCTTCTACTCGCTGGAGGCGCCGGTGCTGCGCGCGACGGGCTTCGACACGCCCTACCCGCCGAGCAAGTTGGAGGAGGGCTACCTGCCCGACCTCGACCGGGTGCTGGACGTGGTCGACCGTTCGCTGGCGTACTGAGGGAGTCGTTCGATGACGCTCAAGCAATTCCCGCTGCCGGACGTCGGCGAGGGGCTGACCGAAGCGGAGATCCTAGGCTGGCGCGTCCAGCCCGGTGACACCGTCACCGTCAACCAGGTGATCGTCGAGATCGAGACCGCGAAGGCGGCGGTGGAGCTGCCCTGCCCGTGGGCTGGCACGGTTCGCGAACTGCTCGTCGAACCGGGGCAGACCATCGAGGTCGGCTCACCGATCATCACGATCGACCTCGAAGGCGGAGCGGCTGCGGAGCCAGCCGCCGAGGGGTCCGGCAAGATCGGCGAGGAGGCCAACGGCCGGATCGCCACGCTGGTGGGCTACGGCCCGCGCACGACCAGCGCGAGGCGCCGCCCGCGCAAAGGCCAGGCCGCGCCGTCCGTGCAGGTCACGGCGCCGCCCGAGCCGGTCGCCGCACCGCAGGTCGCGCAACAGCAGGGCGGTTACGTGCCGCTGGCGAAGCCACCGGTGCGCAAGCTCGCCAAGGACCTCGGCGTGGATCTGCACGCGCTGGCCGGTTCCGGGTCCGGTGGCGTGATCACCCGCGAGGACGTGACGTCCGCCGCCGGTGGCGCGGTCGTCGGCCTGCCCGCGGCCGAAGCACCGGTCGGGCGGGAGCGCCGGGTGCCGATCAAGGGCGTCCGCAAGGCGACCGCGCAGGCGATGGTGGACAGCGCGTTCACCGCCCCGCACGTCACCGAGTTCCTCACCATCGACGTCACGCCGATGATGGAGCTGCGGGAACGCCTGAAGTCGCACCCGGAGTTCCGGGACGTCAAGATCACGCCGTTGGCGTTCGCGGCGAAGGCCGTGTGCCTCGCGGTCCGCCGGACCCCGGATGTGAACGCCACCTGGGACGAGCCCGCTGGCGAGATCGTCTACAAGGACTACGTGCACCTGGGCATCGCGGCGGCCACACCGCGCGGCCTGGTGGTGCCCAAGGTCCACGACGCCGACCAGATGTCCCTGAAGGAACTGGCGGAGGCCCTGGAACGACTCGCCAACACCGCGCGGGAGGGCAAGACGACCCCGGCGGAGATGGCGGGCGGCACGATCACGATCACCAACGTGGGCGTGTTCGGCGTGGACACCGGCACACCGATCCTCAACCCCGGTGAGTCGGCGATCCTCGCGCTCGGCGCGATCCGCGACATGCCGTGGGTGGTGGACGGCCAGGTGGTGCCGCGCAAGGTCTGCCAGCTGGCGCTGAGCTTCGACCACCGGGTGGTCGACGGCCAACAGGGCTCGAAGTTCCTCGCCGACGTCGGAGCCCTGCTGGCGGACCCCGGCATCGCGATCACGTACTGACCGGAACTAGCCGAACAGCCTGTTAAACCCCCGGTCATGCGGGGGTGATGTTGGCAGGGCACCTTTGGACCGAGCGAGTCGGCCGGAGGTGCCCTGCACCGTCAGGCGCGGTTGAACGTCTGGACGCCCCTGGTCGGTGTCCAGAGGTGGATGACCAGATGGGTCTGGTCGTCGGAGAGACCGGTGGTCGTCACTTCGGTCAGGTCCAGGCGGAAGAGGTGCGAGTCGTTGCTCGGTGGTTCGGCCTCTTCGACCCAGGCGCGGTGCTCGTCGCCGGTGACCTCGACCGCCCGGCCCGCGAGCTTCACGTCCGGGGTGGTCATCGAGCCGTCGCCGGGGTTGGCGTGCAGTGCGAACCGGCCGTCCCGGCGGAGGTCCAGTGCTTTCCTGGCGCCCGGCATGGAGCCGAGCGTGAGGTCCGGGCCGCGCCAGGCGACCTCGGTACCGCTGACCCGGGGCGAGCCGTCCAGGCGCAACGTGGCCAACACATGGTGTTTGGCCGCCTCCAGCCGCGCCTGGACGGTCCTCGCCAATTCCGGAGCCTCAGCAGCGAATTCCTGCCACGTGGTCATGCGCATGATGGTGACACCAGTCACCGACAGCGCCCGGTGGAATCAGTCCCCCTTGCGCCGCCGACCGCCCCGCCGGGACCCGGTGCCCGCCGATGCCGCCACCGGCTCGGCAGGCTCCGCGGCCTCGTCTTTCGCGGACTTCTGCTCGTCGTACTCGCGAAGGAAGTCGAACGCGTGCTGGTCGAAGTCGTGGATGTCGATCTCGGGCAGATCGCCGAGTTCGTCGTGCAGTTCCCGGAAGATCGGTGTCTCCAGGTCAGGGGTGGTCTTGTTCACCGCTTCGCCCTCCCGTTCACTCTCGAAGCTGTGGCCGGGCCGCCGCCCGCGACGGTGTCGCTGGCCGCACCCCGATGCCGAGCCCTCCCCGCGGAGCTCGCTCGGCGCGGTACAGGCGCCACTCGTGCCTGCGCCGCGTCGATGTGACGCACGCCGACGCCGATGATGATCCGGCGACGCCGACATTCATCCGTTCAGACGAACGCCGAAGGTGCACCTGCCCAATGTTTCCCGGGCAAGGACCCACGAAATCGTGCACCTTTCCGGTACAACTCAGGCACCCTTTGTGCAATTCCGCACCGTGGCGAACGCCACTGGGCTCGTGCCCGGCGTGTCGTCGCGACCAGCGCTCCCGCCACCGGTGGAGGTGAATCGCGGCTTCGCCCGGTGGTTGTGCGGACCTAACCGGGCGCCGACATCGCCACCCGCGTCGACGGCTCGATACCACACGCAGGGCGGGCCCAATCCCCTCTGGCCGGTCGTGTTCGCCGCGCGCCGACCACTGCTCGCGATCGAGCGGCGACACCGGTTAACCCGCCTGTTCGGACTATCCGGGCGGCGTGCCGCGGTCGGCTGTCGAACCATCAGGCTCGCCGGGGCACGACGCTCTGGCCCCTGAAGGGAGACATGATCATGGGAAACCGCGTCAAGAAGGCCGTCATCGCCACCGGCTTCGGTCTCGGAATGCTGTTGGCCACGGCTACCCCCGCGCTCGCGGATCCATGGGATGACGAAATCAGCGTCAAGGAATGCTGGTGGGGTGGCGGCGACGTCGTCGTGTCCGGATGGGGCACCCACACGTGCTGGGGTGGCGTGTTCGACGACCTTGAGGTGACCCACTGGAGTTGATCCACGTTGTCGCGGGCCGCACCTCCTCCCTCGGCCCGCGACAACCTGCCCCACGGTGCGAGGGAGGGGCGGTCATCGACCGCTGACCCGAACTCCCAGGACCAAGGGGGCAGCCCCAGCCGGGGCTGCCCTCATCCACGAGATGGCTGGCTCAGCCTCGAACGAAAGCGCTCAGGCGATGTGACGGCCGGAGATGGCCCTGGCCACCACGAGCTGCTGGATCTGCTCGGTGCCTTCGAAGATGTCGTAGATCTTGGCGTCTCGGTGCATTCTTTCCACCGGGTATTCCCTGGTGTAGCCGTTGCCGCCGAGGATTTGGATCGCTCTTTCCGTTGCCCAGGTCGCGACCCTGCCCGCCTTCAGCTTGGACATCGAGCCTTCGCCCGCCGTGAACCCGCCGTTGCGGCCCAGCCACGCCGCTCGCCACACCAGCAGTCGGGCCGCGTCGATCTCCATCCGCATGTCCGCCAGGGTGAACGCGATCGACTGGTTCTCGATGATCGGCCGCCCGAAGGTTTCCCGCTGCTGCGCGTACTCCAGCGCGGTCTCGTAGGCCGCTCGGGCGATGCCGATGGCTTGCGCGCCGACGGTCGGGCGGGACAGCTCGAAGGTCCGCATCGCCGCCTGCGAGCTGGCCTTGCCACCCTCGCTGGCGCGGGCCAGACGTTCGTCCAGCTTCTCCTTGCCGCCCAGCAAGCAGCGGCCGGGCACCCGCACGTCGTCCAGGAACACGTCGGCCGTGTGCGAGGCGCGCAACCCGTGCTTGTGGATCTTGCTCGGCGCCGCCAGGCCCTTGGTGCCCGGTGGCACCACGAACGCGGCCTGGCCGCGCGCGCCGAGTTCGGGGTTGACCACGGCTTGCACGACGTGCACGTTCGCGATGCCGCCGTTGGTCGCCCACGCCTTCTGGCCGTTGAGCACCCATTCGTCGGTGGCCTCGTCGTAGACCGCGCGGGTGCGCATCGCCGAGACGTCGGAACCGGCGCCGGGTTCTGACGAGCAGAACGCCGCGACCTTCGGGTCGCTCGCGTCGCCGTAGCACTGCGGCACCCACTCGGCCAGCTGGTCGGGCGTGCCCGCGGCGAAGATCCCGGCGACCGCCAGGGTGGTGCCGAAGATCGCCATGCCGATGCCGCCGTCTCCCCAGAACAGCTCTTCGTTGGCGATCGGCAGCGACAGGCCGGTGTCGTCGGCCCAGAACGTGGCCAGGGTTTCGAAGCCGTAGAGCCCGATCTTGGCCGCCTCCTGGATGATCGGCCAGGGGGTCTCCTCGCGCTCGTCCCACTCCTGCGCGGCCGGTCGGATGGTTTGCGCGGCGAAGCCGTGCACCCAGTCGCGCAGCTCCCGCTGCTCCTCGCTCAGTTCCAGGGAGAAAGTCATCGTCGTCCTGTCAGTCCTCGTCGTCGAAACCGCGCAGCCGCGCACCCGTGCGAATCGAGTCCGCAACAGCCCTTCATGCCTTGGGGATCTGGAACAGCTTGGTGAGCCCGGCGGCGAACCCGAGGTCACCGGCGACCTTGAGCTTGCCCTTCATGAACAGCATCGGTGCCGAGGCGTTGCCGGAGGTCAGCTTGAGGAATTCGGCGGGCGGCAAGGTGATCGTCACCCTCGGTTCGCGCTGCGGGTCCTTGCTGACCGTGCAGTTGCCGTCGGCGAGCACGCATTCGTAGCGCAGCAGGTCGTCATCGGTGCCGATCCGCCAGCGGACCACGGCCTCGATCGCGCTGGCCTTTTCCGACTTGTAATGCTCACCCATCCGCCGGAAGACCTCGTCGAGGATCCGTTCCCGCAGTTCAGGACGCTGCATCACGGCCTCGATCTGGGCGTCGGAGGCACGCGAGATCAGCCGCGCGAACTGTTCGGGGGCAAGCGCGCCGAGATCCACCGCCGCACCGCTGTCGGCGATCTCGGAGGCGGCTTCCAGCAACGCGACGAACTCCTGCTCGCCGACCTTCCGGGGGTCCACATCGCCGAGGGCGGTGATCGGGTCCGACTCGGGTTGGGGCATCAGCGCGACCTCCATTACCTACTCACGAGTAAGACTACGTTCGAGTAGGTTCGAAAGCAAGCGGCGGAACCGGGCCGATCTGATCTAGCCTGGCGCGAAAAGACCAGCGTAAGAGGTGAAATGGTCGATCGTCAGGACAACGGCCGCCCCCGGTCGCGGCGACTGCCGCGGGCGGTGCGCGAGCGGCAGATCCTGGACGCCGCAGTCGAGGTTTTCGCAACGCACGGCTTCCACACCGCGTCGATGGACGAGATCTCCGAGGTCGCGGGCATTTCCAAACCGATGCTCTACGCCTACCTGGGCGCCAAGGACGAACTGTTCGTCGCATGCATCCGGCGGGAGGCCGCCCGGCTGATCGAGGCGATCAGCACGGCCGTGGAAGCGGGGTTGAGCCCAGCGGAGCAGTTGTGGCGCGGCCTGCGGGTGTTCTTCGAGTACGTGCACCACAACCGGGCGGGCTGGACGGTGCTGCACCGGCAGGCCAACCTCCAGGGTGAGCCGTTCGTCAGCGAACTGGTCGAGTGGCGGGAGCGGGCGACGAACCTGATCGCGGTGCTGCTGGCGCGGGCGACCGAAGGATCGGCGCAGCCGATGCACCCGGAGCAGACCGAGCCGTTCGCGGCGGCGCTGGTCGGTGCGGGCGAGGCGTTGGTGGAGTGGTGGTTCCAGCATCCCGAGCACGCCGCCGACGGCATGGCGATGCGCCTGATGAACATGGTCTGGATGGGCTTCGGCGACCTCGTCGAAGGTCGCTCCTGGTCACCGGACTCCTGAGCGCCGAGGCGGTTCAGCACACCGAGCCCAGCAGGTGGGGTTTGCCGGACCGGGAACGCAGTGCGAAGGTCCAGCCGGTGTCCTGGCGGCGCATCGCGAAGTCCACTGCGGATGGCAACAGCAGCGGCTTGCGGAACTCGACGTCCACAGCGCACGCCTCCGGTAGCCGCTGGGCGAACGCCGCCAGGCACCGCGCCTTCGACCACATGCCGTGCGCGATGGCTCGGGGGAACCCGAACGCCTTGGCCGCCAACGGATGCAGGTGGATGGGGTTGCGGTCACCGGACACCGCCGCATAGCGGCGTCCGGTGTCGCCGGGCACCCGCCAGGTCGCCGTCGGTTCCGCATCCCAATCGCTGCGGTGCGCGGCTTCCGCGGATGACGGGCCGCGCCGCAGGTAGGTGCTGACCTCGCGCCACACCACCGCATCGCCGACGGTGGTCTCGGTGATGACGTCGAACTGCCGTCCCTTGGAGTGCGGGCGCAGGTCCGCCACCCGAACCCGCTGGGTCAGCTCGTCGGTCACCAGCAGCGGTCGCTCCTGGTAGATCGAGTTGGCCACGTGCACCAAGCCGACCAGCGGGAACGGGAATCCGGGGTCAGACATCAGCCGCACCGACAGGCCGAAGGACAGCACGTGCGGATAGGTGATCGGCAGCTCGTCGCGCAGCCCGAACCCGCAGACCCGGTTGTACTCGGCCAGCTGCTCGCGGTCGATGGTGATGCCGCGCCGCAGGTATTCGGTGTCCGGCAGCCGATAGCCCCGCCGACCCGGCCCGGTCACGACCGCCTTGACGTACAGCGCGGAAAGCTTCGGTGCAGTGCTCAGTTCCGGCATCGCAGGTTCCGTTCCGTGGGGAGGTGGGTCGTGAGTGCGTAACCGGCCCGGAGCCCGGTTGAGCACTCACGACTGGTCAGGCGCCCAGCAGGCTCTGGCCGCAGACGCGGACCACGTTGCCGTTCACCCCGGCCGATGCCGGGTTGGCGAACCAGGCGATGGTCTCCGCGACGTCCACCGGCTGACCGCCCTGGGACATGCTGTTCATCCGGCGACCCGCCTCGCGCACGAACAGCGGGACCGCGGCGGTCATCCGGGTTTCGATGAAGCCCGGTGCGACCGCGTTGATGGTGGCGCCGCGGTCCGCGGCGATCCCGGCGGTCGAGCGCACGTGCCCGATCACCCCGGCCTTGGACGCCGCGTAGTTCGCCTGCCCGACGTTGCCCGCGATGCCGCTGATCGAGGCGACGCCGACGATCCGCCCGCCGGGCCGCAGCGGCGACTTGGGCAGCTCGGCCAGCAGGAGTTCGTTGATCCGCTCCTGCGCGGTCAGGTTCACCGCGAGCACCGCGTCCCACTGCTGCTGCGTCATCCGGCCGATCGTCTTGTCCCGCGTGATCCCCGCGTTGTGCACGACGATGTCGAGGCCGTCGTGGCGTTGCGCGAAGTGCTCGGCGATCCGGTCGGCGGCATCGTCGGCGGTGATGTCCAGCTGCAGGGTCGTGCCGCCGATCCGGTTGGCGACCTCGGCGAGATCGCCGCCCTGCGCGGGCACGTCCAGGCACACCACGTGCGCGCCGTCGCGGGCCAGGGTTTCCGCGATGGCCTCGCCGATGCCCCGCGACGCACCGGTGACCAGGGCGATCTTGTCGCGCAACGGGCGTTCCCAGTCGACCTCCGCAACCTCGGCCGGACCGATCCGGATCACCTGGCCCGAGACGTAGGCGGACTTCGCCGAGAGCAGGAACCGCAGCGTCGAGTCCAGTGCGTTCTCGGCGCCTTCGGCGACGTGGACCAGCTGCGCGGTCGCGCCGCGTTTGAGTTCCTTGCCCGCAGTGCGGACGAAACCTTCGAGTGCGCGTTGCGCGGTGGAGGTCCGCGGGTCCGGGTGCGCCTCGGGCGGGGTGCCGAGCACGATCACCCGGCCGCCGCGGTCGGTCTGCCGGATCGTCGGGCCGAAGAACTCGTGCAGTTCGCGCAGCTGGGCGCTGGTGCTGATGCCGGTCGCGTCGAAGATCAGCGCCGCGTAGCGCTGGCCTTCCACGGGCGTGTGGTGCACCTCCGCGCGGACGTCCTCGGTGATCGTCGCGATCGCGTCGCCGAGTCGGGAGTCAGGTGCGCTGCCGACCAGCACCGGCCCGGCGACCACCGGATCACCAGGCCGGTGGCGCCGCAGTGGAGTCGGCGCGGGCAGGCCGAGCCGCTTGACCACCTCCCGCCCGATCGGGGACTGGGTGAACTGCTGGTACCGGTCGGCCATTGGACACTCCCGCGATGTCTGGGACGCGAAGCTCGACGCACAACCTACCCGCGGGTAGGTTGGTTGCCCAGGGAGCATCGCATCAATCAGGGAGTCAGGCCATGGCCACCGTTCGGCGAGTAGCAATCATCGGCGGCAACCGGATTCCGTTCGCGCGTTCCGGTGGTCCCTACGCCCGCGCGGCCAACCAGGACATGCTCACCGCGGCCTTGGACGGGCTCATCGCGCGGTTCGGGCTGCAGGGCGAGCTGATCGGTGAGTTCGTCGCCGGGGCGGTGCTCAAGCACAGCCGCGACTTCAACCTGGCGCGCGAAACCGTGCTGGGTTCCCGGTTGGATCCGCGCACCCCGGCGCACGACGTGCAGATGGCCTGCGCGACCGGTCTGGAATCCGTGGTATCGGTGGCGAACAAGATCGCGCTCGGCCAGCTCGACGTCGGGATCGCTGGCGGGGTGGACTCGGCCAGCGACGCGCCGATCGCGCTCAACGACGACCTGCGCCGCGTGCTGCTGCGGGCCAACCACGCCAAGTCCGCGGCCGGGCGGTTGAAGGCGCTGACCGGGATCCGACCGCGGCAAGTGGTGCCGGAGATCCCGCGCAACGCCGAGCCGCGCACCGGCCTGTCGATGGGTGAGCACGCCGCGAAGACCGCGCTGGCCTGGGAGATCGGCCGCGAAGCGCAGGACGAGTTCGCCGCCCGCAGCCACCAGCGGCTCGCCGCTGCCTACGAGCGCGGCTTCTTCGACGACCTGATGACCTCGTTCCAGGGCCTGTCCAAGGACCAGAACATGCGTCCGGACAGCTCGGTCGAGAAGCTCGCCAAGCTCAAGCCGGTCTTCGGCCGCGGCGAAGGCGCGACCATGACGGCGGGCAACTCGACGCCGCTGACCGACGGCGCGTCCACCGTGCTGTTGGTCAGCGAGGAGTGGGCCGCGCAGCGCCGACTTCCGGTGCTCGCCTACCTCGTCGACGCGGTCTCCGCCGCGGTCGATCACGTCAGCGGTGCCGACGGGTTGCTGATGGCCCCGGCCTACGCGGTGCCGAAGCTGCTCGACCGGGCGGGCCTGGAGCTGGGCGATTTCGACTTCTACGAGGTGCACGAGGCGTTCGCCTCGCAGGTCCTGGCGACCCTGAAGGCGTGGCAGGACCCGGAGTTCTGCAAGGCCCGGCTCGGTCGGGACAAGCCGCTGGGCGAGATCGACCCGGCCAAGCTCAACGTCAACGGCTCGTCGCTGGCCGCCGGACATCCTTTCGCGGCGACCGGCGGACGCATCGTGGCCACCCTCGCGAAGTTGTTGGCGGAGCAGGATTCGGGTCGAGGTCTGATCTCGATCTGCGCGGCGGGCGGCCAGGGCATGACCGCCATCCTCGAACGCTGATCGCGGTCACCAGCGGGGTTCATCGGTGCCGTAGGAGTGCAGGAACGGCCAGGTCAGGGGTTGTCCGTCGATCCGGCCAGGTGGGGTGACCGCGGTGATCCGGCCGTCCGGGGAGTCGAGTTCGGCCAGCCAGCGCTGGACATCTGTCGGCACGCTCGGCCGCTGCTCGCGCGGTTGGCCGAGCAGCCAGTGCGCGGTGCGGGCCAGGGATAGTTCGCGCAGCCAGGTGCCGCCCGTTTCGGACTGGCGGCGCAGCCCGTCGAGTGCCGCTGCCGCGCAGAGATAACCGGTGCCGTGGTCGAGCAATTGGCAGGGCAGCGCACCTGGCCGATCACCGGTCGACGCCACGACCGCGATACCGGATGCGGCCTGCACGATGCTGTCGAAACCGCGCCGCTGGCCCCACGGCCCAGAACTCCCCCACGCCGACAGCGTCACCACCACCAGGCCGGGGTGCTGCTCGGCGAGTTCTTCGATCCCGAACCCGAAGCGCTCGAGGGCTCCCGGTCGGTAGCCGTGCACCAGCACATCCGCCTGGTCGAGCAGTTCGTGCAGCCGCACGAGGGCTTCCGGGGTGTTGGCATCGAGCATCGCGGTGCGCTTGCCGAGCAGCGTGTCGTAACTGCCCGGCCGTTCCGGGCGGTGCGGCGGGTCGATGCGCAGCACGTCGCCACCGAGCGCCGCGAGGAATCGGGTGCACACCGGCCCGGCGATCACCCGCGTCAGATCCAAGACCCGAAAGCGATCTTCCCTGCTCCGGGGTGCGGCGTCCCCGACCCGACGTGTTTCGACGAGTTGCCGCGAGGCCACCGCCCAGCCCGGCGGTTCGGCCTGCCACTGCGCCGGAGTCCGCACGGCCGCTGCGATCCCGCCGGACGCGACCACACGGGATTCCACCTCGCGCGCCGGGATGTCCGCGATCGCGGACCCCACCGCTGCGACGTCGTCGGAAGCGTCGAGCGCGCGCAACAACGCTGCGCGGTGCCAGGGGTAGTTGCCGTGGGTGCGAACCCAGCCGTCGGCTGCCCGCCAGAACCTGGACATCGGCGCGAAGCCGTTCAACGCGGGCTCGCCGTCCAACCGGAGGTGGGCTTCGCTGCGCACCGCAGTGGCGACGTGCCCGGTGGCGAGCTCGACCGGCCGCCGAGTCGAGGTGAGCAGCGCCGCGCCGACGCAGGCGATCGCGGTGTCCTCCACCGGAAGCCGCGAGTCGAGCTGCCCGAGGTCGCCGACCACGCACAACTCGGCGGGGTCGCGATCCACCCCCAACGCTTCCAATGCTTCTGACAGGGGTTTCCGCCACTGCGTCGTCATGGCCCGATCCTCGGCTCCCGGCTTCGGCGGCGCATCGGACTCCGGTCGAATCCCACAGTTGGCCGAGCGACGGCGCTGGAGCACTACATCGGAAAATATTGAGCTATATAAAAATTCCACTAGATAAACGGATAACGTCAGATTCCAACCGAGCTGGTCTTTCGAGATGCGGAACAAGACTGCTGTCGCCCCGCTCGGCGGTGCGCCGGACTTCGGTTGCGCGGGACACGCCCATCGGGGTTTCTCGCGGAATATCGAATCAGCGCTAGACGACTGGATAAAGTCCGAGGATGGACCCGGTCCGCAACCCCTTCGCCCCCGGCGCCGGACAGCGGCCCCCCGAACTGGCCGGTCGGGACCGCGAGGTCGACGCCTTCGAAGTCGTGCTCGAACGAGTCGCCCGCGCCCGCCCGGAACGCAGCCTGGTGCTCACCGGACTGCGCGGCGTCGGCAAGACCGTGCTGCTCGGCGAGCTGCGGTCGATGGCGGTCCGGCGCGGCTGGGGCGCGGGCAAGGTGGAGGCCCGCCCGGAGGCCGGGCTGCGCCGACCGCTGTCCGCCGCGCTGCACCGCGCGATCCGCGACCTCGCGGTCCGGCACCGCGCGCCGGACCGCGTCGAGGAAGTGCTCGCCGTGCTGAAGGCGTTCGCGCTCAAGGCGAATCCGGACGACGCGAAGCTGCGGGACCGCTGGCAGCCCGGCATCGACGTGCCCGCCGCCCAGGGCCGGGCCGACTCCGGGGACATCGAGATCGACCTGGTCGAGCTGTTCACCGAGGTCGCCGAGTTGGCGGCGGACGTCGGCACCGGTATCGCGCTGCTGATCGACGAGATGCAGGACGTGCCACCCGCGGACGTCTCGGCCCTGTGCGCGGCCTGCCACGAGCTGTCCCAGTCCGGGGCGCCGCTGGTGGTCGTCGGTGCGGGTTTGCCACACCTGCCCGCGGTGTTGTCGGCCAGCAAGTCGTACTCCGAGCGGCTGTTCCGCTACGTGCGGATCGACCGGCTGGACCGCTCGGACGCCGACCGCGCCGTCGTCGCGCCCATCGAGCGCGAGGCGGCCGAGATCACCTCGGACGCCCTGGACGCGCTGTTCTCGATCTCGGGCGGCTACCCGTACTTCGTGCAGGCGTACGGCAAGGCGACCTGGGATGCGGCGGTGCGCACCGAGATCAGCGACGAGGACGTGCGACTGGCGGCGCCCGAGGCGGAATCCGAGCTCGCGGTCGGCTTCTTCGGCTCCCGCTACGAACGGGCCACGCCCGCCGAACGCGAGTACCTGCGCGCGATGGCGGAACTGGTCGAGGGCCGCGACGAACCCGCGCCGACGGCCTCCATCGCGGAATACCTGGAGCGCCGACCTTCCTCGCTGTCCCCGGCGCGGGACAGCTTGATCAAGAAGGGCTTGGTGTACTCCGGCGAGCGCGGCCTGATCGCGTTCACCGTCCCGCACTTCGGCCGCTACCTGCTCACCCAGGAGTAGCGACTGTCCAGAGCAATGCTTTTCCTGGCGGTACGGGGGGCGCTGTGGGATCCCGACGTCATGCGCTACCGACTTCTAGCGCTATCTAGCTGGATCGCTAGATATTCGTATAGGCACTGATTCGGACGGTCGGGCATCGCTGGGTCGGTTGAATTTGACGTGACCTAAGACACATGCCGATGGGTGTGTAACGGGAGGCCGTGGGTCGTCGATATGCAGGATGACCCCGCGGTGCTGTCGGACCCCCGACCTGGCAGCATCGCGGGGCTTTCCAATTCCGGCGCGCCTGCCGGATTTCGGGCACTCGCCCACCCACCAGCTGACAACCCGTCGCCCCGGGCGTTATTCCCGGATGCCTCGGCGATCCGTCAGCACGGGACACGTTCGACGAAGGGAGGTTGCGAATGGAAGTGGTCATCGTGCTGGTGAGCACCCTCGTGCCCGCCCTGGCAGCTACCGCCTACTACGTCCTCGACCGAAGCAGGCGCTGACCGCTGACCAGGCGTGGCGATACCGCGGTCGCTTCCCGGAGGATTCGTGTCCGACTTCTTCGCCATCCTCGACGAGCTCGCCGCCAGCTCAGCCGTGGCCGTGGACCGTAGACGAGCTCAGCCGCATCCGCACTTTCCCGGCGTGACCTACCCGCTGGACTACGGCCACCTCGCGAACACCCGCGCGGTTGACGGAGCCGAAGTCGACGTGTTCATCGGCAGTGCCAGCGGACGGGGCGTGGTTGGCGTGCTGCTGACGGCTGACCGGCAGAAACGCGACGTCGAGCTGAAGGTGCTGCTCGACTGCACGCCGGAGGAAGCGGAACTCGCACGCCGTTTCTGCGCGGAGGTCCTGAAGATCGGCGGACATCTCGTCGAACGCGGCGCGAGTGCGCCCGGCCGGACGAACTGACGGTGGCGGTACCAGCCGCGTCACGAGGTTGGGGCGGCGAGGGCTTTGCGCAGCACGGCAGCGGTTTCGTCGAGCTCGCTTCGGGTCCGTTCGCGCCAGTCCGCGGCGATGCGGAAACCGTCGCCGACGAAACGCGGGAACACGTGCAGGTGAGCGTGGAAGACCTCCTGGAACGCCGCTGCCCCGTCGGCCAGGAACAGGTTGATGCCGTCGCACCGAAGCCCCGAGCGGCGCAGTGCCCTGGCGAGCTGGTGGCCGACCGCCCAGACCTGCTGGCCGTCCGCCACGTCGAGGTCTTCCAGCCCAGCGGCATGCGTCTTCGGCACGACCAGCAGGTGTCCGGGCGTCACCGGTCGAAGGTCCATGAACGCCAGCACGTCGGCGTCGTCGTAGACCACGCTGGACTCCGCTTCGCCGCGCACTATCGCGCAGAACACGCACTCGCCGTCACGCATTTGCCCTCCGTGCTGCTGTCCGATCGCGACCACGATGGCAGCACAGTGCCAGGAACAACACCGAAGAACGCAGTGGAGCGAAGCGGAACCGTAAGAGCCCGTCCTGGAACTTGGACTCGCGCACGGCGCGGTCACCGTGCGCGAGTGCGCTGTTCAGGCTTCGGTGCCGGTGAGCAACTCGTCGATCTGGCCCATGGCCAGTCGCAGACCTTCCTCCATGCCCATCGCGAGCAGTTGCTCCAGCTGTTCGGTGGTGGTGAAAGCGCTGACGCTGACCATGCGAGTTCCCGTTCCGGTCGCCTCGAACGTCACCGTGGTGTGGACGGGATCCATCGTGGTGACGGGTTCGCCGTTCTCGTCGGCGAAGCCGTCGTCGAACTCCAGGTGGTGCGGCGCGTCGATCGCGGTGATCTGCCACCAGCCAGGTGCCTTCTCACCGTCGGGGCCGGTCATGTAGTACCGCGAGCGACCGCCGACGGTGAAGTCGTGCTGCTCGAAGGTCGCGGGCCAGGTGGGCGGGCCCCACCAGCGTTCGAGCTGGCGCGGGTCCTCCCACACCTGCCAGATGCGTTCGACCGGCGCGTCGAATTCCGCGACGAACGTCAGGGTCAGCGCTTCCGCGTCCTTCTGGGTGCTGATCACGGTCATCGTTCAGTCCTCGTCTCTCGGTCCTCGGACAGGATTTCTTCGATGCTTCGGGCGCGGTGGCGCCAGATCTGCTCGTACTCGTCGAGCAGGCGGGCGGCTTTGTGCAGGATGTCGGGGTTGCCGCGGACCAGCTGCTCCCGTCCGCGCCGATGTTTGGTGACGAGCAAGGCCCGTTCCAGCACCGCGACGTGCTTCTGCACTGCGGCGAAGCTCATGTCGTACCGGCGTGCGAGCGAGGAGATCGACTGTTCCTGCCGCAGCACCTGCACGACGATGTCCCGGCGGGTCGCGTCGGCGAGGCC
Source organism: Saccharopolyspora soli (assembly GCF_022678645.1). Lineage (GTDB taxonomy): Bacteria > Actinomycetota > Actinomycetes > Mycobacteriales > Pseudonocardiaceae > Saccharopolyspora > Saccharopolyspora soli. The sequence continues at coordinate 89,112 of NZ_JALBWV010000018.1, read as the reverse complement.
GTGGAAAAGGCGGTCCACCTCGTCGGCATCCATCTGATCTACAACCACATGGTTGTACGTTAGCGACCGCGGCCACCACGCGCAACCGGCGCGGCGTGCGGTGTGTTTACTCCGTGAACACCACCGGTGTGGGATCGGCCGCTTCGCGAGTGCTTCGGCGGTCAGTCGTCCAGGCCGCCAGCGAACGGCATCGTCCGCCATTGCTCGATGGCGGGTTTCAGCGCCTCCGCGAGCATGGGCAACTGCGGCGTGAACGCGAGGCACGCCACCGTCCGGGACATGCCCACGGCGGTGACGACGCGAAGCAGGCGCTCGTCCAGCTGACGCAGCCCTCGGCGCTGCGCGGCGGAGTTGTACGCGGCCTCGCAATCGGGACCGAACAACGCCAAGTCCCATTCGACCGGTCCGAGCGTTACCAGCTCGAAGTCGGCGTACAGCGCGCCGTCCGGCGTGGCGACGATGTTGACCACGGGGGCGTCCCCGTGGATCGGCTGGACGTCGATTCCCGGAAACGCCGCCTCGAATCCGGTACGCGAGCTGACAACGGGTTCCAGGACCTCCCACTCCCGTCGCGCGCGGTCGAGATCGGCCGGGGCGATGAGGTCAGGACGTGCTTCGAGGGCGGCAAGACCCTCCGCGACCATCTTCGGTTCGGCCGCTGACAGGAACGGCAGATCGCGCGGATAGTCGCGCAGCGCGGCGTGCAGGTCGGCGATCAGGCTGGCGTTGTGCACGAAGTCGGGCTCGGCGCTGTTGTCCAGTTCGACGAACTGCCAGAACGTCATCGAGAAACCGTTGTGCCGCACGGGTTCCCGCGGCACGAGCGGACTCGGTGGAATCACCGGGGTGCCCTGTTCCGCGAGCCACGCCACCACATCGAGCTCCACCTGCTGCCGCGCCGCCTGGGTGTGCAGGTCGGCGTACGACGGCAGGACGGTGGGCACCCGGACCACCACCGGTGACGGCGCGAGGTGCACGACAACCGAGAACATGTCGTGGAGCACGGTCGCGTCGGTCACCGTGAGCCCGAGATCGCGACCTGCGGCGATAGCCGCGTCGAGAGCACGTGACGTGCGGGCGGCGAGCTGGCCGGGCGTCATGGCTGCTGGCACGTCGGTGATCCTGTCACGCCGCGCAGACCGGATCGACGAGTTAAACGAGACCTGGTCGAAAGCCGGACCGTGACGACCGACTCAGCAGGGCTCCCCCACGGAACACCGCATCACACCGTCTTGTTGACTCGGGGCGTGAGTGTTGAACAGCGGAAACCGCGCGCCCGAGTCCGCGCCCCCGAGTTCGTGGGCCGTCAGTGGTTGAACACCGGCGGGCAGCAGATCAAGCTGGCCGATCTGCGCGGACGAGTCGTATTGCTCGATTTTTGGACGTTCTGCTGCATCAACTGCTTGCACGTGCTCGACGAGCTCCGGCCCTTGGAGGCCGAGTTCGCCGAGGAGGTCGTCACCATCGGCGTGCACTCGCCGAAGTTCGAGCACGAAGCCGATCCCGACGCCTTGGTCGCGGCCGTCGAGCGGTACGCCGTGCACCATCCGGTGCTCGACGACCCGGAGCTGACCACCTGGCAGAACTACGCCGTCAAGGCGTGGCCGACGCTGGTCGTGGTGGATCCCGAGGGTTACGTCGTGCACGTTGCCGCTGGTGAGGGACATGTTGCCGCACTGCGCAGCGTGATCACCGAGGTCATCGCCGAGCACGAGGCCAAGGGCACGCTGCATCGAGGCGACGGTCCGTACGTGCCGCCGGAAGCGGCTGGGACGACGCTGCGCTTCCCCGGCAAGGTCGTCGCGCTGGACAACGGGAACTTGCTGGTCTCCGACTCGGCGAACCACTCCCTGGTGGAGTTCGCCGCCGACGGCGAGACCGTGGTGCGTCGCATCGGCACTGGTCAGCGCGGTCGCGCCGACGGGAATGCCGCCGAGTTCGCCGAGCCCGCCGGGCTCGCGCTGCTGCCGCCGCACGTCGCCGAGCAGGTCGGGTACGACGTGGTCGTTGCCGACACCGTCAACCACCTGCTGCGTGGCGTTCGGCTGGCGGACGGCCACGTCACCACGCTGGCCGGGACCGGGCAGCAGTGGCGCGACGGCGCGGACCAGGGCCCCGCGCTGGAGGTGCCGCTGACCAGCCCCTGGGACGTCTCCTGGTGGGAACCCGCTGGTGGGGTCGTGGTCGCGATGGCGGGCAACCACACGCTCGGCCTGTTCGACCCGATCGCGGGCGCGGTCCGGCGGTTCGCCGGGACGACTGTCGAGGGCCTGCGCGACGGCGCCGCTGACCAGGCGTTCTTCGCCCAGCCGTCCGGCCTGGCCGACGGCGGCGACCGGCTCTGGCTGGCGGACTCCGAGACCTCGGCGCTGCGCTGGGTCGAGGCCACCGACGCGGGCTTCGAGGTGCGGACCGCCGTCGGCACCGGGCTGTTCGACTTCGGGCACGCCGACGGTCCCGCCGACCAGGCCCTTCTCCAGCACCCGCTGGGCGTCGCGGTGCTGCCCGACGGCTCGGTCGCGATCTGCGACACCTACAACGGGGCCATCCGGCGCTACGAACCGGCGACCGGCGAGGTGTCCACCTTGGCGACCGAGGTCGCCGAGCCGTCCGGTGCGGCGGTCGTGGACGGTGAGCTGGTCGTGGTCGCCTCGGCCGCGCACCGGATCGAACGGCCGGTGCCCCCGGGCGTCGCCGCACAGCTCGTCGAAGGGGCATCGCAGCAGGTCAAGCGGCCAGCGACGGAGATCGGCGGGGGCGAGGTCGAGCTCGCGGTGGTGTTCACCCCGCCGCCGGGCACCAAGCTGGACGACCGCTACGGGCCGTCGACCCGGCTGGAGATCAGCTCTTCCCCGGCGAACCTGCTGGTCGAAGGCGCCGGTGCCGGCACCGACCTGGTCCGTCGCTTGGTGTTGGCCGACGGCATCGAGCAGGGTGTGCTGCACGTGGTGGCGCAGGCCGCCAGCTGCGACGACGACCCTGCCATTGAACACCCGGTCTGCCGCCTGACCAGGCAGGACTGGGGCGTGCCGATCAAGATCACTGCCGCCGGACCGAACCGACTGCCCCTAGTAATGGGCGGCCTCGACGCCTGAGAACTGTCTTCCAAGCTCGTTTTGCGTGGCGGTGCAAGGTGCGTAGGTGGGCTAAGCGGTTTCGCCGCTTCAAAAACAAGATCAAAGACGAGCACCAAGCCCGACCGGGGTCGTGAGTGCGCGACCGGGTCGGAGCCCGGTTACGCACTCACGACCCACAACACGTGACCTGGCCGGTTGGTCACCCGGTGGTGGCAAGTAAACTTTTCGGGTGACCGATGCCAAGCTCGAAATCCAGATGCTGCACGACCGGGTCATGGTGCGCATCTCTCCGGAGTCCGGGGAACGCCGCAGCAGCGGCGGCATCGTGATTCCGGCGACCGCCCAGGTGGCCAAGCGGCTGCTCTGGGGCGAGGTCTTCGGCGTGGGCAGTCACGTGCGTACCGTGAAAGTCGGTGACCAGGTGCTGTTCAACCCCGACGAGCAGTTCGAGGTCGAGGTGCAGGGCCAGGCTTACCTGGTGATGCGGGAGCGGGATCTGCACGCCGTGGCCAGTGAGCGCACCGAGCAGGGCACTGGGCTCTACCTGTAGGCGGACCAGGCTGCTGGCCGGTCGGCGGACCGTGCGAGGGTGATCGCCGCAGCACTTCCGGTCGGTGCCCCACCGGCCATCGAGCAATTCGACGCGCCCCACCGCAGGACCGACAGGAGAAGGGGAAGCGGTGCCGGAAGACCACGATCACCGAAGTGCGGATCCGTCGACCGATCGGTTCCGTCCCAACCCGGACCAGCGTCCTGCTGACGGCGCCCAGTCGGAGCGCGGCGCCGAGCAGACCACTCGGTTCTCGCCGGTGAACCCCGCCTTCGAGGAGCGCACCCGGCCGAACCTGCCCACGCAGGGCAAGCAGCCCGAACCGGAGTCGGACGCCGAGCGCACCGCCCAGATCGCCGCGCTGCCCTCGGACTTCTCCAACTTCCCCATCAGCGAGACCCAGGCGATTCCGCGGGTCGGCGCCGACACCAGCGGCTGGTCCGGCACCGTGCCGCCGTCGCCCCCGGCCGAGTCCTCGGCCGACCGGAAGCGCCGCGGCCTGATCCGGGCCGGGATCGCGGCCGGGGCCGCGGTCGGCGCACTCGCGCTGCTCTACGTCGGCGACCTGATCTTCACCAGTGGCCAGGTGCCGCGTGGCACCGTGGTCGCTGGTGTCGACATCGGCGGGTTGGACAAGGCCGTCGCCGAGACCGAGCTGCGCGACCAGCTCACCCCCGGCCTGAACGAGCCGGTGCGGCTGCAGGTCGGCGAACGCGCCGCCACCATCAACCCGGACCAGGTCGGCTTAGAGATGGACTGGGCGGCGACCGTGGAGCAGGCGGGCCAGCAGCCGCTGAACCCGTTCACCCGGTTTGGCTCGCTGTTCGCCACGCACGAGGTCACCCCGATCAGCCACGGCGACCGCGAGCAGCTGGTGCAGGCGCTGGAGCAGGTCCGCCCGCAGCTGGACCGGGCCCCGGCCGAGGGCACCATCCGCTTCGAAGGCACCAAGCCGGTCGCGGTCGCCCCGCTGACCGGGCAGAGCATCGACGTGCAGCGCGCCACCGACGAGGTGCTCGCCCACTGGGCCGACGACATCCCGGTGCAGGTGCCCTACACCGAGCAGCCGGTGACCACGACGATCGACGGCGTGCGCACGGCGCTGCGCGACATCGCCGAGCCTGCGGTGTCGGCGCCGGTCACGGTACGAGGCGAGGGCAAGAACGCGACCTTCACGCCGGAGGCCATCGCCGCGTCGCTGCGCTTCGAGCCGGACGGCCTCGGTGGGCTGAAGGCCAACCTGGACCTGCCGACCGCGATCGCCAGCGTCGAACCGCAGCTGGCCGACACGCTCAAGCCCGGCAAGGACGCCGAGATCGTGCTGGAGGGCGCTACCCCGGTGGTCCACCCGTCGATCGACGGCATCGGCATCGACTGGGCCAAGAGCTTCGAGCGGATCAACGAGGTGTTCGGCAGGCCGCAGGACCGCACCGTGCAGGCGATCTACGTGCACCAACCCGCCAAGTTCACCACCGAGCAGGCCAATGGGCTGGGCATCCGCGAGGTGGTCGGCGAGTTCACCACCGGTGGTTTCGAACCCGCGTCCGGGGTGAACATCCGGCGGGTCGCCGAGCAGGTCAACGGCGCGATCATCAAGCCCGGCGAGACCTTCAGCCTCAACGGCTACACCGGACCGCGCGGCACCCCGCAGGGCTACGTCGAGTCCGGGATCATCGAGGACGGTCGACCGGCGCGGGCCGTCGGCGGCGGCATCTCGCAGTTCGCCACCACGCTGTACAACGCCTCGTACTTCGCCGGTATGCAGAACGTCGAGCACAAGGCGCACAGCTACTACATCAGCCGCTATCCGGCTGGCCGCGAGGCCACCGTGTTCCAGAACCCCGACGGCAGCAGCGTCATCGACGTCAAGTTCAAGAACGTCGCCAAGAGCGGCATCATGATCACCACGCGTTGGACGTCGTCGTCGATCACGGTGACGATGTGGGGCACCAAGCAGTTCGACGTGACTTCGCAGACCGGTGAGCGGACCGCGCCCACGCAGCCGCACGAGAAGGTCGTGCCGCCGGGCGAGCCGTGCAGTGCGAGCAAGGGGGCGCCGGGCTTCACGGTGACCGACACCAGGACCATCCGGGACATCTCCACCGGCCAGGTGCGCACCGAAACCCAGCGCACGGTGTACGACCCGCAGCCGATCATCCACTGCGGAGCCCCACCACCAGCTCCCCCAGGCTGACGACGAGGGCCCCTTCCCAGCGGGAAGGGGCCCAGCAACAGATAGTCGGTAACAACTTCCGGTGGTCGACTGCCGCCGCGACGAGCAACTGAAGCCCACGGCTGAGCGGTCGCAAGCGCCGAAGGCGCTCAGCCCACCTACGGCACTTGCACCGCCGCGGGTTCTCAGGGGTTTTCTCGCGAGGACAGCCCCGACGCCGCGTATTTGGACATACGTCAATCGGGGATCCCGGAGTCGAGAAGACCTCTGAGGTTCCGCTACCCGCACCGCCATGCAAACCACCCCCCGCGAACTCTCCTCTAGTGCGCCGTTTCGACGAGTAGGCCGGGGTGGTTCGTGCCGTCGATCGGGAGCATTTCGGCTCGCTCGAACTGGAAGGTGTCCATCGCGAACACGTGCTGCACGCTGCCGTCGTCCTTGCGGTACCAACCGTTTGGCACGCAGGACTGCACGTCGGGGTTGCCACCGGAGAGCAGGTTCAAGTCGCCGCCGATCACCGTCTCGGTGCCGAGCGCGAGTGCGACCCCGGACAGCTCGCGGCACTGCTCAGCCGCGATCTGGGCGTCGCTCGCGGCCAGGTGCGTGGTGCACGCCGCGACCTTCGAGTACGGCACGCACAGCAGCACGCGCTGCTCGTTGCTGCCGTCCTGCGCGAGGTACTGCCGCTCTACCGGCGTCCCGGCCGCGCCGAGATCGGGGTGCGTCAGGATGGCGATGCCGTAGTCGCCGCGGCCGTCCTTGCAGGCGTACGGGCTGCCCGTCGCCTTGTCGCCGACCGGCGTGAACTCCCACAGGTAGCCGGTCTCGTTCGTCATGCGGGTGATGTCTCGTGCGCAGATCTCGTTGAGCGTCACCACGTCCGGCCGCCGCTGCTGGATCGCCGCGATCGCGGCGTCGACCGACTTGCCAGCCGAGTAGCAGTCCTCGAAGCCGCTGTTGCAGAGGTTGAGCTGGAGCACGTCGAAGGACTTGGCAGCCGGGGCTTGGGCGTGGGCGACGGGTAGCGCGACGGCAGCGAGCGCGGTCAGGGCGGCTGCCGCCCACCGCGCGGCCGATCGCATCATCGTGACCTCCTCGGGGCTGGTGGTCGAGGGCGCTGCGCCCCGTCGAAGTCTCCTAACCAGCGGATACCTGCTCGACCGCCGGATGGGGTAGTGGCGATTTCTCGACAAAGCGACTCCGGCGGACACGCTGCGTGCACCTCGCGTGATCGTTGGCGAGTGCGCGGGGTCGCGCTTCGCAGCGCGCTGGTCGCTCCCTGTTGACCAGTGGCACATACCACATGAAACTGAGGTCCACCCAGCAATCGCGGGCAACAACCCGCATGAACAGGGGAGGTTCGGCGGAATTCCTTTCGTGTTCCCGGTTCTCCGCTGGCAGGTTTCCGATCGCCCGTCGACCGGTGTCCGGCGACGGCGGGAAAACTTGATGGGTTCGCAATACTCAGCATTGGGATTACACCCGAACGAGTGGCACCATTCGAGCACTCGCGTTCTCACCTACTAGGAGTGACATCGTGGCGCGTCGCAGAACACTACGAGCGATGGCTCTGCTGCCCGCTCTCGCCCTGGCCACCGCCGCGGCGGCGGGCTGTGCCGAATCCACCACCGGCGGTGGTGGCACGGCCGACGGCGGTGTGCAGGTGATCAAGGCTGGCGTCCTCACCACCTGCACGCACATGGACTACAAGCCGTTCCAGTTCCACGACCAGGGCAAGGTGGTCGGCTTCGACGTCGACCTGGTCGACGCGATCGCCAAGGACATGGGACTCACGCAGGAGATCGTGGACACCCCGTTCGAGGGCATCCAGTCCGGTGAGGACCTCAACACGCGGCGCTGCGACGTGGCCGCCGCGGCCATGAGCATCACCCCACCGCGCGAGGAGAACTTCGACTTCTCCGACCCGTACTTCGAGGCCACCCAGGCGCTGCTGACCAAGAAGGGCTCGAACATCCGCAGCCTCGCCGACCTGCGCGGCAAGAAGCTCGGCGTGCAGCTGGCCACCACCGGCGAGACCTATGCCAACGACAACAAGGCCGCCAACGGCTACGAGGTCGTGCAGTTCGAGGACCTGCCGCTGTCGGTGACCGCGGTGGAGACCGGTCAGGTCGACGCGGCGATCAACGACAACAGCGTGTTCGGCGACTTCGTCAAGACGAACCCGAACGTCGAGATCACCAACGAGTTCACCACCGGTGACCAGTACGGCATCGGGGTGGCGACCGGCAACACCGCGCTGAAGGACCGGGTCAACGCCGCGCTGAAGAAGCTCAAGGAGAACGGCGAGTACAACAGGATCTACGAGAAGTGGTTCGGCAAGGCACCGCAGTGAGCAGGTGGGCCAGCTGAGCGGAATCTCGGCGCGTCCGAGATCCGCGTGCTGGTCCGACGCCGAGTGCGGATCGGGCACTGCTGCGACCTCGGGGTGAGCGCCCCGGTTGCCAAGGCGGGGCCGACGGGTGCTCCAACCGTCGGCCCCGAACACTGATCAGGAGACTTCATGACAACGGAAACCGAGCGGCCCACGGCAGGTCTGGGCCGACGACAGCGCGCCAGGCTGAACCGCGGCATCCAGTACGGCGTGCTGATCGTGGTCATCCTGGTCGCGGCAGTGGTCGCGGACTGGGGCTCGATCGCGCGCGCGTTCTTCAACGTCGACGTCGCGGTCGCGCAGTTCCCCGAGGTGATCACCACGGCGTTGGTGAACACCATCATCTACACCGCGCTGGGCTTCGGCTTCGGCCTGGGACTGGGCATCCTGCTGGCGCTGATGAAGATGTCGCCGGTCGCGCCGTACCGGTGGATCGCCACCGGCTACATCGAGTTGTTCCGCGGCCTGCCCGCGCTGCTGGTGTTCATCGCGCTGGGCTTCGGTGTGCCGATCGCCTTCCAGCTGCGCTTCGACATCTACTCGACCGCGATGCTCGCGCTCGGCCTGGTCGGCGCCGCCTACATGGCCGAGACGATCCGGGCGGGCGTGCAGGCGGTGCCGCGCGGCCAGGTCGAGGCGGCGCGTTCGCTGGGCATGTCGCCGCTGCGCACCATGGTCACCGTGGTGATGCCGCAGGCGTTCCGGATCATTCTGCCGCCGCTGACCAACGAGCTGATCCTGCTGACCAAGGACTCCTCGCTGATCTACCTGCTGGGGCTGGCCGGTAGCCAGTACGAGTTGGCGAAGTTCGGCCGGGCGGCGCTCAACGAGTACGCGTCGCTGACGCCGCTGCTGGTCGCCGGGTTGTGCTACCTGATCATCACGATTCCGCTCTCCCGGGTTTCCGACCTGCTGGAGCGCAAGTACGGCGGGGTGCGGACCAAGGCCGGACACGGAGGTGCGGGGGCATGAGCAGCCCTGTGCCAACCGCAGTCCTCCTCAACCGCACCTCAGGGGACCGTGAAGCAAGCCAGCCACCAGAAACCCCGAAACGGGAGATTCGCGCTGGACGCCACCACCACTGTGAATCGCGGAGAGGCGGACCAGTGAATCGCGGAGAGGCGGACCAGTCATGAGCGACGTCATGATCGAGATCACCGGGCTGAGCAAGTCGTTCGGCTCGTTGGAGGTGCTGCGCGGCATCGACCTGGAGGTGGACCGCGGCGACGTGGTGTGCGTGATCGGTCCGTCCGGCTCCGGCAAGTCCACCCTGCTGCGCTGCGTCAACCTGCTGGAGGAGCCGAGCGCGGGCAAGGTCGTGGTGGACGGAGCCGAGCTCACCGACCCGGACACCGACTTGGACGGCGCCCGGCGGCACATCGGCATGGTGTTCCAGCAGTTCAACCTGTTCACGCACCTGCACGTGCTGGACAACCTGACCGTCGCGCAGCGCAAGGTGCTGGGCCGGGACAAGGCCGCGGCCGAGCGGATCGCGCGGGAGAACCTGGCGCGAGTCGGCTTGTCCGACAAGGTCGACGCGATGCCCGCGCAGCTCTCCGGCGGTCAGCAGCAGCGGGTCGCGATCGCGCGGGCGCTGTCGATGAACCCGAAGGTGATGCTGTTCGACGAGCCGACGTCGGCGTTGGACCCGGAGCTGGTCGGCGACGTGCTCGGCGTGATGCGGCAGCTCGCCGACGAGGGCATGACCATGCTCGTGGTGACCCACGAGATGCAGTTCGCCCGCGAGGTGGCCGACCGGGTGCTGTTCATGGACGCTGGCGTGATCGTCGAGCAGGGCCCGCCCGCCGAGGTCATCGGCGCCCCGAAGGAGGACCGCACCCGCACCTTCCTGGCCCGCGTCCTCGACCCCACGCACACCCACGCCGCGGAGTGACCTGACAGGTCGTGAGTGCGAAAGCGAGTTGGAGCCCGCTTTCGCACTCACGACCAGTTTCACGTGGAACGACGGAGCTGTACGCCATCTCGGTGTACCGCGGAATGTGTCGCAACCAGCAGTCGAGATCACACGTCAGAGTTCCAGGGGTAGTTGATCGACTACCTTTCGTGTGAATCATCGGGTTGGACAAGTTCGGGAGCACGGGTGCCGGTCGTCAAGCCGTGGGACAACAACGGTCCGCTTACCGCTGCCGAGCAGCGGTTCGAGGAACTGCTCCGGCAGGGCAGGACGGATCGCGCGGTCCAGGACGGCGGTCCGCCGCTGGACGTGCACGCCGCGCAGCACGACCAGGACCTGGAGATCCGCGGCGAGTACCTGGGTCGACGGCTGGTCGAGTCGCTGGAGGAGACCGGTTGGCGACCGTTCTCCCGGCGCACCGGCCAGCAGCCGGTCATCGCCATCGAGAACGCGGTGATCACCGGCCGACTCGACCTGCGCGCCACGGATCTGCCCTACCTGCTGGAATTCGTGCACTGCCGGTTCGAGAACGCGCCCGACCTGCGGCAGGCCAACATCGCCGGACTGGTGCTCTGGCACTGCCGGTTCCCCGGACTCGACGCCCGGAACCTCAACACCAGCAACGACACCCTGCTGCGCAACTGCACGAGCATCGGCGGCATCGTCGACCTCGCCGACGCGCAGCTCGGCGGCTCGCTGGTGCTCAACGACAGCGAACTGCGCAATCCCGGCGGCCGCGCCATCTACGGCGACCGGTTGTCAGTTTCCGGCGCGCTGCTCGGGCTGCGGTTGCAGGTGTCGGGGGAGATCCGGATCCCCGGCGCGAAGGTCGGTGGCAACCTCAACTTCTCCGGCGGCGTACTGCGCAACCGCGGCCGATACGCGTTGAACGCCAACGGCATCCAGATCGGCGGCAGCCTGCGCTGCGACGTCGACCCGCTCACCCGGCGGCCGTTCACCGTCGCCGGGCTCCTCTTCCTGCCCAGCGTGCACATCGCGGGTGACCTGCGGTTGCGGGACGCGGTGCTGGAACCCGGCGTCGCTCCGCCGCGTCGCGGCGAGTCCCAGCACGACGACCCGACCAGCACGCTCATCGCCGACCGCGGCGACATCCGCGGCGACGTGCAGATCGACCAGGGCTTCCGCAGCGGCGGCACGGTCCGGATGGTGAGCGCGCGGATCGGCGGCGACTTGCGGATGTCCGGTGCGCACATCGACCTGAGCTGGTCCCGTTCGCCGAAGGCGTCGGTCGAGCAGCCGCTGCGCGCGCTGCACATCGACGGCACTGAGATCCTCGGGAACCTGGAGGCATCGCGGGTCGAGTTGCACGGCCAGCTGCGGATGATCGACGTCCGGGTGCACGGCAGCTTCCAGCTGAACCGGGCGAAGGTGCACGGCCCGCGCACCGATGCGGTGCAGGCCAGCCGAATAGTGGTCGGCAGCAACCTGGACTGCCGGGAGGCCGACATCATCGGCTCGATCCAATTGCAAGGCGCCCAGATCGGCGCCAACGTCGACCTGCGCTCGGCGCGGCTGACCAAGCCCGCGTGGCACCGGCACCGGTTGGCGTACAAGTCCTCGGTGGACCTGCGTGCCGCCCGCATCTCCCGCGACCTGGTGTGCGCGGAGGGCACTCGGCCGTTCCTCGCGGAAGGCGAGGTGCAGCTGCGGCGTGCGGAGATCGGGCGGCAGGCGAACTTCTGGGGCTGTCGGCTCGGCGACGGTTCCAGCCGCAACGCGATCAACGCCTTCGGCCTGGTCGCGCAGGAACTCACGCTGGTGCCGGGGACGGCGCCGCAGGGCCGGATCATGCTGCGGCAGGCGCAGTGCGAGCTGCTCGCGGACAACGCGGCGCTGTGGGAGGCATCCGGCGGGGTCGACGTCGAGGACTTCGCCTACGACAACTTCACCGAGAGCATCGAGCCGACCGACCGGGCCGCGGTGCTGGAACGGCTGAGCTGGCTGCGGGCCAACTCCGGCGGCCGGTACCAGCCGGGGCCGTACGACCAGTTGGCGCGGGTGTTCCGCGGCAACGGCAACGAGGAACACGCTGTGACGGTGCTGATCGAGAAGCAGCGGCGGCGCTACCAGGCGATCGCGGCCACCACCCGCCCGGCGTTCCGATTACCAGTGCGGTTGTGGAGCATGCTGCAGTTGATCACGGTCGCCTACGGCTTCCGCCCGCTGCGCGCGCTGATCTGGCTGGTGCTGCTGACCGCCGCGGGCACCACGTGGTTCAACTACCACCAGCTGGCCCCGATCAACACCGAAGACCACCCGGTGTGGAACCCGTTCCTGTACACGGTGGACCAGCTGGTGCCGATCATCAACCTCGGCCACGACGTGATGTGGCAGGCGCACGGCAATTCCCAGTGGATCACCGTGGTGCTCATCGCGGCGGGCTGGATCCTGGCCACCACGGTGGCCGCCGGTATCACCAGAGCCTTGCGCCGGGAGCTGTGAGAATGCGCGGATTCCGTTGCGCGGCGCGGCGGAACCGTCTCGGTCCCCGTGCACCACGGTCGTCCCGAGATGACATCTGGGAACCCGGCCCAAGTTCCTGGTTCGCCCCATCGTGAGGTGAATTCGCGAGCCCCCACGGACTGCTGCGTGCTAGATCAAAGCGGAATGCCAGCTCTCGCAGGAGGTTTCCGTGGGATTCCAGCTCGGTCGTCTCGCCCAACTCGGTTTCACCCTCACCGCGACGGCAGCTTTGCTCGCACCGACCGCGCACGCGGCCGATGAGTTCGAGTACGTCGCGATGGGCGATTCGGCAGCCGCCGGGCCGCTCATCCCGGACCCGGATCCGAACCTGCTCTGCTTCCGCTCGACGGTGAACTACCCGAGGGTGGTCGCCGAAGCGCTGGGCGCCGAGCTGACCGACGTCTCGTGCTCGGGCGCGACCATCGCGGACTTCACCGGCAAGCAGCACGGGATCGTGCCGCCGCAGTACGACGCGCTCGACGACCGCACCGACCTGGTGACCATCACCGTCGGAGGCAACGACGTTTCGCTGGTGCCAGCGGTGGTCTCCTGCGTCAACCTGCTTCCGGAACCGGTCGGTTCGTCGTGCGCGGACGAGTTCACCGCCGGTGGCGGGGACGAGTTGGCGGCGCGGATCAAGGCGTTCGCCCCGCGCTTCGACGAGGTGCTCGACCAGATCCAGCGCCGAGCGCCGAAGGCCGAGATCGTGGTCGTCGGCTACGGCACGTACCTGCGACCGGGCGGCTGCTACCCGAAGGAGCCGCTGTGGTCCCGCGACGCGGACTACATCCAGTCCAGTGTGGACAAGCTGAGCGCGGTGCTCGCGCAACGGGCGGCGGCGCACGGAGCGAGGTTCGTCGACCTGGGTCCGGTGAGCAAGGGCCACGACGTCTGCGCGCCTCCGAAGAACAAGTACTACGAGGGAGTGATCCCAACCTCGGCGGCGGCCCCGCTGCACCCGAACGCCAAAGGCATGAGGGCCTTCGGCGAGACGGTAGCCAAGGCCATCCAACCCCCCCAGAACTCCTGAACACCGGCACGGCCGCCCACGGCACTCCGTCGCCCCACAAGGTGACGAGAAAAGGGGTGAGGGGCACCCTTCACCAAGTTACTTGGTAAAGGGTGCCCCTCACCCCTCGCCTGAATGGGGTCGTGAGTGCGTGAGCGGGCTCCAGGCCGGTTACGGACTCACGAGGTGGTCAGGGGCCCAGGAGGGTGGCGACGCGGGGGGAATAGGCGCGGTCGAGCACCAGGGACGCCGCGCCGACCGCACCGGCATCCTCGCCGATCAGCGCGGTCTCCACCCGCACCGGGCGGATCTTGGGCGCCCACACCTGCGCCTCGACCACCTTCGCCACCCGCGACCGCACCAGCTCCGCCACGTGCCGCAACGCAGGCCCACCGAGCACCACGCGATCGACGTCCAACACGCTCACCACCGACGCCACCGCGTGGCCCAACCGAGTCGCCGCCACCCGCAGCACTCGCGCCGCGGTGGCGTCGCCGTCCGCTGCTTGTCGGCACAACTGCTCGTAGGTCTCCGCGACCGACCCTTCCCCGGGTTGTCTGGTCGCCGCCCGCCAGTCCGCGACGATCGCGCGCATCGAGCAGTACGCCTCCAGGCAACCCCGCTTCCCGCAATGGCATTCGCGCCCGCCGCCGCTGTGCACGTGTCCGATCTCGCCAGCGTTGTTGCTGACCCCGCGATGCACCTGATCGCCGAGCACCACCCCGACGCCCACCCCGGAGCCGAGGTAGACGTACACGAACGAGCCCGCGCGATCAGCGCAACCTGCCCAGCGCTCGCCGATCGCCGCCGCTGTCGCGTCGTTGTCCATCACCACCGGCAGACCTGCGCGTTCCTCGACGATGTCGGCGAGCGCGACTTCCTCCCACCCCGTCAGGTTCGGCGGGGCGAGCACGCGGCGGTGCGCCGCGTCCAGCGGTCCGGGCACCGCGAGCCCGACGCCGAGCACCCGATCGTCGGCGATGCCGGACCGGCGCACCAACTGGTGGCAGGTGCGGGCCAGCGCGGCGGCCATCGCCGCGGGCGAGGCGTCGTCGGGAACCCGGCGCCGACTGCGCAACCGAACCCCGCCCGCCAGGTCCAGCAGCACGCCGGTGATCCGCTCCGGGTCCAGGTGCAGGCCGACCGCGGAATACGCGTCCGGCACCACTTTCAGCAGCACCCGGCGTTTGCCGCCGGTGGACGGGGCGTGCCCGTTCTCGGTGACCAGCCCGTCGTCGATCAGCGCGCGGACGATGTTGGACATCGTCTGCGCGGTCAGCCCGGTGCGTTGCGCGAGTTCGACGCGGCTGACTTCACCGTGTTGGCGGATCGCGTCGAGCACGACCGCACGGTTGAATCCGCCCACCCGTGGCAGATTCGTGCCCTGCCAGGACGCTTTCGCCATCGGCGCTCCTCGTGGAGGGAACGGCAAGATCATTGACTTGTTCCATCGAATGGAATTAACTAACCCAGAGTGTGATCCACATCTCAGGTCAAGCGCAACCACTGCTGGCGGGAGGACCGCGATGCAGCGAAGCAGAGCGATATCGGTGCTCATCACCGCGACCTTGGGGATCTCGTTGGCCGCGTGCGGCGGCGGCCCGGCCGACGATCCGAACACGATCAGCGTCGCCTACCACCGGTACGGCAACACGCTCCAGGTCGACCAGTGGATGCAGCGCGTCAAGCAGCAGTACGAGCAGGCGCATCCGGGTAAGACGGTCCAGCTCGACCCGGTGGTCGCGCCGGAGGGCGAGTACCTGTCCAAGCTCCAGCTGCGGATGCGTTCGCCGTCCACCGCGCCGGATGTGCTCTACGAGGACAGCTTCAACGTGAACTCCGACGTCGAAGCGGGTTACCTGGCACCGCTGGACGAGCGCCTCGCGCAGTGGCCGGACTGGAACCAGTACATCGACACCACCAAGCAGGCGGGCAAGGCCCAGGACGGCAAGACCTACGGGGTGCCGCTGGACACCGACACCCGCGGTCTCTGGTACAACCGCCGCCTGTTCGCCGAAGTCGGGTTGCCCGCCGAATGGCAGCCGCGCACCTGGGACGACGTCCTGAACGCGGCCCGCCAGATCAAGCAGCGGCGCCCGGACGCCATCGCCATGGACCTCGCGCTGGGCAAGGCCGAGGGCGAGTCGGTGAGCATGCAGACCGTCGAAATGCTGTTGTACGGCACCGAAACCGGCACGCTCTACGACGAGCAGCAGCAGAAGTGGTTGGTGCCCAGCAAGGGTTTCGCCGACGCGATGGGCTTCCTGTCCACGGCGTTGGCGGAGAACCTGACGCAGAGCAAGGCGCAGATCGCCGACGCGCAGTACGACAAGGTGTTCCGCGACGACCTCACCCGCGATGGCAAGGTCGGGATCCGGTTGGACGGCAGCTTCGCCTCCGGCAACTGGTCGGACTCCGGCTGGAACGACTGGCACCAGACGATGTCGGCGACCCCGATGCCCACCCAGCACGGGCAGCCGCCGGGCACGGTGACCCTCTCCGGCGGCTGGACGCTGGCGATCAGCTCGTCCAGCACCAAGCAGGACGACGCGTTCGAGTTCATCAAGCAGGCGATGGCCAAGGACAACGTGGTGGAGTACGCGGCGGCCAGCGGCAACTTGCCAGCTCGCGCGGACGCCGCCGCCGATCCGCGGGTGGTCGAGGCGAACCCGCTCAACCAGTTCTGGATCGGCCTGCTGGGCACCACGCACTACCGGCCCGCGTTGCCGGAGTACCCGAAGGTCTCCGAGGAGATCCAGAAATCGGTGCTCGACGTGGTGGCCGGTCGACCGCCGGGCGAGGTCGCCGACCAGTGGGCGCAACAGGTTTCGCGCATCGTGCAGCCCGCCAACACCCGAGCGGGCTGATGGCGGCGCGGGTCTGGCGATGGCTGGCGCCGATGGCGCCCGCGCTGTTGCTGCTCGGCCTGTTCGTGATCGGGCCGATCCTGTGGAGCGGCTACGTCTCGTTCACCAACGCCGCGCTCAGCGGTGTGGCGGCCACCAACCCCGAGTTCGTCGGGCTGGAGAACTACTGGCGGCTGTTCACCGATCCGGCGCTGTGGCACTCGGTCTGGCTGACCGTGGTGTTCACCGTCGGCTCGGCGGTCATCGGGCAGAACTGCCTGGGCATGCTGATCGCGGTGCTGACGCAGCACCGCAGCCGCTGGTTGCGCAGCACGGTGGGCACGATCGTGGTGTCGGCCTGGGTGCTGCCGGAACTCGTCGCGGCCCTCGCCGTCTACGCGTTCCTCAACTCCGATGGCACCCTGAACAACCTGCTCGCCGCGATCGGCCTCGATGCGCAGGACTGGCTCTACAGCGCGCCGATGGTGGCGGTGATCGTGGGCAACATCTGGCGGGGCACGGCGTTCTCGATGCTGGTCTACCAGGCGTCGCTGTCCGAGGTGCCCACCGACCTGGTGGAGGCCGCCGAGGTCGACGGCGCCGGGGTGGTCCGCCGGTTCTGGCACGTCACGCTGCCGATCATCCGGCGTTCGGTGCTGACCAACCTGATGCTGATCACGTTGCAGACGATCGGCGTGTTCACCCTGATCTACGTGCTGACCGCCGGTGGCCCCAACGGGGCGACGCAGACGTTGCCGCTGCTGATGTACGACACGGCCTTCGAGTTCGACGAGATCGGTTACGGCGCCACGATTTCCCTGGTGTTGCTGCTGATCGGCGGTCTGTTCGCGGTGGTGTACGCCAAGAGCCTGCGAGATGAGGTGTGATGGCTTCGGTTACCGCCGCCCGGCGACGTTCGGTGTCCACCGTGGTGCACCTGGTCCTGGCGGTCGTCGCCCTGGCGTTCCTGGCTCCGCTGTTGTGGCTGGTCACGGCCGCGTTCGAGGTTGACGCGCCGCTGTCGGCGCGGTTGCCCACCGCGTTCACCCTGGACAACTTCGGCCAGGTGTTGAGCTGGGAGCTCAGCGGTCGTCCACTGTGGAACGGACTGCTGATGTGCGGTGGTGCGGCGCTGATCTCGGTGGTCGCTGCGGTGTTGTGCGCGTATCCGCTGTCCCGCTACCAGCTGCGGTTCCGGCGGCCGTTCCTGTACATCGTGCTGTTCGCGTCCGGGCTGCCGATGACCGCGGTGATGGTTCCGGTGTACAGCATGTTCGTGCAGCTGGAGCTGATCGACTCGATGTTCGGCACCACGCTGTTCCTGGCCGCCACCTCGCTGCCGATCGCGATCTGGATGACCAAGAACTTCATGGACGGGGTTCCGATCAGCCTCGAAGAGGCGGCGTGGGTGGACGGCGCGTCGGGGATGCAGGCGCTGCGTTCGATCGTGCTGCCGCTGATCACGCCGGGCATGGGCGTGGTCGGGATCTTCACCTTCATCACCGCCTGGGGCAACTTCTTCGTGCCCTTCATCCTGCTGCTGGACCCGACGAAGCAACCGGCGTCAGTGGGGGTGTTCACCTTCTTCGGCCAGGGCGGCCTGATCGCCTACGGGCAGCTCGCGGCCTACTCGATCATCTACACGGCGCCGGTGGTCGTCCTCTACCTGGTCGTCGCCCGAACCCTCGGCGGCGCCTTCAGCCTCGCCGGAGCCATCAAGCACTGAGCTTCAGGCGGAGCGGTCGGCGACCAGGGCTTCGAGGCCGTCGAGGATCCGGGCCAGGCCGAAGTCGAGCGCCTGGTCCTGGGTGTCCTCGCGGGTCGCCGCCAGCGCCGCGCTGACCGCCGGGTACCGGTCGCCGTGCTCGCGCATCAGCTCGACCAGGACCGCGCCGAGGTGCTTCTCCGGATCGCCGCCGGGCACCGCTGCGGCCTGTTGGGCGATGTTGCGGACGTGGCCGACGAGGACGACCACGGCGTCCATCCGCTCGCTGCCGTGCAGGCCGGTGCCGTCGAGCGCGGCGATGGCCGATTCCATCCAGGACAGTTCGTTGGGGCCGGGAACGCGCGGGCCGGTGGTCGCTTCGAGCGTCCAGGGATGCCGCAGGAACAGCGGCAGCAGCGCCCGCGCCCACGCGTCCAGCCGGTCGCGCCAGCCACCTCTGCGCAGCTCGGTTGGCTGGCCCATCGCGAGATCGGCCATCAGCGCGACCAGTTCGGCCTTGCCCGGCACGTACCGGTACAGGGACATCTTCGTGAAGCCGAGCTCCTCGGCGACGCGCTGCATCGAGACCGCGGCCAGCCCTTCGGCATCGGCGATCCGGATGCCGGTGCGGGCGATCAGGTCGAGGTTGAGCGCGGGTTTGGGGCCGCGGCGCGGTGTCGGTCGGGCGCCCCACAGGACCTCGACGTTGCTGGCCACCGCCACCTCCGGGCTTGCCGTCGCGACAAAACTGTGTCTACTATACACACATATTAACTGTTTCCGATGGACACAGATTTGGAGTGCTGACATGCTCAAGAAGGTCCTGATCTCGGGTGCGAGCGTCGCCGGGCCCGCGCTGGCCTGCTGGCTGGGGCGCTACGGCTTCGAACCCACCGTCGTCGAGATCGCCCCGGCGCTGCGCGGCGGCGGGCGTGCCGTGGATTTCCGCGGCGAAGCGCATCTGACCGTCCTGGAGCGCATGGGCGTCCTGGCGGAGCTGCGCGACATCCAGACCGGCGGCAGCCCGATGACCTTCGTCGACGAACGCGGCCGCACGCTGCTGCACCTGCCCGCGCACTTCGCTGGCGGGGACGTGGAGGTGCTGCGGTCGGACCTCGCGAGGGTGCTCTACGAGCGCAGCGCGGATGTCGCGGATTACGTCTTCGGTGACTCCGCAGCCGAACTGACCGAGACGCCAGGTGGCGTGGAGGTCACCTTCGCCTCCGGCGCGCAGCGCTGCTTCGACCTGGTGATCGGTGCGGACGGGGTGCACTCCGGGGTCCGCCGACTCGCCTTCGGACCCGAGGAGCGCTTCGTCAGCCACCTCGGCTACTACGTCGCCACCTGGGACCTGCCCAACTACCTCGGCCTGCCGCCCGGCTCGCTGAACTACAACGCGCCGGGGCGGCTGGTCTCCGTCGGTTGCGACTTCCGGGACTCCGAGCGGGCCAACGCGTTCGTGGTCTTCAAGGCGCCGCGGCTGGACTACGACCGCCACGACCTCGACCAGCAGCGCCGGTTGATCACCGACGCCTTCGGCGATCTCGGCTGGGAGGCACCAAGGCTGCTGGCGTCGCTGGGGTCAACCGAGGAGCTCTACTTCGACTCGATCAGCCGGGTGGACGTCGATCCCTGGTCGCGCGGGCGGATCTCGCTGGTCGGGGACGCCGCCGGCGGCGCGACGATCGGCGGGATGGGCACCGGGACCGCGATCGTCGCGGCGTACGTGCTCGCGGGCGAACTGGCCGCCGCGGACGGGGATCACCGGGCCGCGTTCGCGCGGTACGAGTCCCTGGTGCGCGACTACGCGACCGGGTGCCAGGTCGGCGGTGACCGCACGGGGAAGTTCCTGGCTCCCGGGCGGTTCGGCCGCTGGGCGCGAAACCTCCTGCTGGGCAACGAGTTCCTGCTGAACCAGATGCTGAAAGCGGGCCAGGACGTCAGCAGCGGAATCGATCTCCCCTGCTACGACCTTCCGCACCACGGCGCCGGGGCGACGCGGAGCTCCTGACATTTGTCACAGGAAGTATCGACGGACGGTAGTACCTCGTCGCGATGTCCCCTGATTTGCTGATCTTGGGATCACTCAAGGTCACCAATGGAAGGGGACTGCATGCGGAACACCACGCGTGCAACAGGGGTTGCGACCATCCTGGGGGCGCTCCTCGCGACTGGTCAGCCCGCGCTGGCCTCGCCCGTGCCGACGTTCGAGGTTCCGGCGAAGTTCGCCGAGCAGCGCATCCAGTGGGCGCCGTGCTTCGCGGGGGAGCTCCCACCGGAGCTCCCACCGGGATCCGAACGCCTCGAATGCGGCACGTTGGCCGCGCCGATGGATTGGCACAATCCCAACAACGGCGGGGAAATCAGCATCGCGGTCAGCCGACTGCCCGCCACCGGCGGTCCGAGCGACCGCGCGCTGTTCACCAATCCCGGCGGCCCCGGCGGGGCGGGCCTGGCGATGCCGCTGGCGATGCTCAGCATCAACCGCCCGGAGTTGCCCGCGAACTTCGACATCTACGGCATCGACGTGCGCGGCACCGGGCGCAGCAGCACTGTCTCATGTGGACCGCAGCGGCAGCCGAACCTGGACGTCCGGGACCGCGATCCGGCCAACATCCAGGCGCTCATGGACCTCAACAGGCAGTTCGCCGCGGACTGCCAGCAGCACAGCGGCGAACTCGGACGCTACGTCACCACCGAGCAGACGGTCGCCGACCTCGACCTGCTCCGGCAGGTCGAGCGGCGCGAGAAGATCAACTGGTACGGGGTTTCCGGTGGCACCTGGCTCGGCGCCTACTTCGCCACCTACTTCCCGCGGTCGGTGGACAAGGTGGTGCTGGACTCGAACGCTGAGTTCACCGGCAGTTGGCAGGACGTCTTCGGCTGGCAGCCGATGGCCTTCGAACGCCGCTGGCGCGCGGACGTGCTGCCCTGGCTGGCCGCGCACGACGCGAACTACCACCTCGGTACCGACCCGGCCCAAGTACAGGCCACTGTGGACGGTCTGCGCGCCGCGTTGAAGGCGAACCCGTTGCCGGTTCCGGACGGCCCACCGGTCGACCACAACGCGTTGGACGTCCTCGTGCTGCAGAGCATGTACTCGAAGTCCGCGTTCCCGCGGCTCGGCGACACCCTCGCGGCACTGCGCGAAGGCGCGGGCGAAGCGGCACCAGTGCTCGCGCAGGCGCGGTCGCGCACCATGCCGATGCAGGCGACCGACCCGATGGACAGCCAGACCGCGACGCTGTTTTCGATCCGCTGCAACGACACGGCATTCCGGGGCACGCCGGAGTCGGTGGTCGCGCAGTCCGGCATCCAGGGGTGGAAGTTCCCAACCTACGGCTACTACTCGATCTCGCAGCCGTGCTTGTACTGGGAGCGGCCCGACGTGAGCCTGCCGACGCCGACCGGAGCGGGAGTTCCGCCGGTGCTGATGCTGCATTCGGAGCACGACCCGGCCACCGCGTTCGAAGGGGCCGAGATCGCGCACCGGCAGTTCCAGGGCTCCCGCCTCGTGACGGTGCGCAACGAAGGTGATCACGGTGTCTACGGGATAGGAAATGCCTGCGTGGACGACGTGGTCGAGGGGTATCTGATCGACGGCCGGGTGCCGGAGGGGGATCTGACCTGCGAGGGGTTACCGGCGCCGGAACCGGTGCAGCCGCACGGTTTCGCGCCGACCGGCCGGAGTTTGCTCGATGTGCTGGAGGATCTGGCGGGCGTGCTGGGCTGATCCGCGAAATACCCGGTGAAAAGCTCGCGGGCGGTGAGTGGACTTGTTCCGCTCACCGCCCGCAGGCTTGTGCAAATTTCTTACCGATCATCTAAACTGCGCCCCCCTTTGCACGCCGACCTGATCCCGGTGAATGCGGTCGAGGTCACCGGCCTCGGACTGTTCGCTGGTTTCGTGATCCTCGTGGCGCAGCGACAGGAACACCGCAGCAACCGCGATAAGGGACAACGCCAACATGGCTAGATCAGCCATCACACACCCCCTCGTATCGCGCCTTTTCGGCGGTCTTCACTTCAGACGCGTTCAGTGTCCGCCTGGTTGCTGATCGTTTGCGATTCCCCGAAGTACTCCTTCGAGCTGCGTAGATCCACCTGCCAGCGGAACAAAAACGGTGTTTCCCCGAAAGAGTTTCATCTCTCTTGGGGAAACACCGCACGATTGCGCACAGTCCAGCTAGGCCCCGCACCGGACGGATGGACGCGAAAGCTTCCCACGTCGCTTCGCCAAGTCCACCCGTCCGGGGGTCGCCCGGTCAGTGACCGAGACGCTGTTTCAGAGCCGCCAGCTCGTCCCGCATCGAGCTCGGCAACGCATCGCCGACGGTGTCGAACCACTCGTCGATGAGCGGCAGCTCCGCCTTCCACTCCGCGACGTCGACGTTCAGCGCACCGTCGATGTCCGCCTTCGGCGCGTCCAGCCCGGCCAGCTCCAGGTCGTCGGCCGACGGCACCCGGCCGATCGCGGTGTCGGTCGCTGCCGCGTTGCCCTCCAGCCGGTCGACGATCCACTTGAGCACGCGGGAGTTCTCCCCGAAGCCCGGCCACAGGAAGCGGCCGTCCTCGCCGCGCCGGAACCAGTTCACGTAGAAGATCCGCGGCAACTTGCCCGCGTCCGCGGACTTGCCGACGTTCACCCAGTGCTGGAAGTAGTCGCCGACGTTGTAGCCGATGAACGGCAGCATGGCCATCGGGTCGCGCCGCACGTCACCGACCTTGCCCTCCGCGGCGGCGGTCTTCTCCGACGACAGCGTGGCGCCCAGGAAAACGCCGTGCTGCCAGTCGAACGCCTCGTTCACCAGCGGCACCGTGGTCTTGCGCCGACCGCCGAAGAGGATCGCCGAGATCGGCACGCCCTTCGGGTCGTCCCACTCCGGTGCCAGGATCGGGCACTGCGACATCGGCGTGCAGTACCGGGAGTTCGG
The DNA here is from genome assembly GCF_022678645.1 of Saccharopolyspora soli. Taxonomy (GTDB): domain Bacteria; phylum Actinomycetota; class Actinomycetes; order Mycobacteriales; family Pseudonocardiaceae; genus Saccharopolyspora; species Saccharopolyspora soli. The sequence goes on along the minus strand of NZ_JALBWV010000018.1, from coordinate 66,027 downwards.
GTGCGCGGCGTTCTCGCCGCCCTCCGGAGTCCAGTCGCGACCCTTCCAGTCGGTGAGGTGCTGCGGGTCGCCCTCCATGCCCTCCCACCACACGTCGCCGTCGTCGGTGAGCGCGACGTTGGTGAACACCGAGTTGCCCTGCTCGATGGTGCGCATCGCGTTCGGGTTCGTCTTCCAGTTGGTGCCGGGCGCGACGCCGAAGAACCCGGCCTCCGGGTTCACCGCGTACAGCCGCCCGTCCTCGCCGAAGCGCATCCACGCGATGTCGTCACCGAGCGTCTCGGCCCGCCAACCCGGAATGGTCGGTTGCAGCATCGCCAGGTTGGTCTTGCCGCAGGCAGACGGGAACGCGGCCGCGACGTAGTAGACCTTCTCCTCCGGCGAGATCAGCTTGAGGATCAGCATGTGCTCGGCCAGCCAGCCCTCGTCGTGGGCCATCGCCGAGGCGATCCGCAGCGAGTAGCACTTCTTGCCCAGCAGCGCGTTGCCGCCGTAGCCGGAGCCGAAGCTCCAGATCATCCGCTCCTCGGGGAAGTGGCTGATGTACTTGATGTCGTTGCACGGCCACGGCACGTCCTGCTCGCCCGGCTCCAGCGGCGCACCCACCGAGTGCAGCGCGGGTACGAACTCGCCGTCGGTGCCCAGCTTCTCCAGGACCTTCGCGCCCATCCGGGTCATGAGGTGCATCGACACCACGACGTACTCGGAATCGGTGATCTCCACGCCCAGCTTCGGCGGGTCGGCGTCCAGCGGGCCCATGCAGAACGGGATCACGTACATCGTGCGACCACGCATGCAGCCCCGGTAGAGCTCCGTCATGGTCGCCTTCATCTCGTTCGGGTCCATCCAGTTGTTGGTGACCCCGGCGTCCTTCTCCTGCGCCGAGCAGATGAAGGTTCGAGCCTCGACACGCGCCACGTCCGAGGGGTCCGAAGCCGCGTAGAACGAGTTCGGTTTCTTGTCCAGGCGGGTGAAGGTGCCCGCCTCGACGAGACGATCGGTCAGCCGCTGCCATTCCTGTTGCGAGCCGTCGCACCACACCACCTGGTCGGGCATGGTCAACTCGGCGACCTCGCGCACCCACGACAGCAGGCGCTCGTGTTCGGTTGGTGCCTGGTCGAGACCGGGGATGGTCAATGCGGTCATCGCGTCGTGTCTCCTGACTGGGCGCCACAGCCCGGATTGGGCGCCGACGGGGCGGCCCGTCGGCGTTTGCAGGGAAAGCTTCGCCCGGCCCGGGGGTCGGGCGAAGAGAAAAAGGGATGCACCGAGGCTAACGGCGAGAGCGGCGCGCGATGGAGATCAGAGTTGTTCGTTCTCTCACAGGAACGATAAGGGTATCGATTCAGAAGCGATCTTTTTAATGGTCCAGACGAAAATCTCGTCGTCCCGGGAACGCTCGAGTCCAGATTTTCCGGCGAACCGGACGTCCGCGCGAACGCCACGTTACGCGCGGGCATCAACCAAATGGCGGTTGTTTATCGCGGCCCACAAGGAGAACCCGCCCAACGCGGACCTCAGAAGCACCGGCCGGTCAAGAGAATTCGGGCCTGTCTGCGGCTGTGTTCGCAAAACACCTCAGCCGCTCACCGCGACCCCGCTCTTACGCCAGCGGCGGAGCCTGTGAGTTGGATCTCCCGGTGTGGCCGCTGCGGGTGGCGGCGCTGGCCACTGCGAAAGCCGGGCGTCAGCTCCAGGCGTCGTCGGAGTCGGCCTTGCCAGCCGCCGCCCCGCCGCGCTGACCACCGCCCTGCTGGTCGGAGTGGTGCTGGTCGCCGACGGTCGCCGCGTGCGGCTGGGCCGCGTCGTCGAAGGTCCAGGTCGCGTCGTCGGTCGCACCGGTCGCCGGGTTCGGCGCGTACTGCCCGTCGTCGGTCATCTTGCCCTGCTCGACCACGGTCCACTGCCCGTCGCCGGTGTGGTGCGAGATCGTCACGTCGCCGGTCTGGCTGATCTCCACCACCTGGTCCGCCGACCCGTCGCCGTCGACGTCGGTGACCAGCATGGTGCCGCCCGCGTCGGTCTCGACGACCGCGGTGTCGGCGATGCCGTCGGAGTTGGTGTCCTCGGTGGCCGGACCGACCTGCATGTCGCCCTGCGGGGTGTCGATGACCATCGACTGGCCGCCCTGGTCCTGCGGGTCGGCGCTGCCCGGGTGCTGGTCCGGCGCTTCACCGGTCCACTTGCCGGTCCCGGGGTCGAAGCGCGCCTGCTCGACCACGACGCCGTTGGCGTCGATCGACTGCATCACATCGGCCTGGCCGTCGGCGTTCTCGTCGATGTAGGCGACGTAGCCGTCATCGGTGAGCACCGTGACGGTCTCGTCCACGCCATCACCGTCGAGGTCGTAGTTGGCCTCGGCGGTGTACTCCTCGCCGTCGACCGTGACCTTGATGTCGCCGTCCCCCGCGCCGGTCTCCTCGATGTACACGTCCGCAACCCCTCGCCGCGATCAGCTTGCAACCATTAGGACGCAGGGTAGAGGGCGCAGGTTCCGCAGGTGAAGGACCTCGGTTCTGCCCGCGTCGGGCGAGCTGTCGCCCACACTTCGCCAAGCGCACGTGAAGGGCAGGTGGCGGCGTTGCCGATTTCGCGAGAAATCGCCAGCCCCACTTCGGCAACGCCGCACGACGAGTACTCGGACAGGCGCGAAGCGGGTGCACGGATGGGCTCCGAGGACCGTGCTGGATCGGAGGGGTGGCCGGGCGCCGGGGCGGGGGTGCGAAGCGCCCGGCCACCATGAGGTCCGGCCCGGGGAGGGACAACGGCCGGACGAGGTCTGTAGGTGTCGAACCCGGAGATGAGCCGGGGCTTCGGCGTCGACCGTTGTCAAAGCCGAAGGCGACCGAGGGGTTCGGATCGACCGACGTCGTGCTTCGCGTTGCTCGACGTCAAAGCCGAAGGCGGGCGAGGGTTTCCGGGCTCAGGCGATGGCGTCCGGTGGACTCGGTTTCCCGATGTCGTTCGGCTTCGACTGCTTCGATCAGCTGCCAGACGTTGAGCGCACCGTCACCCGCACCGGTGTGCTGAGCGCGCGGCACGCGAATGAGCAGCATGCTCGCGATCAATGCGTTGACCAGCACGAGAGTGCTCACCTGAAGCCAGAACATCGGTGTCCCCTTTGCGTTTGAGGTTGGGTTTCTGCTGCTTGGGGTCGTGAGTGGTAATGGTCGCCAGAGCGGCCATTACCACTCACGACCACTGGGCGGCGATCCGACGCCAGCAGGCCATGCAGGTGTCCTGGTCGATCCACTCGATCTCCGGCGGGAGCTGCTGCACCTGCCACGCCTCCACCTCGACCCCGCAGAACGAGGTCACCGCCGCATGCGGCTCGGCCCGCTTCGCGGCCACGCCGAACCCGTGCCGCCCAACCCCAACGGGCCGCCAAAACCAATCCACCCCAGCCGCTTCGAACATCTCGCCTCCTGTTTAAGCCTGTTTCCAAGACAAATCTATGGCATAGGGTCTTGTGATGTCCCAGGGACAACTAAGGTTGATCACATCAGGTGATCAATGCGAAACATAGGGTTAGGTCATGGCGAACACTGCGAAAGCTCGTGTACTCGGCGCGGAACTCCGAGAACTTCGCAAGCAAGCTGGGTTTACCGTGCGGGCACTCGAACAGCGCCTCAGCTTTTCGCGCTCGACGATCAGCCGCATCGAGTGTGGCGACAAGGTGCCCAGTGCCGAAGACCTAGGGGCCATACTCGCCATTTACCAGGTCACGGGTGCGCGCCGGAACGAGCTGATCGAAGCGGCGAAGGAAGCAGATCAACCGAACTGGACAGAGGTCGGCAATCCTGGAATCCCGCGTCAGTTGTCAGCTTTGCTGGAGTTCGAGCGCGAAGCGACGCGCATCGTCGACCTGTCTCTGGTCAGGGTGCCAGGCTTGCTTCAGACCGCAGACTATGCGCGGACGGTCTTCCGTACAGGCGGGATTCCTCCCGAACGAATCGAGATGTTGGTTGCCATCAGGATGGGACGGCGAGAGGTACTGACGAAGGCATCGCCTGTTGATTTTCTTGCGTTCATCGACGAGGCGGTGCTTCGCCGACCTGTCGGCGGTGCGGAGGTCATGGCCGACCAGCTCAGGCACATCCTGAAGATGGGCGATCTCGACAACGTCTTGGTTCAGGTTCTGCCGTTCGAGCTCGGCGCCCACATTGGACAAGATGGCTCGCACATCCTGCTGGAGTTCGCAAAGGCCGACCCGATCGTTCACCTGGAACATCGCCGTTCAGGGCAGTTTCTCGACGAGCGGGCAGACACGACTGGCTTTTGCGAACTCACGTCTACGCTCCGAACGGAAGCGCTGGATGTGGATCAGTCGGCCGAGCTGATCCGCTCCTACCTCGACGACCTGGAGGGACGATGAACGAAGATTTTGCGGGTTGGCGCAAGTCCAGCTACAGCGGTACGCAGTCAAGTTGCGTCGAAGTCGGCTGGCGGAAGTCCAGCCACAGCGGCCCGAACAACAACTGCGTCGAGGTCGGCCTCGTCGCTGACGCCGTCGGAGTCCGGGACACCAAGGACCGCGACGGCGGGCTGTTATCCCTCGACCACCACCAGTGGCACACGTTCCTCGCGGCGATCCGCTCCGACCGGTTCGACGCGCCGAAGTTCTGAGGTGAGGGGCACCCTTTACCCAGTTACTTGGTAAAGGGTGCCCCGCACTCCTCACCTGATCGGCTCATGCCGCGGTGTCGCGGAGGTTGCGGATGCTGCCGAGGAGGTGTTCCGCTCGGTCGCGGCCCGCTGTTGCTTCGGTCAGGCGGCGGTTGACCGTTTGGAGTTCTCGGCTGCGTTCCGCGGCGTCCATCTTCAGCGCCTTGTCCACCTCGCGCAGCTCCCCCTCGATCGCCTCGATCCGCCTGGTCAGGGCGTCGTCCAGGGCCAGTGACAGCTGCTGCTCCGCCTCGATCAGCTGCTCCGCCACGAGTTGGTCCAGCGCCGAGCGGGCGTCCGCGATCGCGTCGGTCAGCCACTGCTTGAGGTGTTGCTTGTCCGCCGCGTGCTTGCGGGTTCGGGCCATCCACCAGCCCGCGCCGAGCCCGAGCACGATCGTCACCGGTAGCACCACCGGGTTCAGCGCCGCGATTCCCAGCCCGGCCAATGGCATCGCGGCCGCGCGCCCGACGCCGAGCCCGCCGGAGACGCCCATGAACACCAGCAGCTTGTCCTCCGCGGTCGGCGGTCGCTTGTCCGGCGGGCGCAGCGCGATCGGCGCCTGCACACCACGGGCGAACTGCGAGCGGATCACGTCCAGTTCCTCGGCGGAGAACAGCTCCTTCAACGCCTGCTCGGCAACGGTCGCCAGCCGTGCGGAGAGCATCGATGCGATGCGCGTCGAGGCCATCTGCAACGCCACGTCAACGTGCCGGGGCAGATCGGCGAGCTGGTCGCGGTCGGCACCGTCGATGGCCCGGCGGAACCAGTTCTGCACGTCCCGGACCTGGCGGGTCACCTCGTGGCTGGTCTCGACGCGGGTGCGCTGGATCTCGCCGCGCAGCTTGACCTGCCAGCCTCGGGTCGACGAGCGCCGCGCGGTGGACAGCTCGTCGCGCCGCGCCCGCAGCGACTCCGCCTCGTCCTCGCCGACGGTCAGCGCGCGCTTCTCGCCCTCCAGCTTCGCGACCAACTCACCGAGCACAGTGGACAGTGCGCGCATCGTGTTGGCCTCGCCGAGCATCATCGACCGACCGCCGATCAGCCGCTCCAGCTCGGTGCGCAGCTCCGTGATGCCGGACTTCTCGCGCAGCACGTTCGCGGCCTGCTCGCTCGGCGCGTTCCCGGCCAGCTCCAGCATCCGCGCGGACACCGGGAAGATCGGCACGTCGGCGAACCGCGGCGCGTGCTCGACCAGCAGCTTCCGGTCGTCTTCCAGGACCTGCCGCCAACCCCGGTGCTGGTCCGTCTTGGCCAGCGCGAAGACCACGGTCTCGACGCGCTCGCCGACCTTGTGCAGGAAGTCCAGCTCGCCGCGGGTGAACGGGGCGGACGCGTCGACGACGAACAGCAGCGCCGTAGCCGAAGCCGCCGCTTCCATCGCGAGTTCGCCGTGCAGCGCGTCCAACCCGCCGACACCGGGGGTGTCGACCACCGTCACCTTTTCCAACGCGTCGAGCGGCGCCGAGATGCGCACGTAGCGCGGCGGCAGCTGCCCTTCGGGCAGTTCGCGGCCCGCGCCCACCCAGTTCGGCAGCTCGGCCAGGTCGAAGGACACCGGGTCCTGCTGGCCGGGGTAGCAGGCGTGCGCCGCCCACTGCTCGCCGTGCTCGAACTGCAGGTACGTCGCGGTGGCCACGTCAGCGTCCACAGGGGACAGTCCAGGGTGTCCGAGCAGGGCGTTGACCAGCGAACTCTTGCCGCGGTTGGTTTCGCCGACCACGACCACGCTGGGCGTCGCCGGACGGCTGCGCCGAACTTGCTCCACCCACTCCGCGGCGGTCGGGTCGGCCTCCCGCAACAGCGCGAGCAGCTTGTCCCTGGCCTGCTTGACCTGCTGCGGCAGTGCCGCGGCGACCGCGGCCGGTGCAGACGCCGTCATGCTCGCCCCGCTCCTCTCCGAACCCGTGCTACGTGGCGGAATCCCAGTCCAGACCGGAAATTGTCCCCGAACCGAAGCACCACCGGAAGGCTTCTCACTTCGTCCGCAGCTGGTAGACGGTCACCACCGGAGCGCGCAGCACGCGATCCCGGTCGGCGAAGCCGAGCACCTCGGTCTCGGCGATCACGCCGTCCAGCGTCGGGTCGTCGGTGGGCAACGTGCCGCCAGCCTCGTGGTGCGCCGGGTCGAACCGGGTGCCGTCCGGCCGCAGCGCCGCGACCCCGATATCGCTGAGCCCTTCGGAAAGCCGTTCCACCACGCCCGCGCTGCGGGCCCGGTCCATCGCGTACATGCACAGCTGGATCAGCGTCGCCCGTTCAGCCAGTGCGCGGTCGAGCGGATCGGTGGCGATGTCGCTGGTCACGGCGGTCATCTTGGTCCCCAACTCTGCGTCAGCATCCGGGGCCACAGCGGTGCCCTCGTCTGGATCGGACGCGGCGGGCACGCCACCGGTTCCACTTTCGGGTGATTTCTGCCGACGCTGTCGACCCCGCCAATTTCGCACCGTCATCACCCGGACCGCAGCTGCTGCCAGATCAGGAAGTACGCCCGGTGCACCACGTGCGCGATGCGGCTCTGCGCGGGCGTGGCGCCGAACGATGAGAACGAGCGCCACCAGTTCGCCCGTTCCAGCGCGTAGTCGGTCAGTTCCTTGCGGTGCCGCCCCGGCAGACCGAGCTGCTCGCCGACATCGGTGCTGCTGCCGACCCGCATCACCTCGTCGGCCAGATCCGTCGGCATCGTCACCGCCCCGGCCGCGACCAGCGTCAACGCCTCCAGCACCCGCAGCTGGTGCGCTTCCGGCTTGGCCAGCAGCACCTCGATCGCGTCGTGCACCCGCTGCCGTTCGCCCTGGTCGCCGGAGGTTTGCGCGAGTGCGGTCACCGAGGCCAGCGCAGCCGCCGCCTTGATGCCGTCGGCCCGTGCGCGGAACACCGTGTCCAGCCGGTTCAACACCGAGGCCAGCCCGGAGGAATCCAGCAGCCGCCGCCGCAGCGCGCCCGCGGTGATCTCCGGGTCGGCGTCGATCGCCTTCAGCGCGCACCGGATTCCGTAGAGGTCCATCCGTTCCAGCAGGCGGCTGCGGGTACCGGCCGGGACGTCGCACTCCCAGCTGGTGAACAGGTCCGCCGACAGCAACAGCGTTTCGCGGGTCGCCTCGTCCAGCTTGGCCAGGCCGCGAAGCGCCTCCGCGTCACCGGAGGTGAACTCGCCGGATTCCGCCGTTTCCGCGAGCAGGCCGATCAGCGGCAGCACGTCCGCGACCTTGGGCTTGAGCAGCTGCGACTGCTTCTCCGCCAGCAGCGAGGCGGCTTTCCACACGTCACCGTCGGAGTCCTCCACCGAGCTCGGCTCGATGGTGTCGGCCTTGTTCAGCACCGCGATCGCGTTGACCGGTCCGGCTTCCCGGCTCGCGGTGGCCGCGGTGAACGCCGCCAGCGCCTGTTCGTCGTCGGCTCGAACCCCTTGCGTCACCACGTAGACCACGGCCTCGGCTCCGGCGACCGCGCTGCGCGACACCGGGTCCAACTCGTCGTCGTCCTCGGTCTCCGGCCGGGTGCCCAGCAGTTCTTCGGTGCGCGCCACGGAGGCGGCGTCCAGCGAACCGAGTCCCGGGGTGTCGATCACCGTCAGATCGCGCAGCACCGCGTTGGTCAGGTATGCCTCCAGGTGCGAGACCTGTTCGATGTCCACGCCCAGGTCGGCCGGGATGCCGCCGTTGGCCTCGAACGGCACGGCCTGCTTCTTCCCGTTCCGGAAGATGATCTCGACGCGGTCCACGGTGCCGTACTGGAAGCGGGTCACCAGCCGGGTGCACTCGCCGACGTCGGTGGGCGCGACCCGGCGCCCGATCAGCGCATTGACCAGTGTGGACTTGCCGGACTTGATCCGGCCCGCGACGGCCACCTGCAGCGGAGCCGACAACCTGCGCAGCACCTCGGCGAATCCGGCCGCGCTCCGCTCGGACACCTGCGGCTGCAACCCGGTGCACAGCCGGGCGACCGCAGCCGAAAGCGGACCGGGCCAGTGCTGCTGCTCGGTACTCAACGCCGACCTTTCCGGTGGACTGTGCGGGTCGTCTCGTGCAGCGCGACCGCGGACGCCATTGCTCCCGACACGATTCGCGCATTGGACATGCTGTCGGGGCGGTCCAGCGGAGATGGCGTTCGAAGAACCAGGCTGCGGACGTGCTGGAAGGGCGGCTCCGCCACTTGCCTGCGCACGTCAGCCCTCCCGATCCACGCGGCCACTCGCTGTCCGTGACATCCTGCCACGCATGGCTGATCAGCCGGGACGTCGAAGGGATATTGCCTGGTGTACGACCACGGGTTGATCCGATTCGAGCCTGCGGAATGACGTCCGCGCAGGTCCGGACGTCCTAATCTCGGCAGTGTGCGGAAACTGAGCCTCTGGTTGCGGGCGCGCCCGTTGGTCGGCGACAGCGGGATCGCCACCTTCATGTTGCTCGTACACCTGGGCGGGCTCAACGATGGCGGTGACCGGGCGATCGCCATGCCGTCCGCGCTGTACGTCGTGGTCGGACTGCTGCTGACCGTGCCGCTGGCGGTGCGGCGCATCTGGCCGGTGCCGTCGGCGTACGTCGCGCTGCTCGGCGTGGCGATCATGTCGGTTGCCCACCAGGGCGCGGATTTCGCCGCGGCGACCGTGGTGGCGTGCGTGATGATCTACACCCTGGTCGCCGGGGCGGGCCGCTGGAAAGCCGCGCTCTACACCGCGCTGACCGGCGGACTCTTCCTGCTCCGGCTGTTCACCCAGCAGGGCCTGCCGGAGAACGTGATCGGCCTGGTCCTCGTCCAGGTCGCGTTCTTCGTCCTGCTGGCCGGATTCTGCTGGATGCTGGGCGAGTTCGTCGGAGCCCGCCGTGCGTACCACGCCGAGGTGGAGCGGCGGCTGCACAGCCTGGAGTTCGAGCGCGACCAGCAGGCCCGCATCGCGGTCGCCGAGGAGCGCAACCGGATCGCCCGAGAAGTGCACGACGTGCTCGCGCACTCGGTCAGCGTGATGGTCACGCAGGCCGACGGCGCCGGTTACGCCCTGCGCCACAAGCCGGAACTCGCCGAGTGCGCGTTGCAGGCGATCGGCAGCACCGGCCGCGAGGCGCTGGGCGAACTGCGGAGCCTGCTCGGTGTGCTGCGCGGTCCAGCAGAGGGCGAACCCGGCCGGATTCCGCAACCGACCTCTGCGGACCTGCACGACCTGGTCGACCGGGTGCGCGATCTCGGGGTCCGCGTGTCGTTGCAGGTGACCGGCGATTTCACCGAGCTGTCGACCGGGATCGGGCTCAGCGTGTACCGGATCGTGCAGGAATCGCTGACCAACGTGGTCAAGCACGGCGGACCGGGAGCCACCGCCAGGGTCCGCGCGGACAACGACGGACAACGCATCGAGATCGAGGTGCTGGATGACGGGAAACGACGGAAGCGGACCGAGCTGACCTCGGGCGGCAACGGGCTCATCGGGATGCGGGAGCGAGCCGTGGTCTACGGCGGAACGCTGGAGGCCGGTCGGCGCGCGGACGGAGGCTGGCGGGTGCACGCGCTGCTGCCGATCGGCCAAACCGAACGCGAAAGCATGCCGTCGATGCAGCGGTAGCCGTTGGGTTTCGGCCTCGCCCTGCCGCGCGGAAGACGCGGGATCGGGTGCCAGTTTCAGGGCAAAACCGGCACCCACTCCGAGGTTCCGCCGGGCAAGCCGATCCGTGCACTCTCCGAGTTCGAAATCCCTGCTCGGATAGGGTGTGTTGCCATGGTTCGCGTGCTGCTGGTGGACGACCAGGAACTGATGCGCATGGGATTCCGGATGGTGCTCGACGCCCAGGACGACCTGGAGGTCGTCGGCGAGGCCGGGAACGGTGCGGACGCGGTCGAGCTCGCCGGGCGGTTGCGGCCCGACGTGGTGTTGATGGACGTCCGGATGCCGGTGCTCGACGGCGTCGAGGCGACCCGCCGGATCGTCGCCGCGGACAGCGCGAAGGTCCTGGTGATGACCACCTTCGACCTGGACGAATACGCCCTGTCCGCGTTGCGCAACGGGGCCAGCGGATTCCTGCTCAAGGACACCCCGCCGGAGAGCCTGGTCACCGCGGTGCGGTCGGTGGCCAGCGGGGACGCGGTGGTCGCACCCAGCGTGACCAAGCGGCTGCTGGACCGGTTCCTGGGCGAACGCGTCGGCGAGTTGCGGGACCCCGCGGTGCTGGACGTGCTGACCGACCGGGAGCGCGAAGTGCTGGTGCTGGTGGCGAAAGGACTGTCGAACAGCGAGATCGCGGGCAAGCTGTTCCTGTCCGAGGCCACCGTGAAGACCCACCTCGGCCGCATTCTGTCCAAATTGGACCTGCGGGATCGGGTGCAGGCGGTGGTGCTGGCCTACGAGACCGGCCTGGTCAAACCGGGAGAAGCGTGAAATACGCCTCCAACCAGCCACAACACCGCCAACGGCGGCTAACCTGCGTTGGTGACCGACGCCGCGTGGAAGCCTCGCCTGATCGCTGTCGACGTCGACGGAACCCTGCTCGACCCGGCCACCCAGCAGATTTCCGCGGTGGTCAAGGCGGCGGTGCGCCGCGCGGTCGAGGCGGGCAGCCAGGTCGTGGTGGCGACCGGCCGCGCCATGCTCGGCACCCAGCCGATCCTCGATGAACTTGAACTGACCAGCGGCTTCGCGCTTTGCTCCAACGGCGCGGTGCTGATGGACGTGGTCACCCGCGAGCCGCTGTCGGTGGAGACCTTCGACCCGGCACCGGTGTTGGCCGAACTGGCGAGTCGGCTGCCGGGTGCCAGCTTCGCCGCCGAGCAGATCGGCGTCGGGAACCTGGTGACCACGAAGTTCCAGGAGCACGAGTTGCACGGCCCGCAGCAGTTGGCCTCGCTGGACGAACTCGTCAGCGAACCGGTGCCCCGGTTGATCGCGCACTGGGTCGACCACCAGCCCGCCGAGGTCTTCGAGGCGCTGGGCGATCTCGACATGCCGTCCTGCACCATCACCCTGGACCACTACGAACCGCTGGTCACCGTCGTGCCCGAGGGCGTGACGAAGGGCTCGGCGCTGGAGAAGCTGCGCGCCGAACTCGGCATCGCCAGCGAGGACACCTTCGCCGCCGGTGACGGGGACAACGACATCCAAATGCTGCGGTGGGCGGCGCTCGGCGTCGCCATGGGGCAGGCACCGGAGATCGTGCGCGCGGCAGCCGACGAGGTCACCGGTCCGGTTTCCGAGGACGGCCTGGCGGCTGTCCTGGACCGCTTGTTCAGGTGAGATCTCCGGGACAACCCTGAGGCGGTCATCCTTCAGGTCGGGTTCACTACGACTCGGGGATGACCCGAAGTCCAGACGCTGGACCGATGTCGGCGTAGTGCCAGAACATGCAAGCTGATCTCGTGGCCCCGGTCAGGGGCCGCGGCAGTCGGCGGCAACAGGAGTGATCATGATCGAGGCGACCGGCCTCACCAAGCGCTACGGACCGAAAGTCGCGGTGAACAACTTGTCGTTCACCGTGAAACCCGGCCGAGTAACGGGCTTTCTCGGTCCCAACGGTGCTGGTAAGTCCACGACCATGCGCATGATGCTCGGCCTGGACCGGCCGACGTCGGGCGAGGTGCGCATAGACGGAAAGCTCTACCGCGAGTTGAAGCACCCGCTGCGCACCGTGGGAGCGCTGCTCGACGCGAAGTGGGTGCACCCCAATCGGTCGGCGCGCACCCACCTGCAATGGCTGGCCAAGTCGAACGGGATTCCGCTGAAGCGGGTCGACGAGGTGCTCGGCATGGTCGGCCTGGACGAAGTCGCGCGTCGCAGGGCGGGCGGGTTCTCGTTGGGCATGTCGCAACGGCTGGGCATCGCCGTCGCGCTGCTCGGCGACCCGAAGATCCTGTTGTTCGACGAGCCGGTGAACGGGCTGGACCCGGAGGGCATCCACTGGATCCGGCGGTTCATGCAGGGCTTGGCCGCGGAGGGGCGCACAGTCTTCGTCTCCAGTCACCTGCTGTCCGAAATGGCCCTGACCGCCGAGGAACTGGTGGTGATCGGCCGTGGCGAGCTCATCGCGCAGTGCAGCACCCAGCAGTTCGTCGACAACGCCAGTACCCAGGGAGTGCTGGTGCGCTCGCCGAGCGCCACGCAGTTGCAGCAGGTGCTGAGCTCGCAAGGGTTGAGCGTGCGGTCCACGGCGGCGAACACCCTCGTGGTCGACGAGGTAACCACCGAGCAGATCGGTGAACTCGCCGCGCAGCAAGGAATAGTCCTGCACGAACTCACCGCGCAACGGGGCTCGTTGGAAGACGCGTACATGCAGATGACCAGCAATGCCGTTGAATACCAGACCGATCTCGGCCCCGCCGCGTCCGCGCTGACCACCTCGGGGGTGACCCGATGACCTTGCTCGCCGTGGAGCGCATCAAGCTCTTCTCCACCCGCTCGCCGTGGTGGTGCACCTTCCTGGCCTTGGCGTTGACCATCGGGTTCGCCACGCTGTTCGCGTCCCGGGCCGACGATCAGATGCCGTTGCAGATGACCCAGATCGGCCACCAGTTCGGTCTGATGGTGGTGCTGGTGCTGGCCGCGTTGTCGATCACCACCGAGTACCGCTTCGGCACGCTCCGCGCGACCTTCCAGGCAGTGCCGAACCGGAGTGCTGTGCTGCTGGCCAAAACGGTGGTCGTCGCGGTGGTGGCGCTGCTGATCGGTGAGGTGGCGGCGTTCGGCTCGTGGGGCGCGGCGAAGGTGCTGGTGCCGAACGCGGATCTCGCAATCGGCACGCTCGACGCGTGGCGCCAGGTCGCCGGGGTCGGCGTGGTGTTCGCCATCGGCGCGGTGCTGGCGGTCGCGGTCGGTGCCCTGCTGCGGCAGACCGCGGGAGCGGTGACTCTGCTGCTGATCTGGTCGCTGCTGGTGGAGAACCTGGTCGGGTTGATCCCGGAGATCGGCGAAGACGTGCAGAAGTGGATGCCGTTCGTCGCCGCCGACCACTTCCTGACTGGAGCCGACGGGGTGGGCGATATGCCATTCGGGCCGTGGGGTGCGCTGGGCTATTTCGCCGCGATCTCGGCGGGCCTTTGGCTGATCGCGTTGATCATCGTCCGGCGGCGGGACGCCTGACCAGCAAGAATTGATCTTGGTGTGGAATTTCATGATCAATTAAAGAAATGCCCTGCTGGGCGGGGGATAGCAAAACGTTACCCAGCCCGGCCGAGAGTCTGATCACGTCAACAGATAGGATCGGCGACAAGATCGAGCCGCAGACGTCGCCACCTCGGTGCGCTGTGACCATTGCGGCACGCAGTGTCCGTAGTGGACACCGTGCGGGGGCAACGGTGCGGCGGACTGGCACAACCGAAATCGACCGACTGCAGCAGCGCTCGGGGGCGCCGGCGGTCGGGACGGGGGAGGGCCCGGGCTGTCATTCGGGGGATGGCCCGGGCCCTGTGCTTTCTCGGAATCTGTCTGTGAACTCGTTTTGCCTAGCGGTGCGGGATGTCCCCGCATAGCACTGCCTGAGAACCCGCGGTGGTGCCAGTTGCGAGGGTGGGCCAAGCGGCTGCGCCGCTTCAAAAACAAGATCAAAGGCAAGCTCTCGGGTATCCGGGTCGTCGGGCGCGGCCTGCGGGCGAGGTGGCGTTCAGACGTTCGGGCGGACCACCAGAACCGGGCAGGCCGCGTGGCGGACGCATTGCTCGGCCACCGAGCCGAGCATCAGGCCAGCGAAACCGCCGCGACCTCGATGGCCCACCACGAGGAGCTCCGCGCCCTTCGACGCCGACAGCAGGGCTTGCGGCGACGGCGAGTGGACGACGTGGATCTGCACCGGCAAGTCGGGGTGCTCCCCCAGCTTCTTGTTCACGATGCGTTCGGTGTCCTCCAGGACGGACTGCTGGAACTGGTCCAGGCTGGGGACCACGTTCGGCGGGCAGTCCGACGGTCGCGGCGCGGTCCGGAAGCTCCAGGCGCGCACCACGTGCAGCACGGTGTTGCGCCGCCTGGCCTCCTCAGCCGCCACGAGCAGAGCGCGCAGCGAGGACGCGGAGCTGTCCACCCCGACGACGACACCGCCGTCGATCTCAACCTGTTGGATCGTTTGATCTGGCACCCCTCCATGCCAACGGCCCAACCCCGCGTTGTCGAGCCGACCAGCGGTGCATCAACCGAACACGTTGTAATTCTGTGACTTTGGACACAATTAACATCCCTGTGTCATTCTTTGACTTGGCTGTGGTAAGGCATGAGTAGAGATGTCCCGAACCAGCGTCGCTTGGGGGCATGCGCTGGGCGAGGGCGAGTTGGATCGGCTCGCAACTTTCTCAACAGCAGAGGGGTGGGCCATGGCGGTTTCGAAGGAAGGCTCGGTAGTCCAGAGGCAGCAGAAAGACGTGCGTCTGAAACGGCCGGACAGCGATGTTCAACTTGAACCGGTGCCGCGTCTGGAATGGTCCCTGGCGACCGAGGCGCACCCGCCCGCGCTGGAGGCTGCAACCCCCGCATCGCTGCGCCGAAGTTGGATCCACACCGCACCGGAGCAGCAGGTCCTCGACCTGTTCCGCAAGTTGCACGGCGCGCAGCGCCGACTGCCCGCCCCGTGGTGGCTGCGGGCGCTGGATCGAGGCGAGATCCCGTCACGCGGCGCGGCGTTCGAGATCGAAGACGAGGTGCACGCGGTGCTCGGCGCCCGGCCGGGTTGGGTCTTCGTGCCTTGGGCCGGGATCGGCGAAGCCGGGTACTGGGAGTACGCGCCGTCGGACCGGGGGGCGATGAAGATGCCCACCACCGTGGTGCTCACCGACGAGCATCCGGGTTGGTTGAACGTGGTGGCCGCGCACGGCGACACCGAACCGGTTCCGGTGCCGGTCAAGCAGGCCGCCGGGCTGATCTCGATGTTGCCGCAGATCGAAGCCTGGTGATCAACCGGCCCCGACGGCCGCACCGGGTTCGGTCGTCGGGGTGTGCTGCGGGTTTGCGATACTGAGTTCTCGTGAACGCGTCTGACCAGCAGGTTCCGTTTCGTCGAACTGTCGTCAGCTACGTCCAGCGCGGCGAGCGGATGACGGTGGGTCAACAGCGGGCCTGGGACTGCCACTGGCCCGAGCTGGGCCACGAGGTGACCGCGCTGCCCGAAGGTCCACTGGACGTCACGACCTGGTTCGGTCGCCGCGCGCCGCTGGTGCTGGAGATCGGTTCCGGCATGGGCGAAACGACCGCGCAGCTCGTGGCCGCCCAGCCCGAGGTCAACTACCTGGCGGTCGAGGTCTACAAGCCGGGCTTGGCCCAGCTGATGCTCCGGGCGGAGAAGCTGGGAGTGACCAACCTCCGGCTGCTGCGCGGGGATGCGATCGTGCTGCTGCGCGAGCACATCGAACCAGCGTCGCTCGCCGAGGTGCGCATCTACTTCCCGGACCCGTGGCCCAAGAAGCGGCACCACAAGCGCCGTCTCGTGCAACCCGACTCGGTGGAGTTGATCGCGTCCCGCCTCGCGCCGGGCGGCGTGCTGCACCTCGCGACGGACTGGGAGAACTACGCCGAGCAGATGCTGGAGGTCTGCCGGGCGGAGCCGCAGCTGCGCAACCGGTACGCCGACGAGCCGGGCGACTGGGCGCCGCGGCCGGAATGGCGGCCGGTCACGAAGTTCGAGAACCGCGCCCACGAAGAAGGCCGCGCGATCCGCGACTTGATCTTCGAACGCGTCTGATAGGCGTCAGCGCCGATCGGCATCGCGACCGGCCTCGTCGCAGAAGCACGCGGGTTCAGCGGGCGTGGAGCTCGTTCGTGCTGAACCGCCGCTGCCGGGGCTCGGGCTGGGCGGCGTTCGTGTGATCCTCGGTCGGTGGTATCTGCTGCTCGCGTCTTGTGCGATGGGTGGATTCAGCGGCGCTGCTCGTCTCGGGCGTACTTGGCGTTGGTCATTGGCGAGTTTCAGTCGGTGCGGCTCGCAGCCGGGCGAGTTCGGCCGCGCTGTTGTCGTGGACCCGCTGGATGAAGCGCAACACCGCGGCGAGCTCCGCGTCCGTGAAGTCGGCGAGATCGTCGCGGGTGTGCGCGGCGAGTCCGGCGTAGTAGGCGCGCACGCGGTTGAGCCCTTCGGTGGTGGGCTCGATGAGCACCCTGCGTCGGTCGCCGGGATCGCGGACCCGCTCGATGCAGCCCGCCGCGTCGAGGCGGTCGATCATGCGTGATACCGAACCCGACGTCAGCCCCACGTGCTTGGCGAGTTCGGCCGCGGTGGCGGGTCCGTGCTTGTTGAGCGCGTGCAGGCAGTCCAGATCGCTGAGCGTGACACCCATCTGCTTGGCGATCTCGGCGTTGAGCTGGGCGGTGGCGTTTCCCCAATCCGGCAGGGCTGCCAGCACCCGCCCGGCCGCCGTGCCGCTGCCCGTACTGCTCACTCCAGCGCTGCCTTCCCGTTCGGCTTGTTATCCGGAAGCTAGCACGATTAATCTGCGTGGCACAACTAATGCGTCACACAGTTAATGCGCCAGGCAGTAGTTGCGCCGCGATGTCGAGGTGTGCCCGGAAAGCTGGGAGTTCAAGTGCGTGTGTTGTTGTCGACCATCGGGTCGCGCGGGGAGGTCCAGCCGGTGGCGGCGCTGGCCTGGCGGTTGAAAGCGCTCGGCCAGGACGTTCGAGTGTGCGTGCCCCCTGACTTCTGCGAGTGGATCGAGGATCTGGGAATCTCGGCGGTCCCCCTCGGAGCGGTGATGCGTCCTGGGGCGACATCCGAAGCAGCAACGGACAAGTGGGACCTGTCCTCGCCCGAGGGATGGCGTCAGGCAGCGGAGGACGCCGTGGCCGCGCAGTTCGCCACGCTCCCGGGGGCCGCGCGGGAGGCTGATGTCCTGGTGGCGGGCGGGGCCGTGCTCGTCGCCGCTCGGTCGGTGGCCGAGTTGATGGGGATCGGCTACGTCCACTTCCACTACTGCCCCACCACCTTGCCGTCCCCGCACCACGCGCCAGCCCCGTGGCCGGGATGGCCGCAGGACGAGACGGGCGACCACCGCCAGCAGTGGGCGTTGGACGCGCGGCGTTGGAACGACACCTGGCGCGCCGCGCTCAACGCCCACCGCGCCAGCGTCGGTCTGCCACCGGTCGACGACGTGCGCAACCACGTCCTCGGCGATCGGCCCTGGCTGGCCGCCGACCCGGTGCTGGGCCCCTGGCCCGAGCCCGACGACCCGACCGTGATTCGGACGGGCGCGTGGATCCTGCCGGACGAACGCCCGCTACCGATCGAGTTGGCAACCTTCCTCGACGCGGGCGAGCCACCGGTCTACTTCGGACTGGGCAGCATGCGTTCCCCTGGGGACGACATCAGCCAAGTGATGACCACCGCGGCCCGCGCACTCGGACGCCGCGCGATCATCTCCCGTGGATGGGCCGACCTGCCGCTGCCGGACGACGGGGACGACTGCCTGTTGATCGGAGAGGTCAACCACCAAGAGCTGTTCCGGCGGGTCGCCGCCGTCGTGCACCACGGCGGCGCGGGAACCACGACCGCCGCCGCGGGAGCCGGGGCGCCCCAGGTCGTCATCCCCCAGGTCTACGACCAGCACTACTGGGCCCGGCGGGTCGGCCACCTCGGGATCGGGGTCGCGCACCCGCAGCGCATGCCGACGGCCGATTCGCTGACCAAGACCCTCAGCCAAGCCCTGGAACCGGACGTCGCGGCCCGCGCCCGCGTTGTGGCCACGTCGCTGCGCGCCGACGGCGCACAGGTGGCCGCACAACGCTTGGTGGCCTGGAGTTCGCAGGGATCACCAACCCTGTCGTCCAGCGGAGATCCCACCTAGACCAGGCGCCTTGCTGGCCGCCTGTGGTCTGGATGGAGCGAAGACCGGTACTCGATCGCGGTCTGGACTTCCATCCGTTGCGGCGGGCGCTGGCTGGGATCCTGTTTCGTCCATCAGCAGCGGGGGCATGAACACGCCGCAGGTTCCTCTGCGACCCGCACCCACACCCGGCCTTCTCGGCGAGTTGCCGAACGCGCTGGCTTCTCGGGCCGAACGGGCAATCCGTTTGTGCAGCTGTTGTGAATCTATGAGCCGTCTCGTCTGGGAGTCGCGCTGCAAGGCTTCGGCGCGTCGTAGCTCGGCTGCTACGACAAGCACACGACACTCGTCCGGATCGAGGGGAGGTGGCGCCCCAACGAAGGATGCGCCGGACCGATATCACCCGCTGCCCGATCAGCACCGCCAACTGCAAGGCCCACGGGCGACGAATCGTTCCAGCTGCCACCAGCAACCAGCGTCGTCGTAGAGCGACTGCCGCTCACCTTTGCAGCGGCGATGCGGACTCCGAGCGCTTGCGTGCGGGCCGGGCGACTTCTAGCCCGCGGCGCGACAAACACGGCGACAAGTGGCGGGGAGTTTGGCAGACTGCCAGCAAGTGGGCATTCTGCTGCTGAAGCTGTTTCTCGCTCCCCTGTTGGTCGTGACGTCCACGCTGGCCGGGCGCCGGTGGGGATCCGAAGTCGCGGGGATTCTCGTCGGTCTTCCGATCGTTGCCGGGCCGATCCTGTTCATCTCCTACCTGCAGCACGGCGCGGACTTCGCCAGCGGTGCAGCCAGTTCTTCCCTGCTGGGACTCGTGTCGATTGCTGCGTTCGCGGTGGTGTTCTCCCGTGCTGCCGGTCGTTTCGGCTGGCTCGCCACGTTGGCCACGAGCTGGACTGCCGTGCTGGCAATGGACGTTGCGCTATCCCTTGTCCGGGTCACCACGCTCGTCGCTTTTGCGTTCACACTGGTCGCGACCACTGCCGCGATGATTCTCATGCCGAGAACTGAGCCGGAAGCCGAGTTGGAGCAACCAGCGTCGCCATCGTGGGACCTGCCCAGCCGTGCGATCGCGACCGGCATCCTGGTGCTCGCAGTTACAACAGCTTCCGGCGCGCTCGGTCCGAACTGGACCGGACTGCTGGCACCGTTCCCCACTGCGATGAGCGTCGTGGCAACCTTCGTCCACGCGCAGCACGGACCCGCAGCGACCGCGCGAACCCTGGCGGGTGCGGTCATGAGCCTGCTCAGCTTTGCGACGTTCTGCCTCTCAGTCGCGATCCTGGTACGTCCGATCGGCGGCGCCTCGTTCGTCCTTGGCGCAGCCGTGACGGTCGCCGTTCAACTTCTGGCAGTACGCACGCGCGAAACACTGCGCAACAGACGGACAACGCTCCAGCCATGACGGCTGCCCCAGATGCTCTGATAGACGTCCGGTCATCGACTGCCGTTGATTGCCAGCGCGGGGAATCCGGCGGCGACACATCATCCTGCCCCACGGCAAGTGCTAATTTCGCGAGAAATCGGCAACACCGCCACCGGCACCGGTAGGCGGGACAAGCAGACGCCGGTCGTTGCGTCTCCGATTGGTCGGACTGTGGATCGGTGGAAGATGTTCACCTGATTGGGCGATCAAGGGTGGCTTTCGTTGGGACGATAGCTGCTACGGCGAGTGGCTCTACGCGCGATCGTGGGTTCGTGAATTCACCGGAAAGAAGAGCGCTTCCGGAGTGACGAGTGAACGGCGATCGCGACTACGTTACCGGTCCGTGACCGTTATCCGTGATGAAGTCATCCCGATCCAACAGCGCTCGCCGGACAGCGACATTAACGGCACCGGCAACAGCGACAGGGCGCGCGAGCTCGACCCCTGTCGGCCCGAGTCGACCACGGATATCTCGGCCGCCGAGGAGTTCCTGCGCGCCTTCCACGATGCTCACCCCGAGGCCGGACCCCTGACCAAGCGGCTGGCCGAGGTGCGCCGGGCGGTTGCCGAGACCGGCACCTACTGGCACACCAGCGCGGAACTCGCCTACGGCGCGCGGATTGCGCTGCGCGACAGTGGTTGGTGCACCAGCGGCGCGCCGTGGCGTCGGTTGCGGGTGCGCGACCTGCGAGGTCTGCGCAACGCCTCCGCGATCGCCAGTGAGTGCTTCGAGCACCTCCGGCTGGCCACCAACGCTGGGCAACTCCAGCCGTTGGTCACCGTTTTCGCCCCGGATGCGCCGGACCGACCCGGCCCGTGCATTTGGAACGAACAGGTGGTCCGGTACGCGGGCTACACCTTGTCCGACGGTGGCGTGCTCGGCGATGCGCGCTACCAAGGCTTCACCGCTGAGGTGCAGCGACTCGGATGGAAACCGCCCAGCGAGCGCGGGCGTTTCGACCACGTGCCGCTGGTGGTCGAAACCGCACACGAAGGCACCAAGCTGCTGACCGTGCCGCGCGACGTGGTGCAGGAAGTGCCGTTGGAGCACCCGGAATTCCCGTGGTTCCGCGAACTCGGACTCCGCTGGCACACCGTGCCGCTGATCAGCAACATGCAGCTGCTCATCGGCGGCATCCGGTACCCGGCCGCGCCGTTCAACACCTGGTTCGTGGGAACCGAGATCGGCACTCGCGGCTTGGCCGACGAGAACGCGTACGGCATCGCCCGGCATGTGGCCGAACGGCTGGGCATGGACACGTCCACGGAACGAACGCTGTGGCGGGACCGGGCGATCGTCGAGATCAACCGGGCCGTGCTGTACTCGTTCGACTCCGCGCGCGTCACGATCATCGACCACCACAGCGAGGCGTTGCACCGGTTGGCTTGGCTGCGGTCGGGGCCGCGAACCGGCTCCCACCGACCGATGTTCACCGTCACCAAGGAAGCGGCCCAGCGTGCCCGGCAGGGCACACCGCCCGGCTTCCGGTCCCCCGAACCGACCCGGCTCCGCTACGACGTGCTGGCGCGGATGAGTCGGCGCTGCCTGGGGACCGATCTGCCCGAGGACTGACCGGACGATCCGCGTTCGGGGCGAACCGCTCCAGTAGATCCGGCAGCACGGAACTGACCGCCATGAGCAGCAGCACCGCCAAGGCAATTACGGCTCCGACGATGGAAATCGCGTTGACGAACATCTCAAACCCTCCCCGACTTCGCTTCTGATACCTAAATCGTCGCTTTTCCGGCCGGTGCGGCGGATCGGCCAGATGGTTCGGCCGGGTGGCCATTCGGCCAGTCCGGCGGCTGCGGGACTGGCCGAATGGCTGGTGCGGTCCGTGCCGGTGGCTACTCGTCGGAGATGGGTTCGGCGCTGATCCGGCGCAGCATCGGCCCGCTGCTGGCGGCGGCGAGCACCGCGACCGCCACACCGATCACGACCGGGGCGAAGATCCAGCCGTTGATCACCACCGGGGTTTCCGAGCCGAACAGGCCCAACATGCCGATCCCGACCGCGATGCCGCCCGCACCTGCGCCCAGCGTCGCGACCAGCGCGGGCAGCGCGGCCTCGGTTCGCAGCGCGCGTCCCAACATGCGCACCGGCGTGCCCGCGGCGATCAACGCTCCGAAGGTGCGCCGCCGATCGACCACCGACGATGCGGCGGTGATCGCGGCACTGCTGCCCGCGAGCAACGCGGCGAGCGCCAAGCCGATGGCCGTGACCCGCTTGAGATCCGCCAGCATCGTCTGCTGTTCGTAGAGCCGCAATTCACGGCTGTTGAACGTCACGCCGGGCAGTGCCGCGCCGAGCGCGGTGCGTGCCTTCTCCCGGTCGGCATCGGTCGCCGGGTTCACCAGCAACGTGGCTTGCCCGACGTTGGCCAGCTCGGGCGCCAGTGCGGGATCGATCAGCACCGAATCGCTCAGCTCCGGGTCCTGGCCGCCGAGCGGGCGCACCACGACGCCTGCCGGTAGCGGGACCTTCACTGGCTCCGGGGAATCGCTGAGCCATGGGTACCACTGGATCTGCAGGCCGGAACTCGGCAGCCGGGTGGACGGGTCGGCTCGAATGGCCGGTGGGCCCGTGCACACCCCGACAGCCATCCGGGTCACCGCCGCGGCGTCCGGGCAACTGATCACCAACCCGGAGAACTCCTCGCCGTCAGGGGTTTCCAGGGAGACTCGTCCGGCCTCGGTGGCCGTGGCGTTCGTGCCGTTGCGCGCCAACTCCTCGGTGATGCGCTGTTGCTGGGCGGCGGCTTGCTCGGACGGCACGTCCACGTACAGCACGGAGTCCTTGAAGGAGCGGCCACCCCCGGCGAAGGCTTCGAAGCTGGGCAGCAGGGTCAGTGCCATCGACCCGACGAAGACCGCGAGGACGATGCCGGACACCGAGCGGTAGGCGGCCTTCGGATCGCTGCGCAACCTGCGGCCCGCAAGCAGCATCGCCGGTCGCCGCCACAGCGTGGCGAACAGCGCGCCGAGCGCGCCGGTCAGCCACGGACCGACGATCGACGCCGACACCAGTACCGCGGCCAGCGACGCGAGCAGCAGTGTGAGGCCGCCGGTGTCCTTGGCCACGGCGAGACCGAAGGCGAAGAACGCTGCCACTGCCACGAGGGAGAGCAACCGCCATGCCTTGGGCGCCTTCCTCGAGTGGTTCATCGCCGCTCCGACGGGAGCCTGCACCACTCGGCGCAGCCCCAGCACCGCAGCCAGGATGACCAGCAGCGGAATCACGATCGCCACCGCGAGGACCGTGAGCGTCGACGGGGTGAAGTCGGTGGCCAGCCAGGTGCCGCCGCCCCACGGGATCTGCGCCCCCAAGTACCGCAGCGGCCAGCTCAGCACGAGCCCGATCACGGTGCCCGTCACCGCGGCGATCGTGGTCTCCGCGGTGACGGTGCCGATCACCTGCCCGGGGGTGGCACCGGCCAGCCGCAGCGCCGCGAGTCGACGCTCCCGACGTGCCGCGGTCAGCCTGGCCGCGGATGCGACCAGGACCAGGCTGGGAATGGCGAGCAGCACGATGCCCACGCCGGACAGCAGATTCAGCAGCAGGTCTTCCTCGCCGACCGACGCCGAGCTGAAGTCCGAGGCACCGGAGGGGTCCAATGTGCCCGGTGGATGCCCGACGATCGCGACGAGTTGCTCCGGGAACTTCAGCGAACTCTCGTCCAGCACGCCGATCACCCGGCCCGGGAACCGGTTGGCGAGTTCCTCGCGCGGGTAGTGCTCGGCCAGATCCGCCAGTTGCGGGGACAGCAGAACCTCACCGGCGCCCGGGAACACCGGCGCACCACCGGTCGGAGCCGGGCTGCCCTCGGTGTCCAACCGGGTGATCGTCTCGTTGTGGAAGAAGTCCTGGCTGGCCAGCGAAACCGCGCCGGACGGGTCGACGGCGTCGCGTTGCCACATTGACCGGTCCAGCCGCGCCTGGGTCGCGTTCGGCAGGGTCGCCAGGAACAGGATCAGCGCCGTGGCGACCGCGACCCCGGCCGCGGTGAGCACGGCTGAAAGGCGGCTGCGGGAGTCCACCCGCAGCACCCGGAGCGCCAGTTGGACGGGATTCATCCGACCATCACCCCGCCCGCGATCACACCGTCGCGGATCTCCACGGTTCGCCCTGCCTTGGCGGCCAGTTCCCGGTCGTGCGTCACGATGACGACGGCGGCTTGGGTGGCCGCCGCGGCGGTGAACAGGGCATTGGTGGTCTCGGCTCCGGTGCGGGTGTCCAACGCCCCGGTGGGTTCGTCGGCGAAGATCACCTTCGGTCGGTGCGCCAGGGCGCGCGCGATCGCAACCCGCTGCGCCTGACCGCCGGAGAGCTCGCCGGGCAGCCGTTTCTCCAGCCCAGCGAGGCCGAGCCGGTGCAACCAGTCCTGCGCGCCCGCCAGCGCCTGCTTCCGGTCGGCCCCGGCCAGCAGCAGCGGCAACGCCGTGTTCTCCACCGCGGTCAGCTCGCCGACCAGCAGGCCCTGCTGGAACACGAAGCCGAACGCGTGCCGCCGCAGCTCGCTGCGCTTGGCCTCGCCGAGCTGGTCGATGCGGTGCCCGTCCAGCAGGACCTCGCCGCTGTCCGGGCGCAGGATCCCGGCCAGCACGTGCAGCAGAGTCGTCTTGCCGGAGCCCGAAGGCCCGACGATCGCCAACACCTCGCCGGGGTGGATCGCGAGATCCACCCCGGCAAGTGCCCGGTCCGTGCCGTAGTTCTTGACCAGCCCTCGTCCCACCAGGAACGGATTTCCGGGCCGCTGGTCGACCATGGGAGCCGACATTCCTTCCTCCTGCTTTAGTGCCCTGGGTCACCGCTGGATGCGGGACGCGTGTGATTCGAGATTGGCGATCAGCGGGAGTTTTGGGATCGGCCTGCGGGCCGTTGATCGAGTGCCGGAGGTCGGCCGATCGGTCAGGGCATTCGAACCATTCGGCCAAGGTGCTCGAATTCGCCACCGACTACCGTTTTGGCGTGAGCAGTTTCGTGACGTCTCCGAAAACCGAACCAGCCGAACCGTGGTGGCGACGGTTCGGTGCCTTCCTGCACGAGCAGTGGATCTTCGCTGCGCTGCTCGGACTGGTCTGGAGCGGGGACGCGCTCGCGCTGCTGACGGATCATGGGCGGAGTCCGCTGCTGATCCTGCCGATCACCGCGATGGCGGTGCTCGCGATCTTCGGTCGCCGCCATCCGGTGCGGTGCGGGCTGGCTGCGGCCGTTCTGCTGTGCGGCACCACGGCGGTCGTCCGGCTGACGGACGCGAACGTGTACTCGCTCGGGTTGGAGTCGGTCTTGCCGACCGAGAACCTGGCCGGGCTGCTGCTGGTGCTCTACCTCTTCCAGTTCCGCCCGGTTCGGAAGGCCATCGTGGTCACCGCAGCCTTGGTGGTGGCGTGCCTGGCGGCGGTGGTCTTCCGCGACGGCACGACGTATTCACTCAGCCAGACCGTGGGTTTCGGGTTCCTGCAACTGCTGCTCGCCACCGGAACCGGCTTGTACCTGCGCGGGAAGTGGCTGGTCCGGGACGACGCCCTGGACAGCCCGATCCGGGTGCTGTTGCGTCGCCAGTGGCCGGTGATCGCGGCGCTGAGCATCCTGCTGTTCCTGGAATTCGCCAGGAGCAATGGATCGCTGATCGCCCTCGTGGTCGTGCTGCTGGGTGGGCTGGTGATGTCGGTGCTGGCCGTGTTCGCGCCGATGCGCCCGGTCGAGGCGGCCATGCTCGGGTCGGTGGCGCTGGTGCTGACGGCGCTGGTGATGCGGTTCCTGGGGTTGGAGGCCGAGTCCGGGCTCCTCGGCCCGGTGCCGATTTCGTCGACCGGTGCGGGCATGTTGCTGCTGACGTTCGCGACCCGTCACGCCGAGCCGCGACGCGCCGTGCGGTCCGGCGTCGCGCTGGTCGCCGCAGCGCTGTTCGCGCTGTTCGTCACGCCGCTGGAGGGCGGAAGTTACGGCGATCTGAGCGATCAGCTGCAATCCGTGTTCCTGGGTGGTCTGCTGCTGGCGATCTCGGTCGGCACCGGGATGTACTTCCGCGCACGGGACGAGGAACGGGCGAAATCGGTGCAGGCCGCCGTGTCGGACGCGCAGCACGCCGAGCGGATGGCGCTGGCGCGGGAACTGCACGACGTGGTGGCGCACCACGTCACCGGCATCGTGGTGCAGGCGCAGGCGGCCCAACTCGTCGCGGCGCAGAACCCGAAGGCGGCGACCGACGCGTTGGCGCGCATCTCCGAGAGCGGCACGGAAGCGCTGACCGCGATGCGACGGCTGGTTGCCAGCATGCGCGGTGCCGAACCAGCCGGTGCCTCGGAGGCCACCGAACAAGCCACCACCAACCTGGAGGCGGATCTGCAGGCGCTGGTCGCCGCGACCCAACGCGTCGCCGGTCACGCGGGCGCGCCCACGGTGAACCTGCGGGTGGACCTCGGTCGGGAAATCCCACCGGAGGTCGCCCGGTCCGCCCTGCGCGTGGTGCAGGAATCCCTGACCAACGCGGAGAAGCACGCGCTGGACGCGAGCTATGTGCAGGTCGACGTGCGGGCCGACCTGGCGAACTTGTACGCCCTGATCACCGATGACGGCACAATGGCACGCCGTCAGCCCGTCGGTGGATCGGGCGGATACGGTTTGGTCGGCATGCGGGAACGGATCGAGTTGCTCGGCGGCCGGTTCCGCGCGGGGCCGGGAGAACACGTCGGCTGGCGGGTCGAAGTGGTGCTACCGCTGGCGGAGCAGACCGAGGAAGTGGGACAGCGATGATCCGGGTGTTGATCGCCGACGACCAGGAACTGGTGCGCGCCGGTTTCCGGATGATCCTGGAGTCCCAAGACGACATCGAAGTGGTGGCCGACGTCGCGAACGGGATCGACGCGGTTCGCGTCGCGCGGGAGAAGCGGCCGGACGTGTGCCTGATGGACATCCGGATGCCGGGGATCGACGGGCTGGAGGCGACCAAGCAACTGGCCGGTCCCGACGTGGCCGAGCCCGTCAAGGTCGTCGTCGTGACCACCTTCGACCTGGACGAGTACGTCGAGCGCGCGTTGCGCAACGGGGCGAGCGGATTCCTGCTCAAGGATGCTGGTCCAACCCTGCTGCTGGAGGCGATCCGGGCCGCGCAACGCGGCGACGCGCTGGTCTCACCGCAGATCACGGTGCGCCTGCTCAAGCACTTCGCCCAGCCGCAGGTGCAACGCCGGTCGGTGCCCGCGCCGACCGTGGAGCTGACCGAACGGGAACTCGACGTGGTGCGGGCGACCGCCCGCGGCCTGACCAACGGCGAGATCGGCAACGAGCTGTTCATGTCGTTGTCCACGGTCAAGACCCATCTCGCCGCCGCGCAGGGCAAGATCAAGGCCCGCAACCGCGTGGAGACCGCGGCGTGGGCGTGGCGCAGCGGTTTGATGGACGACGAATGACCGGTGGTCGATTTTCGCGTCGGTCGGCGGCGATTCCGCGATCGGGCCGGGCACGCGGCACAAATTCCAGGACGACCTTCAACCGCGCGCTCTTCGTGTGATCTTTGACACCGAGTGCACCACTGCACCAAGTCAGGGTGTCGTTGTGGAGCTGCGTGCTGACCACCCGCGAAGGTGCCGTTGAGCGCCTCGGAAACGGCTCGCCGCTTGGCCGACGTCGGGACGGATCGACGCTGGCTACCTAGCCCGTCCGAGGTCAGCCGACTGGCCGCCGGGGACTGGCCGATCGAACGAGGTCAGCGGGCCGATCAGCCGAGGTCCGGGGGCCGGAACCCGGTGATGCTGGAGTCATGACACAGCGAATGCAAGACATCGTTTTCCTGACAGTGCTGACCGGCATCGCGGGCTTGGCGGGGGTGATCATGTTGCTCGTCATAAGCCCCTGGGGCGGCGGATGAGCGTCGGGCAGAATGCGGGCATGCCGATCGCACTACGCCTGCACGCGCCGATCGTTCTGCCCTGCGATCCGACGTGCTCGGTGATCCGGGACGCGGTGGTGGACGTCGACGCAGAGGGGCGCATCGTGTACTGCGGGCCGCGCACCGGCGCACCGGAGCGTCCGCACGATGCGAACGTCCGGGAATGCAGCGGAATCCTGTTACCGGGCCTGATCAACGCGCACGCGCACAGCCCGATGACCCTGCTGCGGGGGACGGGTGGCGATCTTCCGCTGCTGCGGTGGCTGCACGAGGTCATCTGGCCCGCCGAGGCGCGGCTGCGACCGTCGGACGTCCGCGCCGGGATGGAGCTCGGATGCGTCGAGATGCTGCGGGCCGGGGTCACGACCAGCTCCGAGATGTACTTCATGGGCGAGGCAGTGGTCGAGGCGACCCTGTCGGTCGGGTCTCGGGTGGTGCTGGCCACCGCGGTGATCTCCACACCGGCGCTGGACAATTTCGGCGGCTGGCAGGGCATGGTCGACGGCATCAACCGGTGGATCGATGCCGACGGGCTGCGGTTCGGCGCCAGTGATCGGGTGGAGCTGGCCTACGGTCCGCATTCGGCCTACACGCTGCCGCCGGAAGCGCTGCAGATGATCGGCGAGTCCGCACAGCAGCGCGCTGCCTTGGTCCACACGCACGTGGCCGAAACCGCCGCTGAAGACGCGGAACAGCGGGAGCAGTTCGGTTCGGTGCCCGCCCTCCTGGAGAAGCTGGGCGTGCTCGACGGCCGGGTGCTCGCCGCGCACGGCGTGCACCTTTCGGACGCGGACATCGAGTTGTTCGCGCGCCGCCAGGTGGGCGTGGCGCACTGCCCGGGGTCCAACGCGAAGCTCGCGTCGGGAACCGCTCGGCTGGTCGATCTGCTCGCTGCGGGTGTTCCGGTGGGCCTGGGCACCGACGGACCATCCAGCAACGACGACATCGACCTGTGGGAAGAGGTGCAGCTCGCAGGCCTGTTCGCGCGGACCGCGACCGGCGATGCGACGGCCCTCAGCGCGGGTGCGGCGCTGCTCGCGGCGACACGCGGCGGGGCCGAGGCCCTGCACCGGGACGACATCGGAGCGCTGGAGCAGGGCCGCTGGGCTGACATCGTGCACCTGGACGTCGACAACCCGGCGTTCGCCACCGGCCTGGACGCACCGGATGACCAGGTGTTGGCGAACGTGGTGTGGGCGGCCGGGTCCCGGTACGTCCGGGACGTCTGGGTCGCGGGCGAAGAAGTGCTGCACGACAGCGAACCCACGCGGGTGGACCGCCGCGCTGTGCAGGCGGCGGCCCGCACGGCGGCGCAGTACATCCGGGGCTGAACCGGTCCGACGCAGGTGGTGCGGCGACCGGACCGGGTGCGCTGGGTCAGGACGGTCGGATGACGATCTCGGTGAGGTGCGCGTCGGCGCTGGCGTGCACGGCGGACACGATCGGCCCCGCCACCGACTCGGGACGCAGGTAGCGCTCCGGCTCGAACGCGGCGTCCTCCTGCTCGCGGACGTTCCGCTGCATGTCCGTGACGGTTCGGCCGGGGAAAACCGAGGTGACCCGCATGCCGTTGGCCGCTTCTTCGGCGCGGAGCACGTCGGCGAAGGCGCGCAGCGCGAACTTGCTCGCGGCGTAGGAGCCCCAGTGCGGCTTCGCGGACAGCCCGGCGCCGGAGTTGACCAGCACCACGTGCCCCTTCGCGGCACGCAGTGCGGGCAGCAGCAGCCTGGTCAGCTCGGTGACCGCGAAGAGGTTCAGCTCGAAGGTGCGCCGCCAGGAGTCGCTGCGCGCGTCCGCGACCGGCGCCAGTTCGATGAGACCGGCGCTGTGCACCAGCACGTTGAGCCGTTCGATGTCGGTGACCGCGGTGGCGACGGCGTGGTGATCGGTGAGTTCCACCGGCCAAGGCGTGGCGCCGGGCAACTCGTCGACGAGCGTCCGCAGCGCGTCGGTGTCGCGCCCGCCCAACAGCAGATCGTGCGTGTCGGACAGTGCGCGGGCCACGGCGGCACCGATGCCTCGTGAGGCGCCGGTGACCAGGGCAATTGGGCGTTCGGGCATGCCTGAACGGTAACGTCGGCCGGTTTCGATCCGGATACCGGCCGTCCCAATCAGCGGCCCACCACTTGACCCATTGGGGGCTGGAGGCTTAGGTCACCTGGGTGAGCAGTGTCGACGCAGCCTCTGCTGGAGTTCAGAACCGGATCGTGCGCAAAGTCGCGGTCCGGTTGATGCCTTTCCTCTGCTTGCTCTACTTCGTCAACTACCTGGACCGCGTGAACATCGGTTTCGCTGGCCCGAACGGGATGAACGACGAACTGGGGCTGAGCGCGACCGTCTTCGGGTTCGCCTCGGGCATCTTCTTCATCGGCTACCTGGTGCTGGAGGTGCCGAGCAACCTCGCGCTGCACCGCTTCGGGGCGCGCAAGTGGCTCGCGCGCATCATGATCACCTGGGGCCTGGTGGCGACCGCCATGGCGTTCGTGCCCAACGCCACCGCCCTGGTGGTGCTGCGGTTCCTGCTCGGGGTGGCCGAGGCCGGGTTCTTCCCCGGCATCATCCTGTACCTGACCTACTGGTTCCCGGCGGCGCAACGGGCGAAGGCGGTCGCGCTGTTCATGACCGCGATCCCGGTGTCCAGCGCCATCGGCGCAACGGTGTCCAGCGCGTTGATCAGCGCCGGGCACGGCGTCTTCGGGTTGTCCGGATGGCGGTTCATGTTCCTCGTCGAGGGCATCCCGGCGATGCTGCTGGCCGTCGCCACCTGGTTCTACCTGACCGACCGGCCGTCCGAGGCGAAGTGGCTCACGGCCGACGAACGGGCCTGGCTGAACGAGCAGCTGGAGGCCGAACGCAAGCAGACCGAGGCCGCCCACAGCTGGCCGCTGCGCAAGGCCCTGACCCACCCGCGGATCCTGGCGTTGGCGTTCGTGTACTTCGGCATCGCCTACGGCCTGTACGCGCTGGGCTTCTTCCTGCCCACCATCATCAAGGGCTTCGAGCAGCAGTACGGCACCGATCTGTCCACGATGCAGACCGGTTTGATCACTGCGGTGCCGTACGTGATCGGTGCGGTGGCCATGGTGCTCTGGGCCGGGCACGGTGACCGGACTCGGGAGCGGGTGTGGCACGTCGCGTTGCCGATGTTGCTCGGCGGCGCGTGCATCCCGATCGCGCTGTACCTGGGCAATCCGTTCAGCGCGATGGTCGCGGTGACGATCTGCGCGGTCGGTGTCTGCGCCGCGCTACCCACGTTCTGGGCCTTGCCGAGCAACTTCCTGGCGGGTGCGGCGGCGGCCGGTGGCATCGCGCTGATCAACTCGTTGGGCAACATCAGCGGCTTCGCGGCGCCCTACATCACCGGTGCGCTCAAGGACGCGACCGGCTCCCAGCGCACCGGCCTCTGGGTGGTGGGTCTGGTGATGATCGCGGCGGCGATCACGGTGATCGCCCTGCGCGCAGCACCCAAAACGGAACAGGCCGAGACCAGCGCCCAGCAAGAAGGCTGATGCGCCGCACGGTCCTCGGCGGCTGCGGGCGTAGCCGGGCGCAAGGCAGGCGTGCATCGGATTCGGTAACGAAGCCGAGGTGTTCGTGCTGTACGCGATCGGGTGCTTGTTCGGCCTGGTGTCAGCCGCTGGGCGTTCCGGTTCTCGGGCAGGCACGGCTGGAATGCCCTCCGGCCCAAGGCCCGCCCTTGAACTCGCGCCGCGCGCCAGTGCGAGGAGTTGCCAATTTCTTGAGGAATCGGCACCCGCTTCTCACGGGAAGTGACAATTTCGCGAGAAATCGCCCACCCAGACGCGATAGCCACTGTCGGGGACAGGCTCGAAGGTTGCGGTTGTCGAAACGCAGCCTAGACCGGGAAATCCTTGCTGCACGCGGAAAGCAGCGCACTCAGCTCTGCACCGAGTGGGCCGAGCCCGGCGTCGCGTCGCGTGGCAGCAGCGACGAGCGCGGCTATGCGGTGCTCCCAACCACCACCGGGATCGGGCTCGTCGATGCGTTGAAATCCACGCGACAGCAACCCATCGGCGGTATCCGGAAGGCCGCGCAGCACCGCTTTGCACGCACCGAGAGCGTTCATGGCAGCGCTTTCGGCCAGCGACCAGTCAGCGCCGCGCGCCTGCGGGTTGCCGACATCGGCGTCGGTGTCGAAAGCGTGCGACTCAGCCCAGATCTGCAGGTCGAGCCGCCAGAACAGCGGCACTCCGCGAAGCCGCACGAAGATCAGGCGACGCAGCGAGGACCGCTGGAACTCCGGCACCGACCGCACCGACGCGACCTCGGCCACCTCGCCGAGCAGCGGAACCAAACGGTCGGCGCAATCCGGCGCCGCGCCGTCGGGCACCACCCGGGCAAGGTCGACGTCGCTGTACTCGTCGGCTGTGCCAGCCCCCAACGACCCGATCACCGACACCCGCGAGCCGGGCACCGCATCGGTCAACGCCCTGGTCACGGCCTGCGCGAGCGATTCTCGATCCGCGAATCCCACCGCTGGAAACTACCCGGAAAAGCAACGAGGGCCTCCGGCCTGGCCGGAGACCCCCGCGCTGGCGAGGTGGATCAGCGTCGGCCGATCTCACCACCGTCCTTGCGCCAGATCGCCACGACCGACGGACGCGGCTGCGAGTTCCCGCCGTCGGGCCAGTGCGACGCCGGGTTGTCCGCGCTCGCGCCGTCGAGCTCGCCGGGGTGCTGCACGCAAACAGTCACCACGTTGTCCCGGATCACCGGACCGCAGGTCTCTCCGCCGTGCGGCACCGTCAGGAACTGCTTGACCCAGCCGCGTTCGGGACCGTCCACCGGCACCGCGAACAGGCCGTCGTTGCTCTCCAGCGCGTTGCCGTCGGTGGAGATCCACAGGTTGCCGTGCCGGTCGAACGCCACGTTGTCGGGGCAAGAGATCGGGCTGACCTTCGACTTGTCGAACCCGCCGAAGAAGGTGTTCGGGTCGTTCGGGTCACCGCACACCAGCAGCAGGTCCCAGGCGAACTTGGTGCCGGTCGTGTCGTCGGTGACCTCCAGCACGTGACCGTGCTTGTTGCCGACCCGCGGGTTCGCCTCGTCCGGAGCGGCGTTGCCCGCCGAGCCGCGGTTGGTGTTGTTGGTCAGCGCGCAGTAGATGCGGCCGTTGACCGGGTTCGGCTGGATGTCCTCCGGCCGGTCCATCTTGGTCGCCCCGACCTGGTCGGCCGCGAGCCGGGTGAAGATGTAGACCTCTTCGGCGGTGAATCCGGGCACGAACGATTCCTTGCCGCTGGCCAGCGGGATCCACTCGCCGGTGCCGTCGAAGGCGCCGTCCGCGGGCAGCTTGCCGGTGCCGTCGATCTCACCGGCCGGGCTGTTGCCGGCGAACTTCGCGACGTAGAGGGTGCCATCGTCGAGCAGCGTCATGTTGTGCCGCCGGGCGAAGGCGCTGGTGCCCTTCTTCACCTTGCCGTTGGAGACGAACTTGTAGATGTAGTCGAAGCGCTCGTCGTCGCCGGAGTAGGCCACCACCCGGCCGTCATCGGCGATCTGGATGGCCGCGCCTTCGTGCTTGAACCGGCCCAGCGCGGTGTGCTTGACCGGCGTGGACTGGGGATCCTGCGGGTCGATCTCGACGATCCAGCCGAAGCGGTTGGCCTCGTTCGGCTCCTGCGCGAGGTCCCAGCGCTTGTCGAAGTTCTCCCACTTGCGGACGCTCGCGGCGCCCGAGAAGCCGTAGCGGCCCAGGCGGGTCTTGGTGGCCGGGTCGGTGACCGAGTCGGCGTTGGCGAAGTACTGGTTGAAGTTCTCCTCGCCGGAGAGGATGGTGCCCCACGGCGTCAGGCTGCCCGCGCAGTTGTTCTGCGTGCCGAGGACCTTCGTGCCGGTCGGGTCGGCCGAGGTCTTGAGGTAGTCGCTACCCGCGGCGGGACCGCGCAGTTCGAACGGCGTGTTCAGCGTGATGCGCCGGTTGTACTTGCTCGGCTGCGGTTTGAGGCCGCCGCCGTCCCGCTTCACGAGCACCACGGACAGGCCGTGCGCGGCCCAGGCGATGCGCACCTGCTCCTCGGTCGGGTTCTCCTCGTCGTACCCGGCGAACATGTGCGTCTCGGTGGTGTATTCGTGGTTCACCACCAGCAGGTTCTCGTTGCCGCCGCGGTCCAGCGCGATCAGCTCGGCGAAGTCGTTGTTGTAGCCGAACTGCTTCTCCTGCGCCGCCGCGGTCTGGTTGTTGAAGTCGAACTCCGGCGCACCCGGCACCACCGGGTCGCCCCAGCGGATCACGATGCCCTGCTCGTAGCCCTCGGCGGTGACGACCGCGTCCTCGGTGTTCGGGGCAACGGGCGCGAAGTCGGTGCCGGGAACGGCTCCCCGGCCCGGTCGGGCTTGCGGTGCCGGGGTGGCCGCTGCGGTGCCAGCGAGAGCTGCTGCGCCCCCGACGGTCAGGGCGAGCACGCCACCGGCCTTCAGCGCGCCGCGTCGGCTGAGCACGCTTTCGATGATGTCGCCGAAGTAGGCGTTGTCCGAGGTGTTGGGTGCCTCGTGAGCGCACGCGCTACCGCAGCGGTACTTGCAGGTCACCGAGGACCGGTTGGCTGAGTGGTGGGACAGAAGGGGGAGCGGGATGACCCGCCCGCTGTCCGATCGGGAAGACAAGCGGACCTCCAAGTGATCGTCGGGAACAATCGGACATTACGGCGATCAGGCGATAGCACTTGAACGCGAAGATGAACAAAGGTCAAACACATGACGCAGAGTTGCCGAAACCGCCTTCGGACAACCGAAATTGACGAACATCGGGTAGTTGACCGACTACTGAGGTCGATCCCAGAACTCGTTCCGCGTGCGCCGATTTCGCGCTAGATCGCCCACCAAGCTCTCAGCAGTACGGCGGCTGGTTGGTGAGCGCGGTGGCCACGGTCATCCAGACGCGGAACTGCCGGTAGACGTCGGGCAGGTAGCCGCTGATCTCGACGGTGCGATCGTCGCGGGCCGTGACGCCGGGAAGGTCCAGCAGCGTGGTGGCCACGGCGGCGGACTGCCAGCGCACCGCGAGCGTTGTCCGCTCCGCCGCATGGGTTTCGGCCGCAGGCGCCCTGGTCAGGGTCGCGGTCGCGGCGGCTTCGATGGCTTCGCGCGCTTCGGCGATCGGCCGCAGTTCTGCCGCGAAGCGGCCGCGCGCGTACTTCACCGGCACGGTCTCGACGGCGGGGTCCCAATCGGTCATCTCCGCGCATGCGGTGTCGTCGCCGGAGAGCAGCACCACCGGAACACCGAGCACGGCGGCGGTGGCGTGCGTGAGCCCGATCTCGCCGACGGGTCGGTCATCGATCCACAGGTCTTCGATCTCGTGGCCCATGAAGCTGTGGCTGAGCACTCCCGAGGTTCCGGCTCGGGAGTGGTAGCCGATGCAGATCGCCGCGTCGTAGCTGTTGTCGAGACCTTCCAGCATGCCCATGCTCTTGGGCTTGCCGCGGATCAGCCGCGCGATGGGGTGCAGCATGTCGGAACGCAGGTTTCGCATCGGGCCGTGCGCGTCGTTGACGGTGATCTCGGTGGCACCGGCGGCGAGCGCGCCGCGAATCGCCGCATTGACGTCCTCGGCCATCATCAGCCTGCCGTGTTCGTAATCCCGCCCGGCGGGTTGGACGTCGTGGGAGTCGACGAGACCGGTGATGCCTTCCATGTCGACGGTGAAGTAGATCCGCATGGGCACGCTCCGGAGTAGCTGATCAACGCACATCGTTGCACGGCAGCGGCTGCTCACGCGGGCACGAGCTCAGGTGCCCGAAAAATCGGTTTCGAGTCGCGATTGGGACCGCTAGCCTGCTCGGCATGGCTGGTTTTGGTGGCATCGGCGTTTTCATGAGGTTGCGTTCCGCCTAGGCGGCGCCGGATCTGAATTAGCGCCGCCGTCCGCGTCCGGGCTCTCGTTTCCCGACGCGCGGTTCGTTGTGCTTTTGATGCCACGCTGACCTGCGCTCGCGAGTGCCCGGTTCCGACCGGTTCGCGAACGCAGGAGCACTCACCATGCCTACTCGCCGCATGTCGGCGCGCGATCGTGCGCGCCGTGAACTCGGCCAGAACTTCCTGATCGACCGGAGCGCAGCCCGCCGCCTGGTCGACTTGCTCGATCCGTCGCCGGTGCCGATCGTCGAACTCGGCGCCGGGCGCGGAGCCATCACCCGCGCACTCGTCCACACTGGACGAGAGATCACGGCTGTCGAACTCGACCGCCACTGGGCCGCGGAACTCCGCGCCAACTGTCCCCAGGTTCGGGTGATCCGGTGTGACATGCTGGATTTCCGGTTCCCAGACACGCCGTACGCGGTGGTCGGCAATCTGCCTTTCAGCATCACGACGGCGATGACCCGCCGGTTGCTCGGCACAGCGGGTTGGTCGGAGGCGATCTTGCTCGTGCAGTGGGATGTCGCACGCAAACGCGCTGGTGGCGGCACGATGCTGAACGCGCAGTGGGCGCCTTGGTACGAGCTCCGGCTCTGCGGACGGGTTCCCGCTCGATCGTTCCGCCCGGTGCCTGCCGTCGACGGGGGCGTGCTGAAGATCCGGCGTCGGCCGCAGCCGCTGGTGCCCTCCGACGAACTGCGCCAGTACCAGCGATTCGTCGAGGCGGTTTTCACCGGACCCGGTCGGGGTTTGGCCGAGATCGTGCGAAAGGTGACTGGGCGCCGGTTGCGGAACCTGCCCGCGTTGCCGAAGAACCTCACGGCCGAAGGCTGGGCCCACCTCTACACCGAAGTCACCTGACGCCGGTCGGCTTGGTGGTCGCTTTTCGCTGCTTTCCGTTGGAATCGCTCGATGAGCTGTTCCGATTGGTCCGTGGTCGTAGGTGATCAGAGGTCGGATGCTGCGGTTGTGTCATGCAGCGGCGGTCATCTCAAGGAGGTGCTGGACGATGCGGGACGTGCATCCTCCCTGTTCTGCCAGGTCGAGTTGTCCGTTGGGGTGTCGTTGCCTGCTTCGATGAGTTGGCACCTTTCTCCGTATCGGAGGGCTCTCTCCGGCTAGGGGTGGCCGGGCGCCTGTCGGGGCGCGGTGCGCCCGGCCACCATGTGGTCCGGCGTGGGGAGGGACTACGCCGGACCTGGTCGATGTGGGCGGTACCGGTCGGAACTGCCCATCGGTTTGCAAGATTCCGCTGGCTCAGTGCCCACCCTTGATGCTGTCGGAACCGGTGCGGCCGCGTGCCCCGCCCACGCCACTGCCACCGCCGCTGAACCGACCCAAGAGCAGACTTCTGAATTTCGCGCGACGCCACGGCTCAGGGTTACGAGCGAGAACGGTCGCAAGCGGGGCGTCGAGGGCTAATCCCATTCTCATGTCGGGCAAAACCACCGACCCCCACGACACGCCGACGCGATCCCGCGTAAGAGGCCGCGCGTGCGAAGCCCAGCCTGCGCATCCCTGGCGAGGTAACCGCTCCGCAAGCCCTGCTACAGCACCTCTTCATGTCGTCTGATCTGG
Organism: Saccharopolyspora soli; assembly: GCF_022678645.1. Taxonomy (GTDB): domain Bacteria; phylum Actinomycetota; class Actinomycetes; order Mycobacteriales; family Pseudonocardiaceae; genus Saccharopolyspora; species Saccharopolyspora soli. The sequence goes on along the minus strand of NZ_JALBWV010000018.1, from coordinate 28,872 downwards.
ACTTTCGCTTGTCAGGGCGTAGAATTGTCTACTGTGGAGGACAAGCACGTGGACCGAAGCGTACGTACGGTTGATGACGTGCTCAGGCTCTTGGACGGGCTGTTCGCGTCGGAGGCCGCCCGCTGGACGACCGATGCTGGCGCCTCCTGGTGGGACGGCTTCTACGCGGATCGCGCCAAGCCCGTGCCGTTCTTCGTGGCGAAACCGGACGAGAGCCTCGTCTCCTACCTCGATCGCGGTCTGATCACCACGGGTCGCGCGCTCGATTTGGGCTGCGGTCCCGGCCGCAACGCCTTGCACCTAGCCGCGGCGGGATTCGAGGTGGATGCTGTGGACCTCTCCCCGACAGCTATCGCCTGGGCCGAGGACCGCGCCCGTGACGCCGGTGCCGAAGTTCGGTTCCACTGCGGCGACGCCTTCGACCGCTCCGCGATCGACCTGGGCGGGCCGTACGACCTGATCTACGATTCCGGCTGCTTCCACCACCTGCCACCGCACCGCCGCATCAGCTACCTCGCCTTCCTCGACCGGTTCCTGGCCCCAGGCGGGCATTTCGCGCTCTCCTGCTTCGCGGCTGGTGAGATGGGTTCCGAGCGTCCTGACGCCGACTTCTACCGCAATGCCCGGTTGGACGGCGGTCTCGCCTACACGCCGGAGTCGCTGCGCGAGATCTTCTCCGATCTGACGGAGGTGGAACTGCGCCGCATGCGCGACGAGCCACCGCAGTCCCCGCGTTTCGGCGAAGCCTTCCTCTGGACAGCCCTGTTCCGCCGCGACGCCTGAGAGCCCGCCCGTACGGAAGCGATGGCGCACCGAACAGCGGGTGGTGCCGGATAGCCCGGTACCAGGGGAATTCAGCGCCAGACCGCGATGACGGAAGGGCGAGGTTGGGAGGTTCCGCCGTCCGGCCAGTGGGAGACCGGGTTGTCCGCGTTGGCCCCGTCGACCTCGCCCGGATGCTGGGCCGAGACCAGGATCAGGTCGTCCTCGATGATCGGACCGCATGCCTCGGCACCTCGCGGCACGCTGAGGAACTGCATCACGTGGCCGCGTTCCGGGCCTTCCAAGGGAAGCGCGTAGAGGCCGTCGTTGGCGCCCAGGGCTTCTGCCGAGTCCGTGGTGATCCACAGGTTGCCGTGCCGGTCGAACGCCAGGTTGTCCGGACAGGTGATCGGGCTGACCTGGGATTTGTCGAAACCGGCGAAGTAGGTGCTCGGGTCGTTCGGGTCGCCGCAGACCAGCAGCAGGCGCCAGCTGAACCGGGTGCCCGCCGGGTCGTCGTCGAGTTCCAGGACTTGGCCGTGCTTGTTGCTGTTGCGCGGGTTCAACTCGTCCGCGGCCGCCTTGCCGTCCGGGCCGCGGTCGGAGTTGTTCGTCAGGGCGCAGTACACGCGGCCGGTGATCGGGTGCGGCTGGATGTCCTCGGGACGGTCCATCTTGGTCGCCCCGACCTGGTCGGCCGCGAGCCGGGTGAAGATGTAGACCTCTTCGGCACTCATGCCGGGCACGAAGCTGGTGTCGTTGTGCGCCAACGGGATCCACTCGCCGACGCCGTCGAACTCGCCGTCCGAGGGCAGCTTGCCGGTACCGTCGATCTCGCTGGCCGGGCTGTCGCCGGTGAACCTCGCGACGTAGAGCGTGCCGGAATCCAACAGCGACATGTTGTGCCGCCGGGCGTGCCCGCTGCGGCCAGGTCTCACCTTCTCGTCGGAGACGAACCGGTAGACGTACTCGAACTTCTCGTCATCGCCCAGGTACGCCACCACCCGACCGTCGTCGGCCACCCGGATGTTGGCGCCCTCGTGCTTGAACCGGCCGAGCGCGGTGTGCTTCACCGGCGTCGATGTCGGGTCGTGCGGGTCGAGTTCGATGATCCAGCCGAACCGGTTCGGCTCGTTGACCTGTTGGGCGAGGTCCCAGCGGGAGTCGAAGCGCTCCCATTTGCGTTCGCTGGCGGCGCCCGAGATCCCGTAGCGGGCCAGCCGTTGCTGGGTGGTCGGGTCGGTGACCTGGTCGGCGTTGGCGAAGTAGAAGTGGATGTTCTCCTCGCCGGAGAGGATCGTGCCCCACGGGGTCACGCCGCCCGAGCAGTTGTTCATCGTGCCGAAGGACCGCGTGCCGGTGGGATCCGCCGGGGTTCTCAGCAGTTCGCTGCCAGCGGCCGGGCCGCGCAGCTCGAACGGGGTGTTCAGCGTGATCCGCCGGTTCAACGGGTCGAGGACCGCTTTCGGCGCGCCGTCGCGGGTTTCGAGCACCACGACGGACAGCCCGTGTGCCGCCCACGCCACCCGGACCTGCTGCTGCGTGGGGTTTTCCGGATCGTAGCCGCGGAACAGGAACTCTTCGGTGGTGTACTCGTGGTTGTTCACCATCAGCCGCCGGTCGTCGGTCAGCGGCAGCAGCGCGCAGAAGTCGTTGTTGTAGCCGAACTGCCGTTCCTGGGCTTCCGGCGTCTGGTTGTCGAAGTCGAATTCCGGGGCACCGGGCAGGATCGGATCGCCCCACCGCAGCACGACCTGCTGCTGGTAGCCCTCCGGCACGACCACGGCGTCGGCGCTGTTCGGCTGCACCGGCGTGAAGTCCAGGCCCGGCGGCCGACCGGGTGCGGCGGCTGCGGGCCGCGCGGCGATCGCTGGCAGCACGGCGGCGGAGGCCGCGGCCACGGCACCGGCGCGCAGCAAACCCCGTCGGCTCAGCACGTTTTGCAACAGGTCGCCGAAGTACGGGTTCGCCGTGGGGTTGGGCGGATGCCCGGCGCACTGGTCACCGCAGCGGTACCGGCAGGTCACCCGTGCCCGACCGGTCGACAACAGCGGTAGGAGTCGACGTTCGCCCAGCTGTGCCACCGCAACCTCCCAAGCGATCTAGAAATGGCTTGGAGCGTATGACACCACCAACGAACGGCAAACACTCTCCAAAAATTAGGCGAATTCTCGAAGACCACTTGCGGAGTGAAGGGCACCTTTGACCGAGTAAGCCGGTCAAAGGTGCCCTTCAGTCTTCACCTGAACGGGCGGTTAGAACTCTTCGCCGACCAGGGCGGCTTCGGTGGGGACCTGGTGCTCGTCGGACTTGGGGCGCAGGTCCGTGATCAGCAGACCTGCGGCGACCAGGCACAGCACCGCTCCGGCGGCGAACGGCGCGTGCCGCGAACCGAACCACTCGGCCACGTGCCCGACCAGGGTGGCCGCGGCTGCGCCGCCCAGCCAGCGGCAGAAGTTGTAGCCCGCGCTGGCCACCGGTCGCGGCGCGTTGCTGACGCTCATCGCCGAGCCGGTGAACAGGGTGTTGAGCAGGCCCGAGGCCAACCCGCTGAGGATCACCCCGACGACCACGACCGGCTTGGAGCCAACCGCCATGCCCACGAGCAGCACGGCGTAGATCAGCACCGCGAGCACGGTGCCGCCGACCTCGCCGAACCGGGCGGCCACCCTGGGGGCGAGGGTGACACCGGCGACGGCCACGCACAGGCCCCAGCCGAAGAACACCAGGCCGACCGCGATCGCACCGAATTCGAGGACGAACGGCGCCCATGCGAGCACGACGAAGAACGCGGCGGTGTAGAAGGCGGAACCGAGCGAGGTGCGCAGCAGGCCGCCGTGGCCCAGCGCGCGGATCGGGTCGAGCAGCCGGATCTTGGGCCGTTCGGCGCGATTGCTGTCCTTGGGCAGGAAGCCCGCCGAGAGGATCAGCGCGATCGCCATCAGCACCGCGGTTCCGGCGAACGGTCCGCGCCAGGAGATGTTGCCCAGCGCAGCGCCGAGCAGCGGTCCGGTGGACAGACCGATGCCCAGCGCAGCCTCGTAGAGCAGGATGGCGGCCTGCTGGCCGCCGCTGGCGGCGCCGACGATCACCGACAACGCGGTCGCGATGAAGAAGGCGTTGCCCAAACCCCACACCGCGCGCAGCGCGACGAGTTGCCCGATCGAACTGGCCGCCGCACACGCCAACGTCGCCAGCACGATCAGCACCAGCCCGGTGACCACGGTCCGCTTCGCGCCGAAGCGCGCGCTGAACGCACCGGTCACCAGCATCGCCACGACCTGCACGCCCAGGTAGGACGAGAACAGCAGGGTGACTTGCTCTGGCCCGGCGCGCAGCGCCTCGGCGATCGACAACAGGATCGGGTCGACCAGTCCGATGCCCATGAAGGCGATCACCGCGGCGAACGCGGTGATCCACACGGCTTTCGGTTGTCCCTTGAAAACGTCTAGCAATCGAACGTCGTGCCCGGCGCTCATCGGCCGCCACCCCTTGCTGAACGGAAGCTGTTCGTTTGCAAGGCTAACAACTTTCTGTTAGCCGACCAAACGGACATGAGCCAAGTCACGAAAATCAGGCTCTGACCAGCAGAAATGGTGACGCTCGAAATTAGCGGCTCACGAATTCAGGGCTTCTTGGGCGGCTGTTGCGATGGTTTCCTCCGGGTGGTGTTCGGCGAGCACCGCGAGGACTTCGCCCGCGCTGCCGTGCTCGGTCGCTGCGATCTCCTTGATCAGGGCGATCTGGTCCGCCGCTGGCTGGTGGCTGAACTCGGCCAGGAACAGGTCGACATCTTCATCCACGGCCGCGGCCATGCCGTCCAGCCAGAACAGCAGCTCGTCGCCGGGCCGGGCCACGTCCGCCGTGCTCGTCGGCCGCGATTGCAGCCACATCCGCGCTGCCGGGCCAGCGATCGGGTCCTCGATCAGCTGGCTCGCCGCCGAGACGCCTTCCTCGCCCGTGTGTTCCAGCAGCCCCAGCGCCGCCAGGCGGATCGTCGGGTCGTCGACGCGCCGCAGCAGGTCCGCCAGCTCCGCGCTGGCCTGCCGCTCGCCGCGCCGCTCGATCCACCGCTGGACCAACACCTGCTGCACGTCCGCCGGGGTGTCCGCCGCGACGAGCGCCAGCAGCTCCGCCGGGCATGCCACCAGATCGTCCACCGCGGGCACCTGGAAGCCGAAGGCGCGCAGCGATCCTCGAGCCGCCCACAGACCCGCGGGCATCAGCTCGACCATCGTGCGATCGGCGGTGATGCCCTCTGGCATGTCCGCTTCCAGCGCCTCGACCTCTTCCGGCGCGGTCGTGACGTGGCAGCGGACCGCCTGCATCGCCTCCCACTGCGCGAGCATCCGCCGCACGATGTCGCGCACCGCTTCCCGCTCGTCCAGTTCGCCTTGCCCGAGGAGATCGCAGGCCGTCGCGACGATCAGCTCCAGCGGTACCGCGTCGGTTCGCGAGTACAGCAGGCTCAACGCCGACTGCACGATCTCCGGCAGCGCGTCCTCACCATCGGCCAGGACGTCGAGCTGCTCGTGGAAGACGTCGTCCACCAGCACGAACCGCTGCCAGAGCCGGGTCCACAGCAGTTCCGGTTCGGCCAGCAGCGATTCGGCGATCAGGGTGGGGGCCAGCTGGTCTCCGGCCGACCGGAGCAGGCCCGCCCGCTCGGCCCACTCCAGCAGCAGGTCGGCGTCTGCCGCGTCGCTGCCCAGTGCCGCCGCCAGTTTGTCCACATCGGAGGGATCCTGGCCGTCGCCGACCCAGTCCAGCAAGGTGCGCAGCTGCTGCATGATCGGCGTGCTCGCCGCGATCGCCCGGTGCGGTTCGATCTCGGCGAGCTCGATCGGCGGCAGCCAGAGCGCTGGTCGGGTGGCGTCCAGCGAGTCGCGGCGCTCGATCTCCTCGAACACCTCGCTGTCGAAATCGATCTCGTCGGAATCCACCGAGTCGAAGAACTCGGCCACGGCTTGCGGATCGTCGACGTCCACGCCGAGTTCGCGCATCGTGGTGTCCCAGAACTTCTCCAGGCTCCACTCGGTGGGCTCGGCCATCGCGGCCAGGTAGTCCGGCACGGCCCGCTCGACCGCCTCGTGCAGCTCCGACACCGGAGTCGGCGAGGTCAGCAGACCCTCCTCGGCGAGGAAGCCGAGCCACTGGTGCAGGACCTCCGGAACGGCCGACCACTCCTGCACCACCAGGCGACGTGGCACCACTTCGACCAGGAACCGCGCCAAGTCCTCCTCGCTCCAGCAGGCCAGCAGGCCGTCGCGGACGAGCTTGTCGTCCAGCAGGCATTCCACCAGCCAACCGGCCTCCAACTCCGGTCGGCTGCGGTCGAACCGGTCGATCAACTCGTCGCGCGCGGCTTCGAACCGGTCCACTTCGCCGTGGATGAAGGCAGTGCGCATGACTCGCTCCTTTCGCTCAGGTGTGCGGGGGATCGGGTAGAGGGTAGGGAGTCCCGGAGTGGTTTCCCGGTAGCGGAGGCCGGATTCCGCACGCGTGTCGTGACCCTCGAATGGGTGAAACCGGGGTCACATCGGTACGGCCATCGGTACATGTCCCGCTTTGCCTACCAGGGTCCTTGGTCCATGCTTTCGCCACGTCCGGAAGTTTTCGGACGTGGCGCCGCCGCAAGCGGTGCACGAAGCACTTCCGCCTGCAAGACCCGGTGATCGAACGGCGACGAGACCGCCGTCTCGACTGCGGCCCACCCGGCCGAGGCGGTCATGGGTCGACCCCCGGATCTTTCAGCGGATTTCGCGACAGGGAGGAGGTAACGCCCAGCGACCGGACAGCAGTCAAATTGCCCCAGCCGTCTGTTGTTCGGCCCTCCCATCAGCGAGGCGGGTGCCACCCGTCCGACAAGGCGGCAAGACAACCGCCGCGCCTGCCTCGCTGATTTCTAATGCATCTGGGAGCCGACCGTTCCCGGACCACCCGATCCCCTGATTCCTCTTGAGGCCCGCGATCAATCGACATGAACAGTAACTCCGAATACCGCTCCTACGGTTGGTGGGTCGAGCAAGATCCCAAAACCGACCGAACCACACTGATCATCGGCGGCCGGGTGGGTGCGCTGCGCATCCCCGCCGAACTAGCCGCCCGCGTGCACCACGTGCTGGTCGTCCACCTGCAGGCCGGACCCGCGCTGGCCGACGGCGACGACTGGGTGCTGCTCACCCAGCCGGACGGTCGGGGTGACTTGCCGGACGAACTCGCCGAGGTCGTCGCCATGCCGACCGGCAGTCGACTGGCGTTGCCCCCGCTGGATGACCCGCGCTGGATCAGCCCGCCGCGGGCGGACCGCCTGGCACCGCCCTGGCAGGTCGTCGTCTCGGCGGCCCGCCGAGCCCACGCCGAAATCCTGCACCCCACCGCCTGAGCGGCGGACGCTTGGACATGCAAGCCGGGGATCCCGGAGCCGAGAAGACCACTGCGGGTTCCGTCGCCCGCACCGCGGTGTCGTGAGTGCGTAGCCGGACTGGAGCACGGCTACGCACTCACGACCGTTCGGCTACCCAGACCGCGATTTGGGCTCGGGAGGTGACGCCGAGCTTGGCCAGGATGTGCTCGATGTGGCTGTCCGAGGTCCGCTTGGAGATCACCAGCTGCTCCGCGATCTGCCGGTTCGACAGGCCCTGCGCGACCAGCTGCGCCACCTCCTGCTCACGCGGGGTCAGCCGCGCGGGAGTGTCCGCCGTCTGCGCCGGTTCGCGTTCCCCGAGCGCGAACCGGATCAACTCCTCGACGGTGTCCTCGGCGCCCTGCCGTCGCGCGGCGCGCAGTTCCGGCGTTGGCAGGCTGTTGCGGATCCGCGCTTCGGTCTCCGCGTGCCAGGCGAAGTAGCGCTCGATGCCGAACAAGTAGCTGCCCAGCGGCTTCCACAGGTGGGCCACGGCCGAGGTCAGCCGAGCCGCCCGTGCCGGGTGCTGCTGGGCCGCGGCCACCCACGACTCCAGTTCGATCGCCAGCAGAATTCCGGTGAGGTCGCTGAACAGGTGCTTGATCCGCAGGCATTCGTGCAGGTGCACCAGTGCCGCGGGGAAGTCGCCCTGCCTCCAGCGCACCAAGCCGAGCACCATCTCGGCCCACCCCCGACCCCACTGCTCACCGTGCTCCTCGCAGATCTCCCGGCACTGCTCGCACAGCTCGACGGCCCGCCCGTAGTCGCCCCGGAAGGCCGTCACCAGCGCCAATTTCGGCAGGCTGAGCAGCGCCAACCCGTCGTGCCGCGGCATGTCGTCCCGGTCCAGCGCCTCGGTGAACCAGGTCGCGGCCCGCGCGTGCTCGTTGCGCAGCATCGCGATGGTCCCGGCGAGGTGCGCGATCGACGCCGTCACCGAATCGGCCTTGACCTGGGTGGCCACCTCCCGCGCCTCGGCCAGCAAGCCGTTCGCCGTGTCGGTGTCGCCCTGCAAACCGGTGACCAGGCTGTTGACCGCCAGTGCCCGCGCCCGCTGCAGGCTCGGTCCCGATGACACCTGGAGCGCCTCGTCCAGCCAGTAGCGGCCTTCGCGCAGCAGTCCGCCAGCCATCCAGAAGAACCGCAGCGCCGCAGCCATTCGCAGGCCCTCGTGCCCTTCGCCGGATTCGGTGCGGCAGAAGTCCAAGGCGGCCCGCAGGTTCGCCCGGTCCTGCAGCAGCCGGGTCAGCCACTCCGCCTGGTTGGGGCCCAGCCACTCCGCGTCGATGTGCTCGGCGAGCAGCAGGAAGTGGTCGCGGTGCCGCCGCCGCAACACCAGTTCCTTCGCGCCGCCGCCGAGCCGCTCCCGCCCGTACTCCTGGATCGTCTTCAGCAACCGGTAGCGGGTCGGGGCGTCGTGCTGGTCCTCCTTGGTCAGCACGGACTTCTCCACCAGACCCGCGACCCCGACGAGCACATCCTCGGTGCTCACCCCGTCGCCGACGCAGACGGCTTCGGCGGCGTCCAGGTCGAAGCTGCTCGCGAACACCGACAGCCGCGCCCACAACGCCTGCTCGGTCGGCGAGCACAGGTCGAAGCTCCACTCGATCGCCGCCCGCAGCGTGCGGTGGTGCGGCACGGCATTGCGATCGCCCAGGGTCAGCAGGCGGTACCGGTCGGCGAGCCGGTCCAGGATCTCCTCGACCGAAAGCGACCGCATCCACACCGCGGCCAGCTCGATGGCCAGCGGCAACCCGTCGAGCTGCTGGCACAGCCGCACCACCAGCGCCTCGTTTTCCGGACCCACGGCGAACCCTGGCACGACCGCCGAGGCTCGGTCGGCGAACAGCTCCAGCGCCTCGTAGCCGGTGGCCCGCTGCACCACGTGGCCGTACCGGTCCAGCCGGGGCATGACCATCGGCGGCACCGGCCACACCTGCTCACCCGCGATCGCCAGCGGGGCCCGCGAGGTGACCAGGACGCGCACCTCTGGCGCGGCCGCGAGCAGCCCGCCGACCAGCGGTCCGCACTCCTCCAACAGGTGCTCGCAGCCGTCGAGCACGATCAGCATCCGCTTGTCGGCCAGCTGCTCGGCGAGCAGATCTTCCGCGGACAGCGCCGGTCGATCGCGCAGCCCCAGGGTGGCCAGCAGCACGCGGGCGAGGTGGTTGCGCGCCGGGACCTTGGCCAACTCCACCAACCAGATGCCGTCCGGGAAGGCGCGGCGCAGATCGCGCGCGACGCGGGTCGCCAGCCGCGACTTGCCGACCCCCGCCACACCGGTCAGGGTCACCAGCCGGGACGTTGACAGCAGACGTTTGACCTGCGTGATCGCCCCGCGGCGGCCAACGAAACTCGTCAGGTCGTCGGGGAGTCTGCCCACCCGCCGGGTTGCCATCACGACCACCCGCAACTCACCGAACACCTCGTGCCTGCGAGTGTATGCCCGGAATCGCCATCGGCGAGCGATCACAGCTGCGCAGCACCGCCCAGGTCATGAGCACGCCGACGCCGCCGAAGATCGTGCCGAACAGCAGGCAGACCACCTCCGGCCGGTCGCCGGGCAGCCGGTGCCGACCGGGATAGGGCTCAGCGGTCGGACACCAGGGGCAGTCCGGCGTGCTGCGCCGCGGCGAACTCCTCGTCGATCAACACGACCTCGCGGCCTTCGCGCGCCAGCAGCGAAGCCGCCGCGGCGGCCCGGTATCCGGCGCTGCAATGCACCCACACGACGCCGTCGGCGATTTCATGGGTCCGATCCCGCAGCTCGAAAAGCGGGATGTGCACGGCGTTCTTGAGGTGGCGGGCCCGCCACTCCCGGCGCATCCGCACGTCCAGCACAACGGTGCCCGGACCGGCTTCGGCGAGATCGGCGAAGGTCGCCGACGGCATGCCGCGCACCAGGCTGGCGTCCACGAGTTCCTGCGGCTGACCGACCGCCGCGGTCAGCCGCTCGATGCCGATGCGCACCAGTTCGCGCTGCGCCGCCGCGACCTGCTCCGGTGCCTCGCCGAGCAGGGTAAACGGGGTGCCCCAGTCGGTCAGCCAGCCGAGCCAGGTCGCCAGCGGACCGTCCAACCCGAGGCTGATCGCGCCCGCCAGGTGGGCGCGCGTGAAGGCGCGGCGGGAGCGCAGGTCCACCACCCATTCGGCGCCGCGCAGCCGCCGCGCGAGCTCCGCTGGCCGCACCCTGGCCGGTTCCCGCAGGTCCACCGGGTCCGGGCCGGTCAGATTCCGCGAGCCCATCCGCGCGTAGTAGGCCGGGAACGGGTCCAGCGCGCAGAGGGTGTGCTCGACGAATTCGTCCTCGCTGAGGCGGAACGCGGCGTTGACCTTCTTCTGCTGGCCGACGGTCCCGGAGTCGCCGGACACCGCGCTGGCCGAGCAGTAACTGCCGAAGCCGTGCGTCGGCCAGATCTCCGCGCCGTCCGGCAGCACCTCGGCGAGCTTGTGGACCGACGCGTGCTGCTGCCGGGCCAGTTCCTCGCTGTGCTGCTGCCCGAGCAGGTCGGTGCGCCCGGTCGAGCCGAACAGCAGCGATCCGCCGGTGAACACCCCGACCGCCCCGTCGGTGCCTTCGAGCACGTAGGACAGGTGGTGGAAGGTGTGCCCCGGAGTCGCCAGCACGCGCAGCCGCAGTTGTGGCGACACCTCCAGCACATCGCCTTCCACCAGCTGACGTCGCGCGAAGGTCACCTCGTCGGCTGCGGCCACCCCGTACTCCGCCCCGGTGAGCCGACACAGCTCCAGGCCGCCGGAGAGGTAGTCGTTGTGGATGTGCGTCTCCAGCACGTGCGTGATGCGGACGTCGCGGCGACCAGCCGCGGCGAACAGCCGGTCGATGTCGCGTTGCGGGTCCACCACGGCCGCCACCGCGCCGTCGGTGACCAGGTAGCTGCGATCGCCGAGCGACGAGGTCTCGACGACTTCGATCGCGACCATCACGCGCCCGCAGGTCAGCTGGGCGTCTCGTCGCGACCGTGGACCTGGGCCGGTGGGTGCGTGGCCTCCACGGCGGTGAACGTTTCCAGGATCTTGTAGTGGTGCTCGGCGCCCCTGGGGATGACCCACGAGTCGCCGGGTTGCAGCAGCACGGTCTGCCCTTCGCTGTGCAGCTCCGCGCGGCCGCTGATCACGTACCCGGCGGTCTCGTAATCCCGTGCGGCGGAAGGTTTGTCGGTGCCTGGCGGTTCGTCGCGCCACAGCCGCATCGACAGGCCCACACCCTCGGCGAGGTAGTACTGCCCCAGCGAGCCGCGCGGCGAGTGCGCGCCGTCCACCTTGATGATCGTGGTGTCACTCATCGGGTCCCCCTCTTGCCGGTTTCGGCTCGATTCTCCCGCCAGCCCTACGGTCGGGCAGCACGATCAGGGGTGGGTGCGTTGGGGCGCCCCAACGCACCCGCAGACCCTGGAGTCTTCTGAAACAGTCTCAGACCGAGGCTCGGTCGGCGTTGGCGGTGATCGCCGTTCGGACGAATTCCGCCAGGCCGGGCGCCAGGTCCTCGTACACCGCGCGGAAGCGCTCGTCCGCGACGTACATCTCGCCGAGACCGCGGTGGATCTCGTAGGTGCAGTCGTAGCACCAGCGCGTGATGTGCTGGCGGTGCTCCTCGGCCAGGTCCATCGCCGCTTCGCTCTCCGGCGCGATCCCGGCCTGGTGCGCTTCCGCCAGGCGGCGGCCGATGTCCTCCTGGGAGGCCAGGAACCGCTTCCAGTCCTCCTTCGTGTAGGAGCTCATCTTCTGCTGGGACTCCCGGTACGCGTCCGTGCCGCCCCAGCGCTGCTCGACTTCCTCGGTGTAGTCGTCCGGGTCGAAGTCGCCGAAGAGCTCGAACTTCTCCTCCTGCGTCAGGTTTATGCCCAAGGTGCTCGCCTCCAGTTCGCGTTCCACTGCCGCGACCATCCGCTGCAGCCGCTCGATGCGGCTGCGCAGCAGTTCGTGCTGCCGCTTCAGGTGCGCCCGAGCGTCACCTTCGGCGAGGATGCTCGCGATGTCGTCGAGGGTGAGGTCCAGCTCCCGGTAGAACAGGATTCGGCGCAGCCGGTCCAGATCCGCGTCGGAATAGCTGCGGTAGCCAGCCGACGTCCGGGCGCTCGGTGTCAGCAGACCGATTTCGTCGTAGTGGTGCAGCGTCCGCACGGTCACCCCGGCGAGCCGGGCGGCTTCGCCGACCGAGTAGCTCATCTCCTCACCTCCTCACCTCCGCGCCACCGAGCCTGCGGCCTAACGCAACGTGAGGGTCAAGCCGAATTCCGCGGTACGCGCCACAACCGGTAGTGCAGCCGCAGCACGGGAATCCGCCCGAACCGCAGCGTGCGCGCATCGACGTGGAAGTGTTCACCGATCCGGATGCACCGCGTTCGAGCACCAGATGTGCGCCGTCGCCCCGCGTCCAGCGGATGGCGCCGGGTCATCTGCTGGCGACGCGGCGGTAGCGGGCGACCGCCAATGGCATGAAGATCGCCATGATGACCAGGGCGGACGCGATCGAGTACAGCACCGCGTGCTGCGCGGGCCAGCCGTCCGGCACCGGCCCGGTGACCCGCAGCGGGTTGCCGTAGAGCTGTCGCAGCGCGTCGGCGGTGACGGTGATCGGGTTCCACTCGGCGAAGGCGCGCAGCGGTCCCGGCATCGACTCCGCCGGGACGAACGCCGACGAGATGAAGGTGACCGGGAACAGCCAGAGCAGCCCGGCGCTCTGCGCCACCTCGACACTGCGCGAGAGCAGCCCGATGAACGCGCCGACCCAGGACATCGCGAACGAGAACAGCAGCAGGATGGCGAAGGCCAGCAGCGCTTCGAGCAGGCTGCCGCGGATCCGCCAGCCCACGAACAGCCCGCACAGCGACATGATCACCACGGTCAGCACGCTGATCACGAGATCCGACGAGGTGCGGCCCAGCAGCACGGCGATCCGCGACATCGGCAGCGACCGGAACCGGTCCACTATCCCCTTGTTCAGGTCGTTGGCCAGCCCGATCACGGTGAACGCACTGTTGAACGCGACGGTCTGCACGAAGATCCCGGCGATCAGGAACTCCCGGTACGCCTCGCCGCCCAGGCTGCCGCCGAAGACGTAGGCGAACAGCAGCACGAACATGATCGGCTGCGCGGTGCTGGACAGCAGCATGTCCGGGTTCCGCTTGATGTTCATCAGGTTCCGCCACGCGACGACGCTGCTGTCGCGCATGCTGACGGCGAGCACGGTCACGGCTGGCCCTCCTCTTCGGTGCGGCGACCGGTCAGGCCCAGGAACACGTCGTCCAGGGTGGGTCGGTGCAATGCGACGTCCTGCACCGCGACGCCTTCGAGGTCCAACCTGCGCAGCGCCTCGATGAGCGCCTTCGGCCCGGTGTCCACCGCGACGAGCGCCTTGCGCAACTGCTCCTCGATCTCCGGTGGTCCGGACCCGACCTCGCTGAGCACCCGCGCCACCACCGGCAGGTCCGCCGCGTCCTGCACCGCCAGTTCCAGACGTTCCCCGCCGACCTGGGTCTTGAGCTGGTCGGCAGTGCCGCTGGCGATCACCCGGCCGCGGTCGATCACCGCGATGCGGTCCGCCAACTGGTCGGCCTCCTCCAGGTATTGCGTGGTCAGCAGGACGGTGGTGCCGTCGGCGACGAGTTCGCCGATGACGCTCCAGGTGTCCATCCGGCCGCGCGGGTCCAGTCCGGTGGTCGGCTCGTCGAGGACCACGACGGCTGGCGCGGCGACCAGCGCACCGGCCAGGTCCAACCGTCGGCGCATGCCACCGGAGTAACCCTTGGACGGTCGGTCGGCGGCCTCCCGCAGCCGGAATCGGTCCAGCAGTTGGCGCGCTCGCGCGGTCGCGCCCGCGCGGGACATGCCGTAGAGCCGACCGACCATGTAGAGGTTCTCGTAGCCGGTGAGGTTCTCGTCGACCGCCGCGTACTGCCCGGACAGGCCGATCGAGCGCCGCACCGCCTGCGGCTCGGCGAGCACGTCGTGACCGGCCACGAAGGCCCGCCCGGAGTCGGGTTTGAGCAGGGTGGTCAGGATCCGCACGGTCGTGGTCTTGCCCGCGCCGTTGGGTCCGAGCAGGCCGAGCACCTGACCGGACGGAATCTCCAGGTCCACGCCGTCCAACGCGCGGTTCGAGCCGAAGGTCTTCACCAACGCTTCCGCGCGCACAGCAGCCATCGGGGTCTCCGCAGGGGTTTTTGCCGGAAATGTCAGCGCAACTGTAGGCGGTGGCCCGGACAATCCGCCGCCGATTTTCCGCGGTCACCCGGTGCCTGGCAGTTCAAGAGCAACTGCTGGCTGCTGCGGCTCGGATGGCGCAGCCCGCTTGGGAGGTCTATGCCACAAGCTGAATTTCGCATCGAATTCCCTGGTCGTGGCCGGTTTCGACAACGGGGTGCGCAATGTCGCCTTGGCACGGGTTACTGCCAGGTAATACTCTCTTGTTACCGACGAGTAAGGGCCGAGCCGGGCCCGCCCGCAGCAGCGCGCAAGAGGGAGCCTCCGATGGGCCACTACAAGAGCAACGTCCGCGACCTCGAATTCAACCTGTTCGAGCTCTTCCGGGTGCAGGACCGCCTGGGGCGGGGCGCCTTCGAACAGTCCGACGAAGACACCGTGCGCGGCGTGCTGACCGAACTCAACGAGCTGGCCACCGGCCCGCTGGCGGAAGCCTTCGCCGAGGGCGACCGCACGGGCGCCAAGTTCGACCCGGCCACCCATTCGGTGACCCTGCCCGAGGCGTTCAAGAAGTCCTACCGGCAGGTCGTGGACGGCGAGTGGTGGCGGCTGAGCCTGCCGGACGAACTCGGCGGCTACGGCACCCCGCCCAGCGTCGTCTGGTCGGCCGCGGAACTCATGCTCGGCGCCAACCCGGCGGTGTACATGTACATGACGGGCCCGAACTTCGCCACGATCCTGTGGCGCAACGGCACCGAGGAGCAGCGCCACTGGGCCGAGCTGATCATCGAGCGCGGCTGGGGCGCCACCATGGTGCTCACCGAACCGGACGCGGGCTCCGACGTCGGCGCCGGGCGCACCAAGGCCATCAAGCAGGAGGACGGTTCGTGGCACCTGGAGGGAGTCAAGCGGTTCATCACCTCCGGCGACCAGGACATGACCGAGAACATCATGCACCTGGTGCTGGCCCGCCCCGAGGGGTCCGGCGTGGAGTCCAAACCCGGTACCAAGGGTCTGAGCCTGTTCCTGGTGCCGAAGTTCCACTTCGACACCACCACCGGTGAGCTCGGCGAGCGCAACGGCGCCTTCGTCACCAACGTCGAGCACAAGATGGGGCTGAACGCCTCCGCCACCTGCGAGCTGACCTTCGGCCAGCACGGCACCCCGGCCAAGGGCTGGCTGCTCGGCGAGGTGCACGACGGCATCGCGCAGATGTTCCAGGTCATCGAGCACGCCCGGATGATGGTCGGCACCAAGGCCATCGGCACCCTGTCCACCGGCTACCTCAACGCGCTGGACTACGCCAAGCAACGGGTGCAGGGCGCGGACCTGACCAAGTCCACCGACAAGAGCGCGCCGCGGGTCACCATCACCCACCACCCCGACGTGCGGCGGATCCTGATGCTGCAGAAGGCATACGCCGAAGGGCTGCGCGCGGTCTACCTCTACACCGCCAGCTTCCAGGACCAGGTCGCGCAGGGCCAGCACGACGGCACCGACTTCAGCACCGCCGAGCAGGTCAACGACCTGCTGCTGCCGATCGTCAAGGGCGTCGGATCGGAGCGGGCGTACGAGATGCTGACCCTGTCGTTGCAGACCCTGGGCGGCTCCGGCTACCTGCAGGACTACCCGATCGAGCAGTACATCCGGGACGCCAAGATCGACAGCCTGTACGAGGGCACCACCGCGATCCAGGCCCAGGACTTCTTCTTCCGCAAGATCGTCCGCAACAACGGCGCGGCCCTCGGCCAAGTCGCGGCCGAGATCCAGGCGACGCTGGAAGCCGAAAGCGCCGACGAGCGGCTCAAGGAGGAGCGCGCGCTGGTCGCCCGCGCGTTGCAGGACGCCCAGAGCATGGTGGGCACGCTGATCGAGTTCCTGACCTCCGCGCAGGAGGACGTCAAGAACATCTACAAGGTCGGCCAGCACGCGGTCTCGTTCCTGCTGAGCATGGGCGACCTGCTGATCGGCTGGCTGCTGCTGCGGCAGGCCGAGACCGCCCTCGCCGCGCTGGACGCCGGTGCGTCCGCCAAGGACCAGCCGTTCTACCAGGGCAAGGTCGCGGCGGCCCGGTTCTTCGCCAAGAACGTGCTGCCGGAGCTCACCGGTCGCCGCAAGATCATCGAGGCGACCGACAACTCCCTGATGGAACTGGACGAGTCCGCCTTCTGACGCACCTCCCGGCCGAGGCCACCGTTCAATCGCAGCGGTGGCCCCGGCTTTGGGCGGCGCCGCAACGACGGGCGCGGGAATCGGGGTAGCCGCGGCGACGTCCGGCGTTCCGCTCTCCACCCACAAGACAGCTCAACCGTCCGAGTCCTATGTGGACGAATCGTCAGTCCAGGTCGTAGTCGAAGGTGTAGGGCACCGCGGATTCGCCGTGCTTGGTGGTGTAGCGGCCGGTGCCGCTAAGCCCGGACAGCTCGTCGGTCGCCGAGCCCGCCACCACCTCGAAGGTGCCGTGGATCAAACCGTCCGCCCCGAACCAGCCGCGTTCTTCGACGGCGAAACTCCCCTTGCGCCCGCTGATCGTCCCGCTGAGCAACTGCATGCCGGTGAACGACCCGGTCAGTTCGGTGCGGTAGACGAGGGTGTACTCGCAGCGGACCTCGGCAGCTTCGATGCCGCCGGAGAAGGTGTTGGTGATCGCGGCGTGGGCGAGCTTCGGATACCGCTCGGCGTCGCCGACGACGCTCTCGTCCCAGCTGGCGACGATGAAGCTCCCGGTGGTCTGCGTGCTCATGGACGTCCTTTCGATCGTTTTGCGACCAGCCTGGATGCGGTAGCTGACACCTCCTGTCAGGTACCGCGGGCAAAATCCGCGCCATGCGCGCCGACCGCCTGCTCGCCGTCCTCCTGCTGCTGCAGAACCGCGGCCGGATGACGGCGACCGAACTCGCCGCGGAACTGGAGGTGTCGGTCCGCACGATCTACCGGGACATCGAGGCCCTCGGCACGGCGGGCGTCCCGGTCTGCGCCGACCGCGGGCCGGACGGCGGCTACCGCCTGGTGGACGGCTACCGCACCCGCCTGACCGGACTCACCGACGCCGAAGCCGGATCGCTGTTCCTCGCCGGAGCGCCGGGCCCGGCCGAAGATCTGGGTCTTGGCGCGGTTCTCACCACCGCGCAACTGAAGGTCCAAGCCGCCCTGCCTGCCGCCCTGGCCGAACGCGCGCGACGCATCCAGGACCGCTTCCACCTCGACGCGCCGGGCTGGTTCCGGGACGCCGATCCGGTCCCGCACCTTGCCGAAATCGCCCGAGCGGTGTGGGAACAACGCGTGCTGCGTGCGCACTACCGCCGCTGGAAAGGCGAAGTGCACCGGGAACTACACCCGCTGGGCGTCGTCCTGAAAGGAGGGATCTGGTACCTGGTCGCGCAGGCCGAAGAAGCGGTCCGCACCTACCGGATCTCCCGGTTCCGCAGCGTGCGGGTCACCCCGGAATCCTTCACCCGACCAGCCGGTTTCGACCTCGCCACCAGCTGGGCCGAAGCGGCCCGCCGGATGGAAGCAGCGATGCTGCGCGGAACCGCTCGACTGCGGATCTCGCCGCGCGCCCAGCGATTGCTGCCCGCGCAGTTCGGCGCGAAAGGCGCCCGAGCCCTCGCGGAAGCCGGACCGCCGGACGAAAACGGCTGGGTGCAGGTCGACCTACCGGTCGAGCACCAGCAGGTCGCGGTCTGCGACCTGCTCCGCCTCGGAGCGGAAGCCGAAGTCCTCGCTCCAGCCGAACTCCGTTCGGCCGTCGCCGAAACCGTCACGGCCCTGGCAACCCGCTACGCGTCGTGAGTGCGAAACCGGGCTCCAGCCCGGCTAGGCACTCACGGCCCCATTCGAGTGAGGGGTGAGGGGCACCCTTCACCAAGTAAGTTGGTAAAGGGTGCCCCTCACCCTGTCTCTGCACCCCGCGACGGGGCTCGGGCGTCGATCAGGGTTGCTATGCCGTCGAGGACGCGTTGCAGGCCCAGTTCGAAGGTTTCGGCGGCGGACGGGTCGGCACCCGCGAGCAGGGCTCGGGCCAGGGCTGGGTAGTCGTCGAAGTTCACCAGCTCCGCCAGCGCCTCGTCGCGCTTGGCCGCCCAGGCGGTGTCGCCCGCACCCCGGTCCACGCTGGTCCACGCGGTGCCGCGGACGAAGCCGTCCAACGTCTCGATGACCGCGAGTTTCTCCTGCTCCGACAGCCCGGTTTCGGCCAGCACCCGAAGCGTCGAGTCGTACCAGGCCAGCAGGTTCGGACCCGGCAGCACCCGGCCGGAGACCACCTGCAGCACCCACGGGTGCCGGTGGAACTCCGCCCAGTCCTCCCGCGCCCAGGTCTGGAACTTCGCCCGCCAGTCGCCCGGCAGCGTGTGCGGCAGGCTGGAGTATCCCGCGACCGCGTCGAGCATCAGCGCGATCAGCTCGGCCCGCCCCGGCACGTAGGTGTACAGCGACGCGGTGCCCACGCCGAGTTCCGTCGCGACGCGGCGCATCGACAGCGCTGTGACGCCCTCGCGGTCGGCGATGTCGATCGCCGCGCGCACGATGCGGTCGACGTCCAGCGCGGGGCGCGGGCCGCGTCGCGGGCGGTCCCGGACGCCCCAGAGCAGTGCGAGGGCGCGGGACGGATCAGTTTCATCGGTCGACATGTTGCGCTCAGCCTATAACTCCGAATACTGTTCGGATAACTCCGAATGATGTTCGGAGTTATCCGGCGCCACTGGGGGGACCGATGCCAACCCTGACGACCCGCGGACCGGTGCGAGCCACCGAACGCGCCCTCGCACCCGACCTCGCCCGCGGCCTGATGCTGCTGCTCATCGTGCTGTCCAACACGACGTTCTTCCTGTGGGCCGCCGACTACGGCGGGCCCGGCCAATACCCCGCTGCGGCGACCCCGATCGACAGCGCCGTGCAGTTCGTGCAACTCCTGGTGCTCGACATGCGGGTGTATCCGCTGTTCGCGTTCCTGTTCGGCTACGGGATGACGCAGCTGTTCCGACGGCAGATCGAAGCCGGAACCAGCGAACGGCACGCCGTCGTGCTGCTGCGCCGCCGAAGCCGCTGGCTGCTCGCCTTCGGCTTCGCGCACGCCGCGCTCCTGCTCGCCACCGACGTGCTCGGCGCCTACGGCGTGATCAGCCTCGTCATCGGCGCGCTCCTGCTCCGCCGCAGCGATCGCACCCTGCTCACCTGGAGCGCGATCGGTGCCGCCCTCCTCGCCCTGCTGCTGATCAGCGGAATCGCCTTCGCGTTCGCCCCCGCCGACCCCGCCGCGATAGGGCCGACACCAGCGAACGCGACGGGCGCAGCCGACGAGAACTACCTCGTCGCGGGCATCTCAAGACTCGCCACGTGGCTGGTGCTGACCGGCCTGACCACGTTCGGCATCACCGCCCCGGTCGCGATGCTGCTCGGGACCTGGGCCGCCCGCCGAAGAATCCTCGAAGAACCGCACCGGCACCTGCCACTGCTGCGCCGCACCGCGATCATCGGCATCACCACCTGCTGGCTGGGCAGCCTGCCCGCAGCCCTGTCCCAGGTCGGCGCCCTGCCCGAGGTGAACGAAGCCGCCCTGTGGGCGATGCAATGGCCGACCGGACTAGCAGGCGGACTCGGCTACGTCGCGCTGTTCGGCCTGCTCGCCAACCGGACATCCCGACGCGCCAAGCCATCGCGGGCGATCGTGGCGGTCAGCGCGGTGGGCAAGCGCTCGCTGTCCTGCTACCTGACCCATTCGGTGATCATGGCCCCGGTGCTGGCCGCCTGGGGTCTCGGCCTCGGCGCACACCTGACCAACGCGACCATGGCCTGCTTCGCCACCGGGCTGTGGCTGATCACGGTCGCCGGAGCGTACTGGTTCGAACGTCGCGATCGACGAGGTCCGGCAGAGCACGTGCTGCGCCGCTTGATGTACCGGACCTGACATCATCCACAGTGGACCGGGCCGCGAGGAACGCGATGAACAGGCCGACCAGCAGCGCGGCCCGGCCCCACACCCCGATCATCAACGCCTGCGCGGTGAAACCGTCGTGGATCCCGCTGGGCTCACCGGTCATGTTCAAGTAGAACCAGCGGAAGATGCTGATGCCCATCGCCGCGTCCGCCACCAGGTACGCCGCGATCCAACCCCAGCGCACCGACACCAGCACGAACATCGGCAACAACCACAGCGTGTACTGCGGCGAATGCACCTTGTGCAACAGCAGGAAGCCGCACAGCATCGCCGCCGACACCTGGACCCACGGATAGCTCCCGGTGCGCTCGTAGCGCAACCAGCCCACGCCGCAGGCGATCGCGAACGCCACCAGCATCAGCAGCGGCGACACCACGCCCATCGCCGACTGGAACCCCTCGGAGTCGGTCCAATGCCGAAAACCCCAGTACCAGACCGAATTCGTGCTGATGTCCACCTGCCGCCGGGACTGGAACTCGAACGACGCCAACCAACCGCCGAACCCGGCCAGCGCGAACGGCACGTTCACCGCCACCGCCGTAGCGACTGCCGCACCCACGACCTGCACCGCGCCCCGCACATCCAGCCGCCCCCGGCCGCTGGTCAGCACGTACAACGCCAGCGGTAGCACGAAAAGCGCCGGATACAGCTTCAGCGCGAAACCCGCGCCCAACAACACCGCGGCCACCGTCGCCCGACGCCGCAACGACACCGACGTCCACCGGTGCACCACGAACACCGCCGCCACCGAACACGCCA
Source organism: Saccharopolyspora soli (assembly GCF_022678645.1). Classification (GTDB taxonomy): domain Bacteria; phylum Actinomycetota; class Actinomycetes; order Mycobacteriales; family Pseudonocardiaceae; genus Saccharopolyspora; species Saccharopolyspora soli. The sequence goes on along the minus strand of NZ_JALBWV010000018.1, from coordinate 7,843 downwards.
CGACGGGCAGATCCCAGTTGTGGAACGCATACCACACCAACGGCGGGCTGAGCGCCCACAACAACGCCCGCCACCCGCTCAACCTGCCCAACCACCACGCGACGGCCAACCCGAACGGAGCCATCAACAACGCCGACGCGGCGAGAAAACCCGCATCGGTGTGGGCGAACAACGCCCCCACCCAGATCAGCACCCCGGTCAGCACCGGGTACTCGACCACCCCGCCGTACAACGTCCCGTCAGCCCGAATCCCCCCGTGCACGTAGGGGAACACGTGCCGGTCGATGTCCCGGCCGATCCACAGGTTCTGGATGTCGGAGTAGCACACGTCGCCGTAGGCCCGTTCCTGGTAGGCCGGTTCCGACCGCCCCTGCTCGTCGAAATCCGGACCGGTGCAACGAGCCTTGTTCGCATAACCCAGCGCCAACGTCAGCGCCGTCAACAGGCACAGCACCGCCAACCCGGAGATCGTCAGCGCTCGTGAGCGATTACGGCCGCTGGAACGGCCATTCGCACTCACGACACCTTGCCGCGCAAGAACGAGATGTCCTCGGCCTGGCCCTCGTCCGGCGTCTCCACCACCACCGGCGCCGCAGCGTTCGCGCACACCGCGACCAGCAGATCCGGATCGATGTTGCCCGCCCCGATGTTGGCGTGCCGATCCCGCGACGAACCGAACTCGTCACGCGAATCGTTGAGGTGCACCAGATCGATCCGCCCGGTGATCGCCCGCACCCGATCCACGATGTCCAACAACTCCTCGCCCGCCGCATGCGCGTGGCAGGTGTCCAGGCAGAACCCGGCACCGAACTCCCCGACGGCATCCCACAACCGCGCCAACGCGTCGAAGCGCCGGGCCATCGCGTTGGCCCCACCAGCGGTGTTCTCGATCAGGATCGGCACCTCGAAACCACCGTCAGCGGCCTGCCGCTCGAACAACTTCCGCCAGTTCGCCACGCCCTCGGCCGGAGCATCGTCCTTGGTCACGTGCCCGCCGTGCACGATCAGCCCCTGCGCCCCCACTCCGGCCGCGGCCTTCGCCTGCTGCGCCACCGCCTTGCGCGACGGAATCCGGATCCGGTTGTTCAGCGACGCCACGTTGATCACGTACGGCGAGTGGATGAACACCACCAGCTCGCTGTCCCGCAGCTGCTCGGCCTGCGGATGCGGCTTCGGGGCCTTCCAACCCTGCGGGTCGGACAGGAAGAACTGCACTACCTCCGCGCCGCGCTCGGCAGCGGCGGTCAACGGATCATCATCGCGGACGTGGGCGCCGATACGCATACCCCGAAGTCTAGAACCGTCGCGACCCGCCCGTTCAGCCGTCCGAGCCAGCCGCTTCCGCGTGAAATCGGCCCGGCCATCCCACTGGTCGGAAACCAACCGACCCCGTCACCAATGGCGGTGTTCACGCGTTGGATTTTTTTGAGAGAGTGGATGATCAGCATTCGCATTCGCACTGCCAACGGGGAGGCGAGCATGGGGGCACGGGGTCGACCCAACCCGCTGATCAGACCGAACGCGCTCGGCCGGACCGCATCCGCTGGGCTCGTCGCCCTCGTGATCAGCGCCAGCACCTTCCTCGGTGCCGGAGCCGCCCACGCCGCCGACACGCTGGTCGTCGACCAGCCGCTGGCGACCGTCGAGGCGGTGCCCGGCCAGGAGATCGCCGTCGCGCCGTCCACCCTGGACTTCAAGGTCCGCGAAGCTGTGCTGCTCGCCATGCCGCTGGCCCTGGGCCCGGCCGACGACGCCGCCGACCGGTTCGCCGAGCTGACCCCGATCCCGATCGGCAACGCACCCGAAGGCCGCACGTTCTACTCCGGCAACGACATCGCCGCGGCAGCCGCGCCCCGGCTCGCCGAACTCGGTCTGCCAGCCGACAAAGTCGAAGCCGTGACCTGGCATTTCACCACCCTGGTGAGCATCGGCAACGCCGTCACCGTGAACGCCGAACAGCCCGAGGAACAGCCACCGCCGTCGTCGGAACCCGCCCCCGAGCAACCGGCACCGACACCTCCACCGCAGACCAGCCCACCGCCGAGCAGCAGCGAAGCCGCACCGCCACCGGCACCGGCCGAAACGTCCGCGCCGGTCCTGCTGCCCAGCGGCGGCGCTCCGGCCGCGATCAGCGTGCTGCCCCCCGACCTCCGCTATGAACCGTTGCCGTGGGCGCAGCCCCGCTACGACCAGGTCCCCGGCCTGACCCCGAACGTCGGCGACCTCGCCAGGCAGACCCAGGAACAGCAGGCCCAGCAGCAGGCGCGCGAAGAGCAGGACGAGATCCGCGCCGCGGGCAAGGCCGAAGCGCTGCCCACCGAGGTGACCGATCGGGTCGCCCTCCCGGTGCTGCTCGCCGCGATCTCGCTGGCGGTGCTCACCGCGGCCCTGGTCCGCAGCTGGGTCCTCCGCCGCTACTGACCAGCGGAAACACCCGCGCTGCTGGCCACGCCGAGAAGCGGCGGGGCGCTGCGGGTGGTGTCGGGAGGCCTTGCTAGCCTTGTCCAGTTCGTCGACGCGAACGACCCTCCTGCCACGGAGAGCCCGTGGCCGCGAGTCCACAGGAGGTGAATGGTCTTCATGCGTCATTACGAGCTCATGGTCATCCTCGACCCGAGCCTGGACGAGCGCAACGTCGCTCCGTCCATGGAGAACTTCCTCAACGTTGTCCGCAACGACGGTGGCACCGTCGAGAAGGTGGACGTCTGGGGTCGGCGGCGGCTGTCGTACGAGATCGACAAGCACGCCGAGGGCATCTACGTCGTCCTGGACCTCAATGGCGAGCCGGCCACCATCAAGGAACTCGACCGGCAGCTGAACCTCAACGAGTCGATCCTGCGGACCAAGGTCCTGCGCAAGGTCGTCGAGCCCCGCAAGGCTGCTCGGGCCGCCAAGGCCACCGCCGCCAAGGCCCGCGCTCAGGCATCCGCCTGATCCGGCCCCGAACCCGCTAACGACCAGACTGGAGTCCACAGGTCATGGCTGGTGAAACGGTAATCACGGTGGTCGGCAACCTGACGGCCGACCCGGAGCTGCGCTTCACCCCGTCCGGTGCGGCGGTTGCGAACTTCACGGTCGCCTCCACGCCTCGGACCTTCGACCGCCAGAGCGGCGAGTGGAAGGACGGCGAAGCCCTCTTCCTGCGCTGCAACATCTGGCGCCAGGCCGCGGAGAACGTGGCCGAGTCGCTGACCCGCGGCATGCGGGTGGTCGTGCAGGGCAGGCTGCGGCAGCGCTCCTTCGAAACGAAGGAGGGCGAGAAGCGCACCGTCGTCGAGCTTGAGGTCGACGAGATCGGGCCGTCCCTGCGCTACGCCACCGCCAAGGTGAACAAGGTCAGCCGCGGCGGCAGTGGCTTCAGCGGTGGCGGCGGCCAGGCGGGCAGCCCGGCCGACGACCCGTGGGGTTCCGCGCCGCCCGCCGGTTCCGGCGGGTTCAGCGACGAGCCGCCGTTCTAAGCGGCGCAGCAACGCTTACGAAGTTTTCGTTCAGGAGGAAGACCGATGGCCAAGGCGCCTGTGCGCAAGCCGAAGAAGAAGGTCTGCGTGTTCTGCAAGGACAAGGCGGCGCAGATCGATTACAAGGACACGACGCTGCTGCGGAAGTACATCTCCGACCGCGGCAAGATCCGTGCCCGCCGGGTGACCGGCAACTGCAGCCAGCACCAGCGCGACGTCGCGATCGCGGTGAAGAACGCCCGCGAGATGGCGCTGCTGCCCTACACCTCGACCGCTCGCTGACCCGGAAAGGAGACACGTCGTGAAGATCATCCTCACCGCCGACGTGACCGGTCTCGGCGAGTCGGGCGACATCGTCGAGGTCAAGGACGGCTACGCGCGCAACTACCTGCTGCCCCGCAGCCTGGCCATCGTGGCCACCAAGGGTGCGCAGAAGCAGATCGAGACGATCCGCCGCGTCCAGGAGAACCGCCGGGTGCGCAACCTGGAGCACGCCCGCGAGCTCAAGCAGCAGCTGCAGGACCTCGGTGCGGTCACGCTGACCGCGAAGGTTTCCCAGCAGGGCAAGCTTTTCGGTTCGATCACCAGCGGCGACGTCGTCGCCGCAGTGCGCAAGGCAGGTGGCCCGAACCTGGACAAGCGCTCGGTCTCGTTGCGCGGCCACATCAAGTCGCTGGGCAAGCACGTCGTCGACGTGCAGTTGCACCCGGACGTGACGGCCGCCGTCAACGTTCGAGTCGCTGGCGAGCAGTGACCCGGTAGTACCGGTTTCCACCGGCAGCATCGTCCACTCCGGCATTCGTGTGATGGGTGGACGATGCTGCGTCCGGCGTGCACACCGGCCGTCACGACGACCGCGCAGCGTCGCCGATTCCGACACGCCGAAGCCAGCGACACGCCGGGACTTTTCCACGGATTTCTTCCACAGCCTGCACATTGCAGGTGACCTGGGGTTTCTCGTCGATCATGGTGACTTGTCCCCAGGTTGTCCCCAGCTGCGCGGAAGGCTGGCACAAGTTATCCCCAGCTCGATTCGAGCTATCCACAAGTTGTCCCAAGGTTTGTCCACAGCCTGACTTGCCTGCTCCATGCGGGCGATCTAGCTTCGCGCGCGGGCTTCTTGCCCACTACGCGTGATCATTTTGGCGCTGGAGGAGGTGCGGGGTCCGGTGGCGGTGCCCGACGAGCGGGAAGATCCGTACTTCGCCAGCGACGACGGCGCCGGTAACGGCACCTTCGAACGGCAGCCCCCGCAGGACTTGGCGGCCGAGCAGTCGGTGCTCGGCGGCATGATGCTGAGCAAGGACGCGATCGCCGACGTCGTCGAAGTGCTCCGCCCGAACGACTTCTACCGACCGGCGCACCAGGCCATCTACGACTGCGTCCTCGACCTCTACGGCCGTGGCGAACCAGCGGACGCGATCACCGTGTCGGCCGAACTGGAACGCCGCCAGGAGTTGCTCAAGGTCGGCGGCGCTCCCTACCTGCACACCCTGATCGCCACGGTGCCCACGGCCGCGAACGCGGGTTACTACGCGGAAATCGTCTCGGAGAAGGCGGTCCTGCGCCGCCTGGTGGAGGCGGGCACCCGGATCGTGCAGCTCGGCTACCACGGCTCCGAAGGAGCGGCGATCGAAGAGGTGGTCGACCGAGCCCAGGCCGCGATCTACGACGTGACCGAGCGCCGAACCAGCGAGGACTACCACGCGCTCGAAGAACTCCTCCAACCAACGATGGACGAGATCGACGCCATCGCCTCCCGAGGAGGAGAATCCCAAGGAATCCCAACGGGTTTCGCGGACCTGGACGCCCTGACCAACGGCCTCCACCCCGGCCAGATGATCATCCTGGCCGCGCGTCCTGGTGTCGGGAAGGCATTGGCGTTGGACACGCCCCTGCCAACCCCGAACGGCTGGACGACGATGGGCGAGGTCGCGGTCGGTGACCACCTGCTCGGATCCGACGGCAAGCCCACGAAGGTCGTCGCGGCAACCGAGGTCATGACCGACCGCCCGTGCTACGAAGTCGAATTCTCCGACAGCACCATCATCACCGCCGACGCCCAACACCGGTGGCAACTCGCCGACGGCGGCGTGCACGCCACGGAAAGCCTCGTTTCCTTGGTGCCGACGGCGATGATTCGCCGCGCAGACCTCAAGATGACTGATGTGCGGCCGACAGCCAGTGTGCCGGTCCGGTGCGTCGAGGTCGATGCGCCGGATCACCTGTACCTGGCCAGCCGAGCCATGATTCCGACCCACAACTCCACGCTGGGCTTGGACTTCGCCAGGTCGGCGTCGGTGAAGCACGGGCTTGGCAGTGTCATCTTCTCGTTGGAGATGGGGCGTACCGAGATCGTCATGCGCATGCTGTCCGCGGAGGCCCGGATTCGGCTCGGCGATATGCGCGGTGGTCGGATGACCGACGACGACTGGACCCGGCTGGCTCGGCGGATGAGCGAGATCAGCGAGGCGCCGCTGTTCGTCGACGACTCGCCGAACCTGACCATGATGGAGATCCGCGCGAAAGCGCGACGCCTGAAGCAACGCCACGACATCCAGCTCATCGTCGTGGACTACATGCAGCTGATGACCTCCGGCAAGCGGGTCGAGTCCCGCCAGCAGGAAGTCTCGGAGTTCTCCCGAAATCTCAAGCTGCTGGCCAAGGAACTAGAAGTCCCCCTGGTAGCGATCTCCCAGCTGAACCGAGGCCCAGAACAAAGAACGGACAAAAAGCCCCAACTCTCGGACCTGCGTGAGTCGGGGTGCCTCACAGCTGACACCCGGCTGCTGCGCGCGGACACCGGTGCCGAGGTCACCTTCGGTGAACTGATGCGCACCGGGGAACGGCCGCTCGTCTGGTCCTTGGACGACCGGATGCGCCTGGTGCCGAGGCCGATCACGAACGTCTTCTCCAGCGGCGTCAAGGAAGTCTTCAAGGTCCGGCTCGCCTCCGGCCGCGAGATCGAAGCCACCGCCAACCACCCGATGCTCACTGTGGACGGCTGGGTGCCACTGGGTGAATTGGCCGAGGGATCGCGGGTTGCCGTACCCCGGCAGCTGCCGGAGCCGCTGGATGTGAAGCCGTTGCCGGAAGCCGAGATCGTGATGCTCGCGCACCTGATCGGCGACGGCTCGTTCGTGAAGCGGCAGCCGTTGCGCTATGCGAGCGTGGACGAAGCGAACCTGGAAGTCGTGGCTGAAGCGGCGAAGCACTTCGGTATCACCGCAGTCCGCGACGTCTACGCGGCGGCGAAGGTGACCACGCTGCGGCTCCCCGCGCCGTATCGGCTGACGCACGGCAAGCGGAACCCGATCGCGGCCTGGCTCGACGAGATGGGCCTGTTCGGCCTGCGCAGCCATGAGAAGTTCATCCCGGACCGGGTCTTCTCGCTACCCCGCAAGCAGATTGCAGTGTTCCTGCGGCACCTGTGGGCCACCGATGGTTCGGTGCGCTGGGACGAGAAAGCCAGCCAGGCGAGGCTTTACTACGCGACGACGAGCCGACAACTCGCCGATGACCTGGCTCGTCTGCTGCTTCAGATCGGTGTCTTCGCCCGGATCACGGCTGTGAAGAAGTCCGGCTATAGAGACTGCTACCACGTGCTCATCTACGGTGCGGAGAACCAGCTGAAGTTCCTGGACGAAGCCGGAATTCACGGAGCCCGGTCTGTTCCGGTCGCATTCGTGGCTGAGAAGCTGCGGGCGATCAGCGGGAACACGAACCGGGACACGGTCCCCAAGGAGGTTTGGGGCCGGATTCGTGGCCTTCTCGCAGCGCGTCCGATGACGCATCGGGACTTCTCGGCGCGAATGGAGACCCAGTTCTGCGGCTCGACCATGTGGAAGCACGCGCCCAGTCGGACGCGGCTGGCCCGCGTGGCAGCGGTGCTGGACGACGCCGACCTGGAGATGTTGGCGACCAACGACGTGTTCTGGGATGAGATCGCGGAGATCACCGGTGTCGGCGAGCAGCAGGTCTTCGACGCAACCGTCGATGGAACGCATAATTTCGCGGCAAACTGCATTTGTATGCATAACAGCCTGGAGCAGGATGCCGACATGGTGATCTTGATCCATCGGCCGGATGCGTTCGAGCGGGATGATCCGCGGATGGGTGAGGCCGACCTGATCTTGGCCAAGCACCGCGCCGGTCCGACCGCGACGATCACGGTCGCCCACCAACTCCACTACAGCCGCTTCGTCGACATGGCCCAGGAGTAACCACCGATTGTGTAGGGTCTCAAATCTGATGGCCAATTCTCAGTCCTGATGGCCACTGTCTGGCCAACTGGCCATCATCGAGCCGGGGGCGGGTATCAGTCGTCGGCGAGGATGGCGTACAGATCCGAGTCGCGCCAACCATCGCGAATGTACGCGGTGCCA
>NZ_JALBWV010000184.1 GCF_022678645.1 Saccharopolyspora soli | reverse complement strand
CAGTGCTTTGTGAACAGTTGTCAGCAGAGTTGGCCCGGTGGCCAAAACGGACCAGGTTTGAGGATCTTCGCTGGCGCGTCGGGGTGGCCGGGTTCGGGGAGGCTGCGGAGCGCATCGACGGTGGCAGCGAGCGTGCCCGACGACTGCCAGACGACCCCGCCGTTCGCGCTCGCCACCAGCAGTCGGACGGCGAGTGCTTTTTGCCGACTAGCGATCCAGAGCGCATCGCTGTGTTGGGGCCAGCTCAGCAGGCCAACGAGCCACTCTGGACGCCCGAACGCATCGGTCAGGGTCCAGAAGGTCCACAGCGTGTGGATTCCTATGAGGACCGCGAGCTCGGGGTAGAGCTGCAGCGCTTCGTCGACGCTGGTCACGACGCGGCATCCTTCACAGTTGTCTCGGATTCGGTTTCCGGGGCTGGCGGGTGCCGCTCCGGTGTTACAGCGCTAAGGCGTTCGCGCGAACAGGTGTCCACATGATGAACCCTCAACACCGTGTCGGACAGATTTCGACGACCTACGCGCAAAGATCACCCAGGAGAGGGTG
>NZ_JALBWV010000183.1 GCF_022678645.1 Saccharopolyspora soli | reverse complement strand
AGCCGCGCCGGTCTCACAGGGTTCAGGCAGCGTTGCGTGTTGATCTAAGGTGCCGCCATGACGCTCAAGCTCCGGCCGCTCGCGCTCGACGACGTCACTGCTGTCCACAGCTGGGCCTGCTTGCCGGAGTCGTGCCGCTATCAGGCGTGGGGACCCAACACTCACGAGCAGACGCAGGCGTATGTGCGGGCCGCGGTGGCGGCACCCCCAGACCGGCTGGTGTTCGCGGTGCTCGTCGATGACGACGTTGTGGGCAACGCCGAACTGAGGCTGCGCGGCCCGAGCACCGGCGAGATCGCGTACGCGGTGCATCCACGGCTGTGGGGGCAAGGCATAGCTACGGCTACGGCGCGGGAACTGCTTCGTCTGGGCTTCAACGAGCACGGGCTCCACCGCATATACGGCACGTGCGACCCGCGCAACCTCGCCTCGGCGGCGGTGTTGCGCAAGATCGGCATGCGATACGAGGGCCGGATGCGTGGCACCGCGTACATTCGCGATGGTTGGCGCGACTCGGATCTGTACGCCATCCTCGCCGACGACTGATACCCGCCCC
>NZ_JALBWV010000182.1 GCF_022678645.1 Saccharopolyspora soli | reverse complement strand
GCCAGAGTGTCAGGATGGTCGTCGCCGAGAATCCGCTGTTGTGCCCGTAGCACGGCTCGGTACTCAGCCTCGGCTTCCGCCAATTCACCTCGCCCCTGAAGGACCCCAGCAAGATTATGACGCGTCGCCAGAGTGTCAGGATGGTCATTCCCAAGCACACGCGACTGCACCTTCAGTGCAGTCCGGTACGCATAGTAAGCTTCGTCCATCAACCCTAGTTGCGCAGTCAAAGCTGCCTGGCTTGTTAGCGAGGTGGCGAAATCACGTTCGAAGAACTTATCTCTTTCGGATTGACTCTTGTAGTAGTCCACGACTTCTTGCGCGACGGACAGGGCTTCGGACGGTCGACCAAGATCAGAAAGTCGCACAACAAGCGCATTAAGAGAATCCATGAGCCTCTCTTCAAAAGCGTCCGGACTAGCAGCGGCTAGCTCGCGGCGAATTGCGACCGCTTCTTCGGTCGCCTCCAAAGCCTCACCAAACCGCCCAAGATCAGAAAGACTGGAGCCAAGACTATTGAGAGATGCGGCCAGGTCTGGAGCATAGCGAACCCGTTCGACGGCGGCTAGCTCGCGGCGAATTGCGACCGCTTCT
>NZ_JALBWV010000181.1 GCF_022678645.1 Saccharopolyspora soli | reverse complement strand
TTTTTCCAGCCTACTGTTTTCCCGGTGATGTTGGAACGGTTTTTCAGTGGATTTTTGATCACAAGGTAGAGCACTTTGAGAGCGGCTTGTTCGTTGGGGAAATGGCCCCGCCGGCGGGTCGCCTGACGAAAGCGGGCGTTGAGGGATTCGATGGCGTTGGTGGTATACACGAGTTTCCGCAACTCTGGTGGATAGTCCAGGAACGGGATGAACTGCTCCCAGCTATTCTGCCAGAGTCGGATCATCGCCGGGTATTTTTCTTCCCACTCAGCGGAGAATTCCGTGAACGTTGTTTCGGCTGCGTGCACGGTCGGGGCGGTGTAGATCGTTTTAAGTTGTTTCGTGATCGCCGCCCAGTGTTTCTTCGAGGCGTAGCGAAGGCTGGCCCGCACGAGATGCACGACGCACTGCGCGACGGTGGCCTGTGGCCACAGTGTGGTGATCCCGTCCGGCAGCCCTTTCAGGCCATCACACGCGACCAGCAGAACGTCTTCGACACCGCGATTTTTGAGGTCGGACAGGTGATTGCGCCAGCCTTTCGCGCCTTCGCCGCCGGTACCGGCCCACAGGCCGAGCACGTCACGCTCACCAGCGGTGTCGATTCCGA
>NZ_JALBWV010000180.1 GCF_022678645.1 Saccharopolyspora soli | reverse complement strand
TCAGGCGGTGGGCAGCCGCAGGCCGTTGTAGCCCGCGCGGGCATCAGCGAAGCGCTTGCCGACCTCGTCCCAGTCGACCACGTTCCACAACTGCTTGACGTAATCCGCCTTCACATTGCGGTACTGCAGGTAATAAGCGTGCTCCCAGATGTCGAACACCAGCAGCGGCGTCGTCGCGATCGACAGGTTCGAGTGGTGATCCCGCAACTGCTGCGTGATCAACCGCCGACCCACCGGATCCCACGCCAACACACCCCACCCATTGCCCTGGATCGTCGTCGACACCGCCTCCAGCTGCGCCCGAAACGCATCGAAAGACCCGAAATCCTCATCAATGGCCGCCGCCAACTCACCCGTGGGCCTGTCCCCACCATGCGGCGAGAGGATCTTCCACCACACCAAGTGCAGCGAATGCCCCGCCAAGTTGAACGCCAACGTGGTCTCCAACCCCACGATCGACGAGAAATCACCCTTCTCCCGCGCCTCGGCGATCTTCTCCACCGTGTCGTTGGCACCCTTGACATACGCCGCGTGATGCTTGCCGTGGTGCAACTCGTTGATCTCACCAGCAATCGCCGGTTCCAACGCCGCGTAGTCGTAATCCAACTCCGGCAAAACGTACCGCGCCATCGT
>NZ_JALBWV010000017.1 GCF_022678645.1 Saccharopolyspora soli | reverse complement strand
CCCTCACCCCAGCCGCCTAGCCTTGTGCCACATCACCCAAGACCCACCAGCGACAAACCAACCGAGACACGACAACCAAGTAAGTTGGTGAAAGGTGCCCCTCACCTCATTTCTCGTCACCCGGTGGGGCAACAAGGTGTGGTCGGCTCCCACGGGCTTTCGCACTCACGTGGTGCGGTCAGTAGTCGGACTCGCCGTAGCGGATCATGCCGCGCAAGTTCTTTCCGTCGAGCATGTCCTGGTAGCCGGTGTTGATGTCTTCGAGCCGGTAGGTGGTGGTGACCAACTCGTCCAGCTTCAGCGTGCCGTGCCGGTAGAGCTCCAGCAGCCGCGGGATCTGGGTGCGCGGGCTGACGCCGCCGAAGATCGCGCCCTGCACCCGCTTCTGCAGCAGTGTCAGCTGGTGCAGGGACAGCGACGCGTCGATCTGCTTCGCATCGCCCATCCCCGTGACCACCACCTGGCCGCCCTTGCCGGTCAGGTCAAGCGCGGGTTGCAGGTGCTCGCCCAGGAGGTCGCCGATGGTCAGGATCGTGGTGTTGGCGTTCTGCCCCCAGGTCAGCTCGGCGATCGGCGCCGCCGCTTCGTCCATCGACGTGAAGGCGTGCGTGGCACCCAGTTCCAGCGCCTTCTCCCGCTTGAACGCCACCGGGTCGACCGCGATCACGTAGCGAGCGCCTGCCGCGGCCGCGCCCTGCACGGCGTTGATGCCGACACCACCAACGCCGACGACGACCACCGTGTCCCCGGCGCGGGTATCGCCGATCTCGGTGGCCGAACCCCACCCGGTGGACACTCCGCAGCCCAGCAATGCAGCCTTGTCCAGCGGAATGTCGTTCTCGATCTTGATCACCGACGCCTGGTTGACCGTCACGTACGGCGCGAAGGTCCCGAGCAGGCACATCGGCACGACCGGCTTGCCGCGCAGGCTCACCCGGTACGTTCCGTCGGAGATCGCCTTGCCGGTGAGCAGGCTGGCACCGGCGTCGCAGAGGTTCTGCATCCCGCGCGCACAGGGCCGACACGTCCCGCAGCCGGGGATGAACGCCAGCACGACGTGGTCGCCTTCCCGCAAGCCGGAGACGTCTGTGCCGACCTTGGTGATCACTCCGGCGCCCTCGTGCCCGCCCAGCGCCGGGTAGGACGCGGCCGGGCTCGCGCCGGTGCGCAGGTGCTCGTCGGAGTGGCACAGTCCCGAGGCCGCCAGCCGCACCTGCACCTCACCGGCCACCGGGTCACCCAGGTCGATCTCGTCGATTTCCCAGTCCTTGCCGGGACCGTGCAGCACTGCCGCCTTGGTCTTCATAGCCACTCCTCGTCGAATGGGCGAACCAGGTCAAGGTCACGTATGGCTTCCTGAGCATGGAAAACCGGGGGAACCCCGTCAAGGGTTGATCGCCGCTGCACCGCTCGACGCGGCTAGGCTGCCGGAGGTGACCGATGGAGAAGACGAAATCCGGCATCGCACCTCGACCGGGAGCGGATCGAGCTGGCAACACGTCACCACGGCCTCGGCGGAGCAGCAGTGACAGCAGTGATCGTCGGGGCCGGTCAAGCCGGTGCCCAGACCGCCGCCTCGCTGCGCCGCGAGGGCTACGCCGAACGGATCGTGCTGGTCGGAGCCGAAGCCGAATTGCCCTACCAGCGCCCGCCGTTGTCCAAATCCTTCCTCGTGTCCGACGAAGGTTCGGCGCCGCTGCGCGCGCAGTCCTTCTACGCCGACAACGCGATCGAGCTGTTGACCGGGCATCGGATCATCGCGATCGACCGGGAGGCGCGGATCGTCGGTTTCGACGACGGTCGGGAACTGCGCTGGGACCACTTGGTGCTGGCCACCGGCGCCCGGCCTCGGCCGCTTGGCATCCCCGGCGAGCAGTTGGCCGGGGTGTGCACCTTGCGCGATCTCGCCGATGCCCGCGAAATCCGGTCCCGCATGACCGGAGCCGAGTCCATCGTGATCATCGGCGGCGGGTTCATCGGCCTGGAGTTGGCCACCGCTTTCGCCGCGCACGCCGAGGTCGTGGTGTTCGAGGCGACCGACCGGTTGATGGGGCGCGTGGTCACGGCGGACATGTCGGAGTTCTTCGGGCGAGCGCACCAGGAACGCGGCGTGGACCTCCGATTCGCCCACGTGGCCGAGGAATTCGTCGGCGAGGACGGCCGGGTGACCGGGGTCCGCACGCCGGAAGGACGGGTCTTCCCGGCCGATCTCGTGGTCATCGGTGCGGGCGTGCTGCCCCGCGACGAGCTCGCGCGGGACTGCGGGCTCGCCGTGGACAACGGGATCCTGGTCGACGGGACCCTGCGCACGGCCGATCCGGCGGTGTCGGCGATCGGCGACTGCGCTCGTTTTCCCAGCGCGCACAGCGGGTCGGTGGTGCGTTTGGAGTCGGTGCAGAACGCCGTCGACCAGGCACAGCACGTGGCCGAGCAGATCGCCACCGGCACCGTCGACGAGTACCGGAGCCTCCCCTGGTTCTGGAGCCACCAGGACGAGCTCAAGCTGCAGATCGCCGGACTCGCGGCCGGGCACGACCGGACCCACCTGATCGGCGAGCCCGACGAGGGCAAGTTCTCGGTGCTGGCGTTCCGGCAGGACCGGCTGGTGGCCGTCGAATCGGTGAACCGCCCGGCGGACCACATGGCAGCCCGCCGACTGCTCGCGGCTGGTCACGTCCTCCGCCTCGACGAAGCAACGGTGCCGGGCTTCGACCTCCGCGCATTCCAACGCCTCGCCAGCCGCGGCTGATCTCGCCGCACACCACACCTGCGTTGTCTCGCGGGCGGTTTCGAGCGAAATCGCCAAGTGCACCGCCGCGCAACCCGATTTCGAGTACCGGCCCTCAATCCTGGTCGTCGCGGACCACGATGATCGGGCACGACGAGTGGTGGATCAGCTTGTGGCTGGTGGAGCCGAGCCGCAGGCCGGGGAAGCCGCCCCTCCCCCGTGCGCCCACTACCACGAGCTGGGCTTCCTTCGCGTGGGCGAGCAGCTCCGCGGTCGGCGATCCGCGGCTGACGAACCGCCGCACCTCGACGTCGGGGAACCGTTCGCCCCAGCCCGCCAGCGCCTCCGAGACGAACCGCTGCTCGCTTTCGGCGACCTCCTCCTCGGGCAGCCGGGCGCGCATCCACTTGAGGTCGATCCCGATCACCTCCCAGGTGTGCACGACGTGCAACGGGGCCTCCCAGGAGGCCGCCACCGCGAAGGCGTGCGCCAGCACCGGCTCGGCGGACCGGGGGTCGTCCACCCCGGCCACGACGGGACCGGTTACCGGAAAGGTCAGCGGGTCCCCGACGTCCGGCACCACTGCCACCGAGGAGTGCGCGTGCGCGGCGACCTTCACCGCCACGGCGCCCGCGAGCAGTTCGGTGAACCCGCCGAAACCGCGATCGCCAACCACTAGCAGTCCAGCGGTCTCGGACTCCGCGATCAGGACCTTCTCCGGGGTGCCCGGAATGGACGCGGTGCTCAGCGGCACCTCCGGCGCCTGCTCCCGCGCTCCGTCGGCGCTGGAGGCCAGCCAGCGCCCGACCTGTTCGCGGATGTGCACCTGGTGTTCCTTCGGCCAGTGCAGCACGGGGATTTCCGTCACCACGGGCTGGGCGGTCACGTCCGCGTAGATGATCCGCAGGGCGGTCCGCCGCCGGTCCGCCTCCCGAGCCGCCCAGCGGGCCGCGTTGCGCGCGACCGCTGAGCCGTCGACGCCCACGACCACCGGCCCGGTTCCCACACCGCTCATCCCAGCCCTCCCTCCTGGCTTGCGACAACACCAGGGTGGTCGAGCCCGGCTCGGTGCGCTCGCCGGAACCAGCAGTTCCGACCCGCTGCCCGACCGAGAGGTAGATCACCGGCTGTGGGCGGCGTCGGCTCAGCGAGTATGAAGGCCACTCCGCACGCCGGGATCCGACCGGCCGCGGATCGAACCTGATCGGCGACGACCCGAGGTGATGTCGAAGTGAACTCCCCGACGACCCCGTCCTTCAGCGTGATTCCGGGCAGCCAGGTGCGCGACGTGCTCATCGGCCGCGAGCAGCAGGTGACGCAGGTGATCGAAGCTGCCTACCGGTTGCACGGCGAGGGGCGGACGGTGAACCCGGACTCCTACTTCCTCCGGTTCCCGGACGATCCGGCGTCGCGGATCATCGCGCTGCCCGCCTCGGTGCGCGGCGACGTCGACGTGCACGGCATCAAGTGGATCTCCAGCTTCCCGGCGAATCTGAACGCCGGACTGCCCCGCGCGTCGGCGGTACTGATCCTCAACGATCCCGATACCGGACATCCGTTCGCCTGCCTGGAGAGTTCCATCATCAGCGCGGCGCGGACCGCGGCGTCGGCGGCGCTGGCCGCGGTGCGGATCAGCCAGCGGCGCGGTGGCAAGCCGCGTCGGATCAGTTTCGTCGGCACCGGGTTGATCGCCCGCTACATCCACACCTACCTGTCCGCCAACGGTTTCGAGTTCGACGAACTGGGCGTGCACGACCGGTCAGCGGAATACGCCGCGGCGTTCGAGGAATACCTGCGGCGGACCGAGACCGGCACGATCACCGTGCGGGACGAGCCGGAAGAGCTGATCCGGTCCGCCGATCTGGTCGTCTTCGCCACCACCGCGGGCGAACCGCACGTGACCGAGCCGAGCTGGTTCGCGCACCACCCGCTGGTGCTGCACGTCTCGCTGCGGGATCTCTCGCCGGAAATCATCCTGTCCGCCTGCAACATCACCGATGACGTCGAGCACTGCATGAAGGCGAACACGTCGCTGCACCTGACCGAGCAACGGACCGGGAACCGGGATTTCGTCGCCGGTGCCATGCCCGAGCTGCTGGCCGGTTCGCTCGACTGCCCCGCCGACCGACCGGTGATCTTCTCCCCCTTCGGGCTGGGCGTGCTGGACCTCGCCGTCGGCAAGTACGTCCACGACCAGCTGGCCGCAGCCGAACAACTGCACGTCGTGCCCGGCTTCTTCGCCGAGCTGAACCGCTACGCCTGACCGGCGGCACGACTCGCAGGTGTCGTCACACCAGTGGACGGCCGGTCTTGATGCGGCGGCGGAGGTCGTGCAGCACCAGGTTGAACGGGAAGCGCCGCAGGACCGGTGGCAGGCGCCGCGCGATCGCCCCGAGCACCGACATGAGCGCGTCGAAACGCCGCTGGTCCCGGTCGGTCCAGCGCAGGCGCATCTCGTCCCGGAACGGTTCGGGGAGGAATCCGGTCGTGACGAATCTGTTGAAGCGGCCGAACAGTTCCGGCAGCGGGCGGGGCAGCCAGGCCAGCATCATCACGTCGTGCAGGTAGTCGCGCACCGCGTCGTCGATCGAGATCCGCTTCAGCGACTCGGTCCAGTACTCCTCGAAGGCATCGCGATCGACCGGCCACGCCTGCGGCGGCACCTGCAACGTCGTGCCCAGCACCGCCCCGCCCTGGTAGAACCGCTCGGCAGTGTCCGGGTCCGGCTCGCCGAAGAAGATCCGGTGGAGGTCCTCGAAACCCTTGTACAGGCAGGCAGCGACCCAAAGCTGCAAGTCCGGGTCGAACGCGTGGTAGGGCACCGGACTCGAATCCGTCGAACGCACCTGGGCGTGGACGCGGTCGACCCCTTGCCGGAACAGTTCCCGCTCCCGCTCGGTGCCCATCGTCGCGACGGCGAGGTAGGCCAGGGTGGTGCGGGTCCGCTTCACCGGATGCCGGAACAGCTGGCCGCTTTCGACCCTGCTCTCCACCACGCCGTAGCCCACACCGGGACGGGCGAGCTGCATGATCACGTTCGCGGTGCCCGCCAACAGGCCCGCGCCGAGCACCGCCTCGTCGATGCGCCCGACCTCGTCCACCGCAACCACCGTCCGCCACCCACCGCACCGAGTCAATTCGGTCGTTCCCCAACAGCATCGTTGCTACGTGCGGATGAGCGCTAGGCGTGATCGGTGATGTCGAGGGCGGCGCGGACGATCGCGTCGGCGTCTATGCCGTGGTGGCGGTAGACGTCCGGCAGGGCACCCGACTGGCCGAAGGCGGTGACCCCGAGGTGGGCCGCACGCACCCGGTTGATCCCCGCCAGGAACGCCAGCGTGTGCGGGTGTCCATCGAGGACGGTCACCAGCGGGGTCGCCCGATGCGCCGGGAAGACCTGGTCCAGGATCCCAGCCGGACCACCGCTGCCCTGGCGCGCTCGCAGGGCCTCGAACAGCAGATCCGGGCTGGTCACGCACACCACGTCAGCGCCGATGCCCTGGGCGTCGAGCCGGTCGGCAGCCGCCAGCGCTTCGGGCACCACGGCGCCCATCGCCGCCAGGGTCACCGTCGGCTGGGCGTATCGGCGCAGCGAGTAGGCGCCGCCGACCACTTGGCGGCGACGGCGTTCGCGGGCCGCCGGGTCAGCGGGCACCGCCGCGAGCGTCTGGTCGACCGGGCGGGTCGACAGCCGCAGGTAGGCGGATGTCCCACCGGGCTTGCCAAGTCCGGACAACGCGGCCAGCAGGCACCATTCGGTGTCGATGGCGAACGCCGGTTCGTAGCTGGTCAGGCCGGGCTGCTCCAAGCCGATCGACGGGGTGATCACGGACTGGTGCGCGCCGCCCTCGGGCGCCAGGCTCACCCCGGAGGGCGTGCCCACCAGGATCGACTGGCCACCCGCGTACATCCCGAACGACCAGGGCTCCAGCGCGCGCCCGACGAAGCAGTCGTAGACCACGCCGATCGGCAGCAGCGGCTGCCCCCAGCGGCTCCAGGTCGCGCCGAGTTCGCCGAGCAGGCTGACCAGGTTCGTCTCGGCGATGCCGAGTTCGATGTGCTGCCCAGCCGGGCGTTCCCGCCAGTGCAGGATGGTTTCTGCGTCATCGGCGAACCAGTCCACCCGCTCGGTCGGCGACCAGACGCCGACCTTGTTCAGCCAGCCACCGAGATTCGTCGACGAGCTGACATCCGGTGCGAGCGTCACGATCCGCTGCGCCGCGTCCGGTGCGCCGCGCGTCAGGTCGAGCAGCGTCCGGCCGAGCGCGGCCTGGGTGGTCGTAGTGCCGGTCGGCGTTCGCCCGACGTCCACCGGCACCTCCGGTGGCGAAACCCGTGGGCGCTCGCGCCGCCGCAGCCGGGCTGCGGCTTCGGCGCATCGCTGCCCTGCTGCGCTGTCCGCTGGGAACCGGTGCCACGGGTCGTCGAGATCGGCACCGACGCTCTCGGCGAGCAGCCGCATCTGATCGGCGCTGAGCAGCGAGCTGTGGTTCTGCGGGTGGCCTTCGGTGGCGAGGCCGTATCCCTTGATGGTGTAAGCGAAGATGACCGTGGGCCGGGTGTCGTCGATCGCCCGGAAGGCCTCGTCAAGCGCCGCTAGGTCGTGCCCGCCCAGATTGCGGATCGCCGCGGCGAGCTTCTTGTCGTCCACATCGGACAGCAGCCGGGCGATCTCGGTGCCGTCCGCGCCGGGCAGTCGTTCGCGCAGCTGTTGCGGCGTGCAGCGCAGCAGCCGCTGGTACTCGGGGTTGCTCATGCGGTCGATGCGCTCCCGCAACGCCTGGCCGCCGGGCCGGGCGAACAACTCCTCCAGCAGCTGCCCGTACTTCAGGGTGAGCACCTGCCAGCCCGCAGCGGCGAACATGCCCTGCAAGCGGTTGGCCGCGATGTTGGGCACGACGCGGTCCAGCGACTGCCGGTTGAGGTCGACGATCCACACCACCTCGCCCAGGTCGGCGACGGTCGGATCCATGATCGCTTCCCAGCAGGCGCCCTCGTCCAGTTCGGCGTCGCCCAGCAGCGAGTACTGCCGCCCAGTGCCCGCGTCGCCGACGTGGCTGTCGACATAGCGGCGGGCCACCGCGCCCCAGATCGGCGCCGTCGCACCGAGCCCGACGGAGCCGGTCGAGTAGTCCGCCGGATCTGGGTCCTTGGTGCGGCTCGGATAGCTCTGCAGGCCGCCGAATTCGCGCAGCGTGGTCAGGTACGACTCGTCGAGTTCGCCCAGCAGGTAGTTGATCGCGTGCAGCACCGGCGACGCGTGCGGCTTCACCGAAACCCGGTCCGCCGCGGTCAGGTGCTCGAAGTACAGCGCGGTCATGATCGAGACCATGGATGCGCAGGACGCCTGGTGCCCGCCGACCTTCAGCCCCGACGGGTTGGGCCGCACCCGGTTGGCGTGATCGATGATCGCGGTGGACAGCCACAACACCCGCTGCTCGACCTCGCGCAGGGGTTCGACCACCGCCTGCTGGGGCATCGCCGCGCTGATCATCACACCTCCCGGAAAAGTTGCCACATTGCGCCGATCAGGACACCAAGCGCACAATCTCTGCACAAGATGCGGTTCGAAAATCGCGCATTCTGCACCGGCGGGGTTCGGCGCAGGCGGACGGAGGTGAGCATTGTGCCCAGTGCTGGCGGCCTCGACGAGGTCGACATCCGGCTGTTGCGGGCGTTGAACGAAGAACCCCGCGCGACGGTGGTCGCGCTCGCCGAACGCGTCGGCCTGTCCCGCAACACCGTGCAGGCCCGGCTGACCAAGCTGGAGCGCGGGCTGGGGTCGTTCGAGCGGCGCATCGATCCGGCCGCGCTCGGCTATCCGCTGACCGCCTTCATCACCGTGCAGGTCACCCAGCAGATGCTCGGCGAGCTCGCCGAATCAATGGCCGAGATCCCGGAGGTCGTCGAGGTCTTCGGGCTCACCGGCGCGACTGACCTGCTGGTGCGCGTGGTGGCGGTCGATGCCGACGACCTGTACCGGATCGCCGGACAGGTCCTCGCCACACCGGGCGTGGAGCGGACCAACTTCGCCCTGGCGATGCGCAGCCTCGTCGACTTCCGCCTGACCCCGCTGTTGGACAAGGCCCTCGCAGACCGTTGATCGGTCACGTGGCGACTCAGCCGCTGCGGGCGAGCTCGGCGCGGACGCCGAGCAGGCGCACCGGGCGGTCCAGGGGGAAGCGGGCGAGGGCGGCCAGGGCGGCCTGCTCGATGGCGGCTGCTTCGCGGGTCGGGGCTGGCAGCGACACCCCGTGGGTGTGGGTGGCGAAGCGGGAGTCGCGCACCTTCACCACGACTCGACGGGCCAACGCGTCCTCCACCGCGAGGTCGTCGGACACGACGTGCGCCAGCCGGACGACCTCCGCGCGCATCTCGGCGGTGTCCCGCAGGTCTCGTTGGAAGGTGACCTCCCGGCCGTGCGAACGCGCCTGGTAGGGCTCGGCGGTCACCGGTGTCGAGTCGTAGCCGTGCGCGAGCGCGACGAGCCACGGTCCGATGTTGGGACCGAATTCACCGGCGAGGTCGGCCATCGCGGTGCGGGCCAGATCGCCGACGGTGGCGATGCCGCGCGCGGCGAGCTTCTTCGCGGTCTTCGAGCCGACGCCCCACAGCGCGTCCGTCGGCCGCGACGCCATCACCGCCACCCAGTTCGACATGTCGAGGCGGAAGACGCCAGCCGGTTTGGCCAGGCCGGACGCGAGTTTCGCCCGCAGCTTGTTGTCCCCGATGCCCACCGAGCACGCCAGCGCGGTGCGCTCCCGCACGTGGCGCTGCACCGAGCGCGCGGTCTCCTCGGCGTCGTCGGTGTCGACGAGCATGAATGCCTCGTCCCAACCGGCCACCTCCACGACACCGCCGATCTCCTGGAGAGCCGCCATCACGTCGGCGGACGCCGCGAGATAGGTCTCGCGGTCGGCGGGCAGGAACACGGCGTCGGGGCAGCGGGCCGCCGCAGTGCGCAGCGGGGTGCCGGACCGGACCCCGAATTCGCGCGCCTCGTAGGACGCCCCGGCCACCACACCGCGCTGCTTCGGGTCGCCGGACCCACCGACCAGCACCGGCTTGCCCCGCAGCTCGGGGTGGCGCAGCAACTCGACCGCGACGATGAACTGATCGAGATCCACGTGCAACACGACCCGTTCCACGCTGACCAGCATCGACGGATTCCGCCAATTCCGCCAGAGCGCATCGCCCGCGCAGGCCCGAGGTCGCAACCGCGCGTCCACATCGGACGTTGTCGGCCCGACGGCTCGTCGCCCAGCTACCGCGACGACGCCGTCGGTGCGCGACACTGGTGAGGTGGGCAAACGTAGCGCTGGCATCCTGTTGTTCAAGATCGAGGGCGGACAGCCGCAGGTCCTGGTGGTGCATCCGGGCGGTCCGTTCTGGCAGAAGAAGGACGCGGGCGCCTGGTCCATCCCGAAGGGCGAGTACGAGCCGGACAAGGACGCCCGATCAGCGGCCGTTCGCGAGTTCGCCGAGGAGACCGGGATGCCGCTGGCCGACCGCGACCTGGCGCCGCTCGGCGAGGTCAAGCAGCGCAACGGCAAGCTCGTGACCGCCTGGGCCGTCGAGGGCGACTTCGACGTCGCCGACCTGCGCAGCAACGAGTTCGAAATGGAGTGGCCGCCGAAATCCGGCCGCCGCCAGAGCTTCCCCGAGGTCGACCGCGCCCGGTGGTGCACCCCGGAAACCGCCAGGGAGAAGCTCAACCCGGCCCAAGCGGAATTCGTGAACCGCCTGCTCGAACTGCTGCACAGCACCGGCCGGGTCGTGAGTGGTAACGGCTGCTAGAGCGACCATTGCCACTCACGACCATGGACGGCAATGCGATTGTCCATATTGGATGTTCGTGTGTTGCTGGCGTGGCTGGGGTCAGTTCTCGATTGATGTCTCGCGGGTCTCCCGGCTGGCCAACAGCGCGATCAGGGTGATCGCACCCATCGCCGCCAGGTACACGCCGACCCAGCCCAAGCCGTAGGCGCTGGCCAGCCAGGTCGCGATGTACGGGGCTACCGAGGCGCCCAGCAGACCGGCGACGTTGTAGGCCACCGAGGCACCGGTGTAGCGCACCGCGGTCGGGAACAGCTCCGGCAGCACCGCGCCCATCGGCCCGAAGGTCATGCCCATCAGCCCGAGCCCGACCACCAGGAACGACACCGTCGCCACCGCGGACTCGGCGCCGAACCACGGTCCCAGCAGCAGGCCGTACACGATGATCGCGACGGTGGTGATGATCAGCGTGGGCCGCCGCCCGAAGCGGTCGGCCAGCCATCCGGCCAGCGGAACCGTCAGGCCGAAGAACACCACGCCGACCAGCAGCATGACCAGGAACGACGAACGCGGGTAGCCGAGGCCGGTCTTGTCCGTGCCGTAGGCCAGCGAGAACACCGTCATCAGGTAGAACAGCACGTAGGTGGCCAGCATGATGAACGTGCCGAGCACCAGCGCTTTGAAGTCGCCGCGGAAGACCTGAACGAAGGGCACCTTCGCCCGCTCGTCGCGCGCCAGCACCTTCGCGAACACCGGGGTTTCGTGCATGCTCAGGCGCACCCACAGGCCGACGACCACCAGCACCGCCGACACCAGGAACGGCACCCGCCAGCCCCAGGACTGGAACGTCCCGTCGTCCATCACCTCGGACAGCAGCAGGAACAGCCCGTTGGCGAAGAAGAATCCGATCGGCGCGCCCAGCTGCGGGAACGTGCCGAAGAAAGCCCGCTTGTGCGCGGGGGCGTTTTCGGTGGCCAACAGCGCGGCGCCGCCCCACTCACCGCCGAGCCCCAGCCCCTGCCCGAACCGGCACAGCGCCAGCAGCAGCGGCGCGACGACGCCGATCTGCTGGTAGCCGGGCAGCAGGCCGATCACCACGGTCGAGATGCCCATCGTCAGCAGCGAAGCGACCAGCGTGGCCTTCCGGCCGATGCGGTCGCCGAAGTGGCCGAAGAGGGCGGAGCCGACCGGCCGGGCCACGAAGGCGATCGCGAAGGTCGCCAGCGACTGGAGGGTTGCGGCGGTGGCGTCACCGGGCGGGAAGAACAGGTGTGGGAACACCAGCACCGCGGCCGTCGCGTAGACGTAGAAGTCGTAGAACTCGATCGACGTCCCTACCAGGCTGGCGAGCACCACCTGTCGGGTCGAGTTCCGCGGGACGGGATCCCCCGATGGTCCGGAACCCCGCACTCCCGGTGCTGAGGCGTGGCCGACAGCCATGGCGCCAAAACCTCCTCGATAACACGAATGGGCTAAGGCACTCTAACCGCTGATCAACCACGTACCGAGACCCGAATCCCGCATAGTGGGCATCCTCACGGCCACCATCGACCAGTGCGGCCACCACGCCCGAATTTCCCCGAATTTGGGAGCAGGCACCGGCCTGATCATTCGGCGAGGAAGTCGGCGAGTAGCGCGGTCAGGCGGGCCGGGTTGTCCAGTTGGGCCAGATGTCCGGCCTGTTCGATCCAGGCCAGCCGGGCGTGCGGGATCTGCTCGGCCAGCCGCTGCGCGCGGTCGGCCGGTAGCCACTGGTCCTGCTCGCCCCAGGCGATGAGCACCGGGCAGTCGAGTTCCCCGTAGCGGTCTTCCACTTCGCGGGTGAA
The DNA here is from genome assembly GCF_022678645.1 of Saccharopolyspora soli. Classification (GTDB taxonomy): domain Bacteria; phylum Actinomycetota; class Actinomycetes; order Mycobacteriales; family Pseudonocardiaceae; genus Saccharopolyspora; species Saccharopolyspora soli. The sequence goes on along the minus strand of NZ_JALBWV010000017.1, from coordinate 136,352 downwards.
GCGTTCGTCGGCCTGCGCGATCTGGCGGTAGAACGCCGGTTGCCCCGTCTCGCCGAGCCAGGGCTCGACCAGCGCGTCCAGCACCTCGCCGCGCAGTTCGCGGTGCGCCGCGGTCGCGATGTAGCGGCGGACCAGCGCCTCGTGCAGGTGCGGCGGCAGTGCCGCGAAGACCTCGGAATTGTCCCGCACCAGCCGGAAGAAGTCCGAACCCCAGGGGCGCACGCTCACCGCGTCGAGCAACATCATCCGTCCATAGTGGACACCGTCCAGCAGGGCGGACCGCAGCGCCACTGCACCACCGAAGTCGTGCGCGATCACCGACGGGCCCCGCAACCCCCAGTGCCGCAGCAGATCGGTGAACACCGCCTGCTGCGCAGCCAACGAGACATCCTGCCCATCCCGCATTTCAGACTGCCCATAGCCCGGCATGTCCCAGACGAACACCTGGTACCGGGCGCTGAGCGCCCCGGCGATGTCGCGCCAGACGTAGGACGAGAACGGCGTCCCGTGCATCAGGATCACCGGATCTCCTCGCCCGTGGCTCGCCCAGCGAACGGTTCCGTACGACGTCTCGTGCCGCTCCGGCAGTTCCCAGCCCATCCCAACCTCCGTTACCGACTATGACGTTCTGCAAGTAACGTTACCATCAAATGCCGGATGACGGTAAACTGAATTCGTGGCCTACGACCGACCAGCTGCTCCGGGTGACCTGGAAATCGTCGAAGCGTTCGGCAATTCCGCGCGGTTCCTCTACGACGAAGACGCCTTCGCCGACCTGGCAAGCACGCGGGCTTGGCTGACCGAGCACGAATGGCAGGACGCCGCCGACGAGCTGGACGAATCCGCTCGTCGCGACCTGGTGCGAGCCCGCGAAACCATCCGCGAACACCTCGAAGGAACCGATTCCGCAGGGCTGAACGACTACGCGCGCCGCCTCCTGCGACCGCCGCAGTGGCGGGACGGCGACGTGCTGATCCCGGTGCTCGACGGCACCGCGGTCGAGCGGCTGATAGGTCGGCTCATCGCGGCCCTGGCGGTAGACGGGCTAGCCGGGAAACCTGGGCGGCTCAAGGTCTGCCACGCCGACGACTGCCGCTGGCTCTACTACGACCGATCTCCCGGCAACAACAGCATCTGGTGCAGCATGGACATCTGCGGAGCACGCCACAAGATGCGCACCTACCGGAATCGCCGCAAGAACGCCTGACCTGCTCGCAGCACCCGATCGTGGAACGAGTGAGGGGCACCCGTGACCAAGTAACTGGGTCACGGGTGCCCCTCACCTCGAACTCAAACGGGTTACACCACGGCTTCGTCCGCCTCGTCCGGGGCGTCCGCGGCGCGGACCGGCAGCGTTTCGAAGGCCGCCGGTGGCTCCTGCCAGTACGTCGCGCTGCTACCGGCCTGGATCGCCTTCCACACCCGCTCCGGAGTGGCTGGCATGTCGATGTGCCGGACGCCGAGGTGCTTCAACGCGTCGACCACCGCGTTCTGCACCGCCGGTGTCGAACCGACCGTGGCGGACTCGCCGATTCCCTTGGCGCCCATCGGGTTGAACGGGCTCGGGGTCTCGGTGTTCGCCGTCTCCAGCGACGGCAGGTCCGCCGCCGACGGGATCGTGTAGTCGGCGAGCGTGCCGGTCTCCGGGTTGCCCTCGGCGTCGAAGGTGACCTGCTCCCACAACGCCTGCGCGATGCCCTGGGCCGCACCACCGTGCTGCTGACCGCGCACGATCATCGGGTTGAGCACCCGACCGCAGTCGTCCACCGCGATGTGCCGCACTGGACGGACGTACCCGGTCTCCACGTCCACTTCGACCACCGACACGTGCCCGCCGAACGGGAACGTCGCACCGGCGGGGGCGAAGTCGATGTTCGCGGCCAGCCGGTCCCCGTCGTCGGCAGCCGCCCGAGCGAGCTCCGCCCAAGCCACCGTCGCGTTCGGCACCCCGGCCACGCCGAGTTCGCCGCTGTCGGTCACCTGGATGTCGTCGACCGACGCCTCCAAGCGGGACGCCGCCAACTCCTTTGCCTTCTGCAGCACCAGCTCACCGGCCTCGTGCACCGCGCTGCCAGCGAGTTGCAGCGACCGGGAGCCGCCGGTGCCCCCACCGCGCGGCACCTGCGCGGTGTCGGACTGCAGGAACTCGATCGACTCCATCGGGATGCCCAGCTTGTCGGACACGATCATGGCGAACGCGGTCGCGTGGCCCTGCCCGTGCGCGGAGGTGCCGACCTTGATCCGGGCGCCGTTCTCGTGCACCTCGACCTCGGCGTACTCCCCCGCGCCGCCACCGGTGATCTCCACGTAGGAGCTCACCCCGATGCCCAGCAGCAGTTGTTCACCAGCGGCGATGCGACGCGCCTGCTCAGCGCGCAGCCCGTCGTAGTCGGCCAGCCGCAGCGCCTCGGCGAGCGGCCGTTCGTAGTCACCGCTGTCGTAGCTGGCGCCGACCAACGTCTGGTACGGGAAGGACTCCGGCACCAGGAAGTTCTTGCGCCGCAACGCCACCGGGTCCATGTCCAGCTCGGCCGCGGCCAGGTCCATCAGCCGCTCCAGCATCGCCGCGGCCTCCGGTCGTCCCGCGCCGCGGAACGCGCCGACCGGTGTGGTGTTGGTCAGCACCGCCGCCGCGTCGTAGCTGATCTTCGGGATCCGGTAGACGCCCTGCGACATCATGCGCGTCGACCCCATCGCCAACGAGCCGCCGAAGCCCGCGTAGGCGCCGGCGTCACCGATGACCCGGCAGCGCAGCCCGACGATGCTGCCGTCGCGGCGCAACCCCAGCTCCGCGTATTGCACCTGGGCACGGCCGTGCGGCATCGCCTGCATGTTCTCCGAACGGGACTCGATCCACCGCACCGGACGTCCCAAGTGCTGCGCGACCGCGATGGCCACCGCGTGCTCGGAGATCATCCCCGCCTTGCCGCCGAACCCGCCGCCGACGTGCGGGGAGATCACCCGCACCCGCTCCGGAGCCCAGCCGAACGCCTTGACCACGCCGTCCCGCAAGCCGTGCGGCATCTGCGTCGAGACGTGCACCGTCACGTCGTATTCCTGATCCGGACCACCCGGCTGCACCGCGATCGCATTGCCCTCCAGCGGAACCACCGCGACGCGCTGGTTCTCGATGCGGGCCCGCACCACCACGTCAGCCTCGGCCAGCACATCCGCACCGGCCGCATCGCGGTAACCGCCAGCCACGTTCGAACCCAGCTCCGGGAACTGCGTTTCGGCCGCCGGGTCCAGGGCGCGCTCCGGATCCGCGACAGCGGGCAGCGGGTCGTAGTCGACGTCGACCAGTTCGATCGCATCAGCGACCGCCGCGGCGCTCTCGCCGACGATCACCGCGACCGGCTCGCCGACGAACCGAACCCGGTCGGTGGCCAGCGGCGGTCGCTCGCAGTTCGGGTTGAGCACGACGAATGGCGGCGCGACCGGAATGTCCAGATCCCCCGCCGCCAACGCCGCGACAACGCCCGGCGCGGCGGCGGCAGCCTTGACGTCGACGCCGGTCAGTCGCGCGTGCGCCACCGGCGAGCGGACGAATCCGATGTGCACCATGCCCTCGAAGTCGAGGTTGCCGACGTAGGTGCCCCGACCGCGGAGCAGTTCCGGGTCTTCGACCCGTTGGACCTCGGTCCCCAGCAATGAACCCACCATAGTTCGAACCCTATCCGTCAAACCGTCGACAAGCATCGGAGAACCCGTTGCGAACACAGATCAACAACGAAAGTCCAGGAAAAATTCCCGCACCCCCGACAATGCCGAATCGTCGGCCCGGCTTGCCCGATTCCGCCTCAATGACCGGTGACGATCCGACGCGGCTCGGTGGGGGTGGGCGCGGACGTCACTCCACATAGGATGATGAAACCCAGCACGGCCAGGCCCGCGTGCAGGAAGTTCTCCGCCGGGTCCAGCGAGAACGGCGTCCGTCCTTCACCGACGGTGCTTTCCGCCGTGCCGTAGACGAACAGCATTACGCCGACGACCATCTGCGACGCCGCGAACACCACCACGCCGCGCCGCCACCGCGCGGCGACCAGTGCCAGCACTCCGGCGACCAGCAACAAGATGCTGTGCGCGGTGTTGAGCTGGAAGATCACCAGCACTGGGACGTCTTCGGAGGCACGCCAACCGGCGTTGGCCAGTCCGAGGAGGCCGAGCAGGACCAGCAGCAAACCCTCCGCGGTGAGCACCAGCGCCCAGCGGTTCGGCCAGTGGATCCGGGGAGCCATCGACACCTCCGGGCAGTGGAGTGCCCGCTGCCGCCCGATCGAAAACCTGCCGCTGACGCCCGTTGACCTCGGCCCGGCGCGCCGGTATTTTCCACAGATCAAGCGACTGCTTCACGGATGTGAAAACCCTGGAAACCTCCGCGCGATCTCGCCCGGCGCGGAGTCGGCACAAAGGAGTGCTCGATGGGAACAACTGTCGCGTCTGACGACGATCCATACCTGCTGACCGCAGACGGCATCAAAGAACCGCCCAAGGGCTGGAAAGCCAGCCTGCGGTACCTGGGTCCGGGCCTGATCATCAGCGCCTCGATCGTCGGGTCCGGAGAGCTCATCGCCACCACCGCGCTCGGCGCCGAAGTCGGATTCGTGTTGCTGTGGCTGGTGATCCTGTCCACCGCGGTCAAGGTCGCGGTGCAGGCCGAACTCGCCCGCTGGACAATCTGCACCGGCAAACCCGCGCTGTCGGGCTTCAACGACGTCCCGCCGCGGCTGGGCCGGATCGGCTGGATCAACGTCCTGTGGATCATCCTGGCCCTGTCCAAGCTGCTGCAAGCCGGTGGCATCATCGGCGGCACCGCGGTCGCCTTCAGCCTGCTGATCCCGATCGGCGGCGAACCGATGAGCAGCACCTCCATCACGGTGTGGACCATCATCGTCGCGCTCGGCAGCATCGCGCTGTTGTACTCCAGCGGCTACCGCTTCATCGAGCGCGGCGCCTTCCTGCTGGTGGTGGTGTTCTCGGTGGTCACCATCGCCATCGCGTTCGGACTGCCGTTCACGCCGTTCTCCTACAGCGGCGGCGACGTCCTCACCGGACTCACCTTCGCCATCCCGGCCGGTGCGATCGGCGCGGCGGTGGCGATGTTCGGCATCACGGGCGTGGGCGCCGACGAGATCACCTTCTACACCTACTGGTGCCTGGAGAAGGGCTACGCGCGCTGGTCGGGTCCACCGGACGGCAGCGAGCAGTGGCGGCAGCGCGCGCAGGGCTGGATCAAGGTGATGTACAAGGACACCTTCCTGTCCTGGGTCATCTACACCTTCAGCACCCTGGCCTTCTACCTCATGGGCGCGGCCGTGCTGCACCCTCAGGGCCTGGTGATCGAGGGCAACGGCTTGATGGAGACGCTGTCGCGGATGTACACCGACGTCATCGGCGAGTGGGCGAGCGCGCTGTTCCTCATCGGCGCGATCGCGGTGCTCGGCTCCACCCTCTGGGCGGGTCTGCCGAGCTGGGCGCGGATGTACACCAACCTGTTCTCGATCGTCGGATTCCTGGACTGGCACAACATCCCCGCCCGGCAACGCTCGATCAAGGTGCTGATCGCACTCCAGCCGATCCTGTGGGCCACCGCCTACCTGTTCATCAGCTCGCCGGTGGTCATGGTCCAGATCGGCGGCATCATGACCGGCATCTTCCTGCCCGCTGTCGTGGTCGCGACCTGGTACCTGCGGAAAACCCAAGTCGACGAGCGCCTGCACGGCGGTCGCTGGTTCAACGCGCTTCTGATGGCCAGCAGCATCGCGATCACGCTGCTGGGCATCTACACGGTCCTGAACGTCTTCGGCCTCGGCGTGGACTGAGCGCGCCTGTTCCCGAAGTGTCGTTTGGGGCGGCAGAGGTGGCGGCCGCCCCTGAAACGTCGCGATCACCGGCTGTGCGTCCTATCGTTCGAACCTCGGCCTTTCGGGGCACTGCGTCTCGGCTCGATATCGGCCGTTGACCGGCCCCGTTCGCGAATGTAGTTTTCACATCCATAAGTCCGATTTCACGAATGTGAAAAATCAATCTCACTCAGCACAAAGGAGTGCCCGATGGGAACACCCGTCGCGACCAGCGACGATCCGTACGTTCTCACCGCGGACGGCATCAAGGAACCACCCAAGGGCTGGAAGTCCAGCCTGCGGTACCTGGGCCCTGGACTGATCGTCAGCGCCTCGATCGTCGGGTCCGGAGAGCTCATCGCCACCACCGCGCTCGGCGCGGAGGTCGGCTTCGCGCTGCTGTGGATGGTCATCCTCTCCACGGCGGTCAAGGTGGCGGTGCAGGCCGAACTCGCCCGCTGGACGATCATCACCGGCAAACCGGCGCTGACCGGCTTCAACGAGGTACCGCCGAAGATCGGTCGGGTCGGCTGGATCAACCTGCTGTGGATGCTCATGGCGCTGTCCAAGCTGCTGCAGGTGGGCGGCATCGTCGGCGGTACCGCGGTCGCCTTCAGCATGCTGATCCCGGTCGGCGGTGATCCGCTCGGCTTCACCTCGCTGACGGTGTGGACGCTCATCATCGTGGCGGGCAGCATCGCCCTGCTGTACTCGAACAACTACAGCCTGATCGAACGCGGCGCCTTCGCGCTGGTGGCGGTGTTCTCGGTGGCAACCGTCGTGATCGCGCTCGGCCTGCCGTTCACACCGTTCGGATACAGCGGCGGCGACCTGCTCAGCGGACTCACCTTCAGCATCCCGGCGGGCGCCATCGGCGCGGCCATCGCGATGTTCGGCATCACCGGCGTGGGCGCCGACGAGATCACCTTCTACACCTACTGGTGCCTGGAGAAGGGCTACGCCCGGTGGGTCGGGCCGGCCGAGGACACCGAGCAGTGGCGGCAGCGCGCGCAGGGCTGGATCAAGGTGATGTACAAGGACGTCTTCCTGTCCTGGGTCATCTACACCTTCAGCACCCTGGCGTTCTTCGTGATGGGTGCCGCGGTGCTCAACCCGCAGGGGCTGGTGCTCGAAGGCAACGAGATGATCACCACCCTTTCGCAGATGTACACCGACGTCATCGGCGAGTGGGCGGCCATCGCGTTCCTCATCGGCGCGATCGCGGTGCTCGGTTCCACGCTCTGGGCCGCGATCCCGAGCTGGGCGCGGATGTACACCAACGTCCTGGCCGAGCTGGGTGCGGTGGACTGGCAGAACGCCCGGTCCCGGCAGAAGTGGATCCGCGGTTTCACGGTGGCGCTGCCGATCGTGTGGGGCGCGACCTACCTGTTCATCAACTCGCCGGTGGTCATGGTCCAGATCGGCGGCATCATGACCGGCATCTTCCTGCCCGCCGTGGTCGTCGCGACCTGGTACCTGCGGAAAACCCAAGTCGACAAGCGCCTGCACGGCGGCGGCTGGTTCAACACCCTCCTGGTGATCAGCAGCATCGCGATCACCCTGCTCGGTGTCTACAGCCTCCTGAACGTCTTCGGCGTCTCCTTCGGCTGACCGGAGTGAGGGGCACCCGTGACCCAGTTACTCGGTCACGGGTGCCCCTCACCCTTCGCGTCCTGTGACGCATATTCGGTGGACAGCCAGGTGAGAATCGCGTCGTGGACCAGCACAACTCCTGCGCCATCGCACCGGTCGGCGTGGCCGATCCGGTTGCCGTCCAACTGCTGCGCGAGTACACCGACGAGATGGCCAGCCGGTATTACGGTCGCCCCGCGACCGACGCAGAGATCGACTCGGCGATCTCCGAAGATCCCAACGACGGCCTGAACCCGCCGACGGGCGTGTTCCTGCTGGCCCGGCACGGGACGGAGCTTTCCGGCTGCGTCGGGATCCGCGAGCTCGAACCGGGCGTCGCCGAGCTCAAGCGGATGTACGTCCGACCGCAGGCGCGCGGCCGCGGTATCGGTGCCCGGCTGCTGGCCGCCGCCGAAGAGCACGCCCGTGATCTCGGCTTCCAGTCAGTGCGCCTGGAAACCCGCCGCGATCTCGTCGAAGCCCGCGCGCTCTACGCCAAACACGGCTTCCACGAGATCGCGGCCTACAACAGCAGCCCCTACGCCGACCACTGGTTCACGAAGGAACTGCGGTGATCGGCGAATCGTCCGAGGCGCGCACGTCCCGAGAGGAACCGTCGATGCCTGCCGCCACCAACGGCACTGCGGTCCTGGACCGCCTGACCGCTGCGGACGCCGGTGAAGTGCTGACACTGCAACGAGCGGCCTATGTCACCGAAGCGCAGTCCCACGATGACGTTCGGATGCCGCCGTTGACCGAAACCCTCGACGAAATCCGCGACGAGCTCGCCCGGTCGTCCTGCCTGGCCTGGGGTTGCCGGGAGGCGGGCCGCCTCGTCGCGGCGGTCCGCGTCGCGCTTGGCGAGACAGCAGCAGGGCTGGGCCGCTTGGTGGTCGCTCCCGATCGGCAAGGCCACGGCCTCGGCACCGGACTGCTCCGGCACGTCGAACAGCACCTGCCCGCACGTATCGAGACGATCAACCTGTTCACCGGCGAGCACAGCACCGCGAACCTGCGGCTGTACCGACGGCTGGGCTACCAAGAGACGCACCGCACCTCGGCGGGCGACTACCAACTCATCCACTTCCGGAAGGCGCTGCGCTGAGGGAATGCGCGGTAGGTGTCGGGATCCCGAAAGGCGGGGACAGGGGTTCAGCCTCTTGAGCCAGCGAGTACGAAAGCCATTCCTGCGCCGCCCGATTCTTCCGGACGAGCGGGTGCCACGCGTGAAAGGTAGGGCGGTGTGGGTGCGATCAGACCCCAGGTGATCCGGACCGAGCGGCTCGGTTTGGTGCCGCTTCGCGTCGACCACGCCGCGGAGATGGCGAACGTGCTGGCCGACCCGGAGCTGTACACATTCATCGGTGGTGCCCCGTTGTCCGCGCGAACGCTGCGCACCCGGTACGAACGGATAATCGCGGGCGCACCGGATCCCGCGGTGTCCTGGTGCAACTGGGTGGTGCGGCTGCTGGACGAGGCTCGTTTGGTCGGCACGGTCCAGGCCACGATAAGTCCGAGCGATCGCGGACCGATCGCCGAGATCGCCTGGATCGTGGGCACGGCCTGGCAACGGCGAGGGATCGCGAAGGAAGCCGCGCGCGGCCTCGTCGACTGGCTGCGCCGACAACCGGTCCGCGACGTCGTCGCGCACATCCACCCGGACCACCGAGCGTCGGCGGCGGTGGCAACGGCCACCGGCTTCAAACCCACCGGCCAATGGCAAAACGGCGAACTCAACTGGCGCCTGACCATCAGCCCAAACCGAACCCCCTGAACCACCGGTGCGGTTTCGCGAGAAATCGCCGCCCCGGCACGCATCAGGCGCGGTAAGGATCTCGGTGCCGTGGCGAACCCGACGAGTTGCAGCGCAGCGTCGAGTTGCTCGCTTCCCCGGGCTCAGTCCCCAGCGGCGGCTTCGGCTGGGACTTCGCCGCCATCGGCCAGTTCCGCCAGCCAGCGCAGCGCCGAAGGGACCTGATTGGACGGTCGCACGATGTGGTGCAGATATGTGTTCGCCACCAATAGCTTTCGGTAGCCCAGACCGGTTCGGGCTTCGTAGTCGGCCTGCTCGAACAGCAGGGACGCCATCGTCACCTGGGCGGCCAGGTTGGTGAACTCGCCGCACATCGCTTGGGCGTACTCGTCGCTTTCCACCAGCAGCGACTTGCCATGCGTCCGCAGCCGCGCCACGTCGGCCAGCAGTCGTTCGGCACCTGCGGCCACATCGGCGTCTCCGATGCGTTCCAGGCGGTGTTGGGCGGTGTCGGCCAGCAGTTCGTGCGCGTTGTCCTTGCGGATGCAGCGCAGGACGTCCAGTGCGATGACGTTGCTCGAACCTTCCCAGATCGATCCCAGGTGCGCGTCGCGCACCAGGCGCGGGTTGATCCAGTCCTCGATGTACCCGTTGCCGCCGCGGATCTCCATCGCCTCGCCGGTCACCACCCGCGCCAGCTTGCACAGGTGGTACTTGCCGAGCGGCGTCAGCACCCGGATCAGCCGACGCGCTTCGGCGCCTCCGGCGTCCGCCCGGTCCAGCGTGGCCGCCGCTTCCAGGACGAATCCGAGGCCCGCCTCGGTGTGCAGCATCATCGGCAGCAGCGTCTTGCGCATCAACGGCTGGTCGAACAGCGGCTTGCCGAACGCCACCCGTTGCCGCGCGTGGCTGATCGACTCGTGCAGCGAACGCCGCATCAACGCCACCGCGCGCATCGCATTGGACAGCCGCGACACGTTGACCATCTCGGCCATCTGCACGAAACCGCGCGAGAGGTCCCCGACCGGCAGGGCGTAGCAGTCCTCCAGCGTCACCTCGCCGCTGGCCATCGAGCGGGTGCCCAGCTTGTCCTTGAGCCGATCGATCCGGTAGGTGTTGCGGCTACCGTCCGGGCGGAGTCGCGGCACCATGAACAGGCCGAGGCCCTTCGTGCCCGCCGGGCCACCTGGAACTCGGGCCAGCGTCAGGATCACGTCCGCGTTCACGTTGGAGGCGAACCACTTCTGGCCGCGCAGTGTCCAATGTGCACCGTCCGGAGTGGCCTGCGTCGCGGTCTGGCCGACGTCGCTGCCGCCCTGCTTCTCGGTCATGAACATCGCGCCGGTCAGCAGCGTGTCGAACCGGGTTGAGCTCAAGCCGTCGATCTCGGCCGCGAACAGCGATTCGTCGCCGAACTTGCGCAGCACCCGCGCTGCCGAGTCGGTCATCGATACCGGGCAGAACAGACCGAACTCGGCCTGCACGAACACGTACGACAGCCCGTACTTGACCACGTGCGGGACCTTCGTCGGCCAGCCGTGCACGCCCGGCCGGTGCGACATCGCCGCGAGGCCGAACCGCTCGAAGGCCAGCCGCGACATCTCGGTGTAGGCGGGGTGGTAGACGATCTCGTCGATGCGCTCGCCGCTGGCGTCGTACTGGCGCAGTCGCGGCGGGTTGGTCTCCGCGACCGCCGCGAGCTCGTCCAGCTCACCGGCCGCAACCGCACCGATGTCGTGCAGGACCGGCTCGACGCGGTCCATCGCGTCGACGTAGCGGCCCAGCAGTGGGCGCAGGGCCGGATCCGGATCGACGAAGCTCATGCCCAGCACGTTTCCACCGCCGCGCAGGGCTGTCCAATACGGAATCGGTGGCGCGCTGAGTCGTCCGGCGACTCAATGCGGGCCGTCGCCGCGCCTGGCCCTTACCGTGGAACAAGTAGTCACGGCGAGTAGATGGGGCGCGCAGATATGACCGATGCGCAGCGGAAACTGGTGCTGGTGCGGCACGCGAAGTCGGCCTGGCCGGACGACACCGATGACGTGGACCGGCCATTGGCCGATCGCGGCCGCCGCGACGCGCCCGCTGTCGGCGAATGGCTGCGCAAGCACGCCGCCGCGATCGAACTCGTGCTGTGCTCCCCGGCCGTGCGAACCCGCCAGACCTGGGAGCTGGCCGCCCCGGAGATCCCGGCGGAGCCCACGCTCACCTACGACGACCGGATCTACGCGGCGTCGGCACGGGAACTCCTGAACGTCATCCGCGAATTGCCGCCCGCGGTCATGACGGCCGCCATCGTCGGCCACAACCCCGGCCTCGAAGACCTCGTCCAGCTGCTCACCGGCGAACCGGCCGAACTCAAGACCGCGGCGATCGCGCTCCTCTGCGGCGACTCGCCCTGGTCCGAAGTGGGCGAATCCTGGGCGACCGACGCCACCTTCGCCAAACCCCGCGGCTGACCGTCGGCCACATCCAGATGGATCCGCTCCGGCGCACTTCCCCACCGATCGAGTGATGACTGAGGGGCACCCTTCACCAAGTTACTTGGTAAAGGGTGCCCCTCACCTCCCCAAGATCACCGGATCAGGCGGGTTGGACGCCTGGGTTGTGGTCTTCGACGACGTAGGTGGCTCGGGTGGTGATCGGGGCGTCCTGCTGTTCGATGAACGGGATTACGCGGTAGTCGCTGCGCCAGGTTTCCGGGGTCACCGTGCAGCGGACGTAGCCGCGCTGGGAGTTGAAGAACTTCATGTGCGGGTTCGCCGCCAGCATCGTTCGGCCATCGTCGGTCATGTCCGCGCCGTTGCCGCCGCTGGTGATCGAGGTGCCGACGAACTCGCTGGCCACCGTGGCCGAATTCGGGTCCTCGAAATCCCTCTTGAGGTCCCAGGCGTAGTTCTGGTGCCGGTCACCGGTGATCACCACCAGGTTGCGCACTCCGCGGTCGGCCGCGCCCGCCAGGACCGCGTTGCGATCCGCCACGTAGCCGTCCCACGGGTCCATGAACAGTTCCTTCGCCGGGCCCGCGTCGAGATCGGTCTCGCCCATCGGCGCCTGGTTGCCGAGGATCTGCCAACGGGCCTGGGACCTGGAGAAGCCGTCCAGCAGCCAGTCGCGCTGCTCCGCGCCGAGGATCGTGCGGTTGGGGTCCAGCCGCTCCGCGCAGTCGACCGCCGTGCCGTCGCCGCAGGGCTGGTCGTCGCGGTACTGGCGGGTGTCGATCATGGTCAGCTCGGCCAGGTCGCCGAACTGCAACCGGCGGTGCAGGCGCATGTCCGGACCCTGCGGCATCGCCGCGCGGCGCACCGGTTGGTTCTCGTACAGCGCCTGGAAGGCCGCGGCCCGGCGCTGCAGGAACAGCGCGGGGTCCGCGTTGTTCTCGGAGATCTCGTCGGCCCAGTTGTTCTCCACCTCGTGGTCGTCCATCGTGACGACCCACGGGAACCGCGCGTGCACGGCCTGCAGGTGCGGGTCGGACTTGAACAGCGAGTACTGCAGCCGGTAGCGGCCGAGGGTTTCCGTCTCCGGCTTGAACTCATCGCCGAGGGCCACCCCGCGCTTGTTCGCCGTCTGGTCGTCCTCGTAGATGTAGTCGCCGAGGTGCACGACGAGATCGAGGTCGTCGGCCGCCATGTGCTGGTAGGCGGTGTAGAAACCGGCCTTCCACTGCTGGCAGGACGCGAACGCGAAGGACAGCGACGCCAGCGCGGCACCTGCGGCGGGCGCGGTCTTGGTCCGGCCGACCGGGCTGAGCTCGCCTCCGGCGCGGAACCGGTAGAAGTACTCGCGCCCCGGCTGAAGACCGGAGATCTCGGCGTGCACCGAGTGGCCGAGTTCGGGAGTCGCGGTGGCCGATCCGCGGCGGACGACGTCGCGGAACCGGTCGTCGGTGGCCACCTCGAAGAGCACCTGCACCGGCTTGTCCGGCATGCCACCGGAACCGTCGGCCGCCAGCGGCTCGGGCGCCAGCCTGGTCCAGAGCACGACGCCGTCGGGCAGCGGATCGCCGGAGGCAACACCGAGCGAGAACGGGTAGCCGCCGCGCAGCCGGGCATCGGCGGCAGCACTGCTCCACGCTCCGGTACCGAGCAGCACCGCGGCCGCGCTCGCACCGCCGATGCTCAACACCCTGCGGCGATTCAGTTTTCCGGACATCCACCACTCCCTCGGCCAAAACCGGACACCGGAGCGATCCTGCGCACCGCGAGCATCCGGCAAGCCTCCGCCAACTGTCGCGGAGGTGAACGGCGGGCAAGCCGCAACCGGATCTTGCCCACCAGATCACCCGGTGTCCACCCACCGTCACGGCATGCTGATCGCCACCACGTTCTGCCCGAGCGAAGCGACATCGTCGGCCAGTCGCCGCGCCCACGGGTGTTCGTCGGCGTTCACGCCACCGAGATCGATGCGGAACCGCACGACATCCGGACCGCGCACCACCTCGGCGACCGCACCGCGCTGGGCGATCAACCGCTGCACCTCGTCGGCCGCGTCCGGACGCACGCTGATCACCATCCGATTCGCGCTCGCCGCGGCCACCTGCCATGCCCCTGGCGCGGCGGCAGCCTGCGGTGCGTTCGCGGCCTTCGGCCCGGTGATGGCGTTGAGCAGCAACTTGGCGGTGCCGTTGGTGAACGCCCGGTAGTTCGGGTCGAAGCCGAACAGCACAACGCGTCCGGCGCCGACGTTCTCGTCCACGACCGCGCTCTTGCCATGCAACTGATCGGCGCCTTCGGCGAAGCCGGAGATGTACCAGTCGGGATCGCCAGCGGCGGGGAATTGCGCCACCGACGACTCCGCTGGGGCCGACCACACGGAGTCGTACTCGTACATCGCCCACGCGGTCGGGCCGACCCCGGCCGCCAGCGGGCTGTCCGGGTCCAGTTCCATCCGGATCAACGCACCGGGGATGTCGGAGGTCGGCTCGGCGAAGGTGGCCGAGGTGAGCCCGAAGCGAGCGGCCAATCGCGAACTGTCCCGCAGTGTGATCAGCGTTCCGCCGCCACGCACCCACTCGGTCAGCGCCGCCTGCCCCTGCTCGCCGAGCGAGTCGGCGGCGTCGGCTTCCGGACCGTTGGGCACCACCAGCACGTCGTAGTCGGACAGCGCACCGGAGGCGATCTGCGCGGCGGTGAGGTCGCCGAAGCCGAGTCCCGCTTGCTCGCCGAGCCACCAGCGCAGCCAACCGGACGACTCGATCGCGGCGCTGTCCGTCGTCGACACCTGCCAGACCGCCGTCCGCGGCGCGTGGGCGAGCGGCTGCGCGATCGGTTCGGCCTGTTCCGGCAAGGGCATCGCCAGCGGACGCAAATCCGCGCCCGAGTGGCCCCCGCTGATGTTCTCCAGCAACGGCCCGCTCCAGGCGGTGACGTCGTAGAAGTACGGGAACGGCACGTAGCTGTTCTCGTTGAGCATCGCCTGCACCCAGTGCTTCTGGCCCTGTGCCATGGGAATCCACAACGTCCCAGCGGGTAGCGTCGTCTGCTGCGGGGGTCGGCCGTACTCGGTGTAGTCCGGCACCGTCAGCGGTGCGACGAGGCGGTTCACCTCCACGTCCATCCGCTGCAGCCGCCGCGCGAGGCGCTGCACCTCGGCGGCCTTCGCGGGGTCGTCGGTGCGCAGGAAGTAGTTCTTGACCTTGATGTCGGGCACCGGGTTGGAGATTTCGCCGTCGTTCCAGTAGAGCTGGTTCGGCTCCAGCTCACCGGCGACGCCCTGCCGGTAGGCTTCCAGGTGCTCGGCCCGCCATTCGGCGAGCAGACCGTCGTCGCGCGCCCCGGCGGCCATCAGCGTCGCCCAGATCGCCGTGTACTGCTCGCCGACGCGCTCTGCCGTCGGGTCCTCGGAGTTCTTCTCGAACGTCATCCCGGCCGCGTTGAACCCGGTCAACGGCACGGTGTCGCCGTAGCCGATGTACATCAGGTCGTAGGACCGACCGTTGAAGTAGGGGATGCCGAAGCGGCCGAAAGCCTGCTGCATCGCCGGACCGTAGACGTTGTAGACCCAGTTCAGCGGCGTCTCGCCGATGTCGTGGTAGACGGGGTCGGCGTTGGGCGGGAAGAAGAAGTCCTCGCTGCCCATCTCGTGCGCGTCGATGAACATCTGCGGCGGAAGCTCGCGCAGCTTCTCCAGCTTGCCGTCGTTTTCGGGCTGGGTGCGGGCGAACCAGTCCCGGTTCATGTCGAACCCGTTGGCGTTGCGGCGGGTGTCGGCCTCCCGACCGTCGGGGTTCTGCGTCGGCAGGACCACGACGATCGCATCGTCGAGGATGGTGGGCGCCGTGCAATCGGTGCGGGCGGCGAGCTCGTAGAGCACCCGCAGCGCCGCGTCCGTGCCGCTCTCCTCACCGCCGTGGACGTTCGCTCCCACCCACAGGACTGCTGGGGTGTCGCGGATGATCTGCTGGGCCACCGGTTCCGGCGTGTGCGGATCGCGGAGGCGGTTCAGCTGTCGCCCGATGTTTTCGAGCGCACCTGGGCGCACCCACTTCTCCTGCCCCACAACCGCGTAGCGCAGTGGACGGCCCTCGACGGACCTCGCGAGGACGCCGTCGACGACCTTCGGGCTGGCGTCGGAAACCGCCTGCAGATAGCGGTCGGACTCCGCCGTGGTGACATCCCGCTCGCCCAGGTCGATCCCGAGGACATCGCGTGCATTCGGCACCGAGTCGTCGACCGCGGGCGCGGTGAACGGGTCGCAGGACGCGTCCGCCGTGGCGTGCGCCGTCGGCACCACGAACAACGGCAACGCCGTGAGCAGCGCGATCGCGCCGACGAAAATTCTGCTTCGGTTTCGAACCTTCGCCATGCGGCCCGCCAATCCCCTACAGTCCCAAGCAGCAGCGAAAAGTTGATCAGCGCACAGTTGAAAAGTCAACCGCCGCACGGCCGTTCGTCGCCACGGTTCCGTTCACGCAGGAGTCACGCGATTTCACGAGAAATTGCGTTGCCCCGGTCGAGGCGGTGCGGAGCGTCCTAGTGCCAGGTGATCAGTGCGTCCAAGGCTTCGACTCGGTTGCCGTCCACCAGCAGCGGGTTCACCTCCAGCGATTCCAGCCGCTCACCGATCCCCGCCGCGAGCTGACCGATGCGCACCACGACGTCAGCCACCGCGTCCAGATCCGCTGGCTTGGCACCACGAGCTCCGCGCAACAGCGGGGCACCGCGCAGTTCACCAAGCGCCTGCCGGACCTGGTGGCGGTCGACCGGTAGCAGCCGCAGTGCCGAATCGCGCAGCACCTCGACCCACACACCGCCGAGCCCGATCGCCATCGTCAGCCCCCACACCGGGTCGCGGACGACGCCCACCAACAGCTCCACGCCGCCGCTGCGCTGCGGCTGCACCAGCGTGCTGATCCCGCTCGCCGCGCGCTCGCGCAGCGTCGCACACACCTCGTCGTGCGCCCGGCGCACGTCCTCCGGGCCGGACAGCCCCAGCCGCACACCGCCGATGTCGCTCTTGTGCCCCAAGCCGTCGGCAACCGCCTTGAGCACGACTGGATAGCCGAACCGCTCGGCCGCGGCGACCGCGGCGTCCGCGTCCACCGCGAGCTCCGCCGGAACCACCGGAATCCCGTGCTCCGCAAGCAGAGCGGCCGCTCGGTGCTCCGCCCAGATGCCGGACCCCCGCACATCCAACGGCTCTGGATCCGGAATGTCCACATCGGACAGAAAGGATTCCGACCAGCGCGCCGCAGCTCCCAGGGCGCTCATGCCGTGCTCGATTCCCCCTGCGACGTATGGGAAATCCGACTTCTGCTGGATCATCCGGCCGAATTCGCTGACATCGGCGCAGACGTTGCCGACCACCGCGACCGGTCGTGGCGCGTTGCGAATCCGACGTGCGTTCGCCTGGAACGCCTGGATGCTCAGTTCCGGGTTCGGCGGCGCCACCCTCGGCAGGTCGGCGAGCAGCAGGACCGCGTCGATGCCCGGATCGTCGGCCACCACCTCCAGCGCGCGGCCCAGCAGCGTCCGGTCGATCAGCACGTAGCCGGTCACGTCCAGCGGGTTCTGCACGGTCGCGAACTCCGGCACGATCTCCTTCAGCCGCGCCACGGTTTCCGGTGCGAATCCGGGAAGTTCCAGCCCTTCCTCCGCCGCGCGGTCCGCGATGATCTCCGACGCCCCGCCGGATGGCGTGACCACGCCGATGCGGCGACCGGGCAGCCGCCCGACCGAGGCCAGCATCCCGGCGGTGATGATCAGGTCCTCCAGCGAACGCACCCGGATCACGCCGAGCTGCCGGAAGGCCGCGTCGACCACCGCGTCGTCGCCGACCAGCGCCCCGGTGTGCGCCTGGGCGGTGTGCGAGGCCAGTTCGCTGGAGCCGATTTTCAGCGCCACGATCGGCTTTCCGGCCCGCGCGGCCCGGCGCGCGACGCGGGCGAACTCGTCCGGACGCCGGATCTGCTCCAGGAACAGCGCGATGACCTTGGTCGCCGGATCGTCGACGAGGTAGTCGATCACGTCGGTCACCGACAGCACCGTCTCGTTGCCCATCGCGGTGAGCAGGCTGATGCCGACGTTTCTGGCCTGCGAGAAGTTGAGCACCGCGCTGGCCAGCGCCCCGCTCTGCAACACCACCCCGATCGGGCCGCTGAGCAGCGGAGTGGGAATCGGCAGGCCGTAGGGGGTGATGCCGGCCGCCGCGTTGATGTAGCCGTTGCCGTTGGGCCCCAGCACGGTCAACTGGTGCTCGCGGGCGAACTCGGCCACCTCGTGCTCCAACCGGAGCCCTTCGGCACCCGTCTCGCCGAACCCGGCGGTGAGCACGACATATCCGCGAATGCCCAGCTCCGCGCCTTCCCGCAGGACCGGCACCAGCGCATGCGTCGGCACCATCACGTACGCCAGGTCGACCCGCTCGGGGATGGCCGACAGGCTCGGGTAGGCGTGCTCGCCGTGCACTTCCTCGGTGCGCGGGTTGACCAGGTACACCGGCCCCTGGAAGGCGTTGTTGCGCAGGTTCTGGAAGGTCGCCGAGGACCAGCCGGACTTGTCGGTCGCGCCGACCAGTGCGATGGAGCGGGGGTTGAACAGCGCCCGCACCGCCGCGGTCATCGCCCGACCACCCGGAAGCAGGGCACTTCGGGGGAATCCGCGGCAAGCCTGGTGATCACCAACTCGACCCGATCACCGATGCCCACCTGCTCGCTGGCGACGATGCGCGTCATCATCCGCGGCCCCTCGTCCAGGTCGACCAGCGCGACGGTGAACGGCGCCTGCTCGGCGAACTCGCCGAACGCCCGGTGCGCGACCGTGCAGGAGTAGACCGTGCCGCGGCCCGACGCGGTGACCCAGTCGATCCGATCGCCGAAGCAGTTCGGGCACACCGATCGCGGGTAGAAGATCGCCGATCCACAGTCGGCGCAGCGCTGCAGGCGCAGTTCACCGGCGGCGATGCCGTCCCAGAACGGACGCGTCTCGGCGTCCTGGGCGTTCTGCACCATTGCTAGCCCCTTCCCAGCACGATGGTCGACGTCGATGACAGGACCCCGCCGGTGCCATGCGCCAGCGCGAGTTCGGCACCGTCCACTTGCCTCGGCGTACCGGCGAATTCGTGCCGCAGCTGCCGGGTGGCCTCGATCAGCAGGAAGATCCCGTACATTCCGGGATGCGTGTACGACAGGCCGCCGCCGTTGGTGTTCATCGGCAGGTCGCCGCCCGGCGCGGTTCGACCGCCCACGACGAAGGTGCCCGCCTCGCCGGGTTTGCAGAACCCCAGCGATTCCAACGTCAACAGCACGGTGATGGTGAACGAGTCGTAGATCTCCAGCACGTCGATGTCGGCGTGCTCGACCCCGGCCATGCGCAGCGCCGCCGGGCCGGACTGGGCCGCCCCGGTGACGGTCAGATCAGGCATGTTCGCGATCGTGTTGTGCGTGGTCGCTTCGCCGTGGCCGAGCACGACGACCGGCCGGGTGGCCAGGTCCGGCCACCGGTCCTCGGCGGCTACGACCAGCGCGCCGCCGCCATCGGTGACCAGGCAGCAGTCCAGCTTGTGCAGCGGCTCGCAGATCATCGGCGAGGCCAGCACGTCGTCGATGGTCAGCGGATCCTGGTAGTACGCCTTGGGATTCAGCCGCGCCCACTCCCTCGTGGACACCGCGACCTCGGCGAGTTGTTCGCTGGTGGCCCCGTATTCGTGCAGGTACCGGTTCGCCGCCAGCGCGTACGCGCCGACCGGGGTGGGCAATCCGTAGGGCCGCTCGAACTGCTCGGCCAGCGTCGCCGGGCGCGGCTGGTTGCGGGACCGGTCGCTGCGCTGCGTGCTGCCGTAGGCGATCACCGCGACGTCGATCACGCCCGCCTCGATCGCGGCCGCGGCATGCCCGAGATGCGCCTCGAACGACGATCCACCGATGTTGGTGCTGTCCAGGTATCGCGGTCGCATGCCGAGGTACTCGGCCAAGGCCAGCGCCGGGGCCCAGGACCAGCCGCCCGCGACGAACAGCGCATCGACGTCGTCGCGCCGCAAACCGGCCTCCGCCAACGCCGTCTTGGTCGCCTGCGCCTGCTGGGACAGCACGGTCAGGTGCGGGGTCTTGCCCAACTCTGATTCGGCCACCCCGACGATGGCCGCTCGACGTCGTGTCACTCGGCGATCCCTCCCAGCCGCACGTGGCCCTTGAGCAGGTTGCGGGCGATGGTGCGGCGCTGGATCTCGTCGGTGCCCTCGTAGATCCGCAACAGCCGCAACTCGCGGTACCAGCGTTCGATGGGCAACTCGCGCGTGTAGCCCATGCCGCCGTGGATCTGCAGCACCCGGTCGACCACCTGGTTGGCCATTCCCGCGCCGTGCAGCTTGGCGATCGACGACCAGTGCCGCGCGTCCATGCCCTGCTGCACCCGCCAGGCGGCGTGCAGGGTGAGCCACTTGGTGGACTCGATCTCCACCTGGGAGTCCGCGATCTGCCACTGGATGGCCTGGTACTCGGCGATGGGGCGGCCCATCGACTGGCGGATCTTGGCGTAGTCGATGGCCATCTGCAGCATCCGCTCGGCCGCGCCGATCGCCCGCGCCGGGATCATGTACCGGCCCTGGCCGATCCAGCGCAGCGCCAGCGGAAAGCCGCGACCGACCTCGCCGAGCACGTTCTCGGCCGGTACCCGCACGTCCTCGAACACCAGCGACGCGGGACCCCACTGCCCCATCGTCGGAATCGGTTCGGACTTCCAGCCCATGTCCCGATCGACCAGGAAGCACGTCACGCCGTTGTCGGCGCTCGCGTCCGGGTCGGTGACGGCGAAGACCATCACGAAGTCGGCCTCGTTGCCACCGGTGATGAAGATCTTCTCGCCGTTGATGATCCAGTCGCCGCCGTCGCGGACCGCACGGGTGCGGATGTTGCGCGCGTCCGAGCCCGCGCCCGGCTCGGTGATGGCGAAGCACGACCGGCGCTCGCCCGCGATGGTCGGGATGAGGTAGCGCTGCTCCTGCTCCGCGTTGCACGAGTAGAGGATGTTGTCCGCGCTGCCGCCGAAGGTGAACGGCACGAAGGTGCGGCCGGTCTCCATCGCCAGGATCGCCGACATGACCGCGCCGAGGTTCATCCCGCCGTACTCCTCGGGCGTGTTGACGCCCCAGAAACCGGCTTTCTTCGCCTTGAGCCGCAGTTCGCGCAGCACGTCCGGGGCCACCGACGGTTTGCCCGCGCGTTCGTTGCGCAGCACCTCGTCCTCCAGCGGCCGCACCTCCCTGGTGATGAAGCTGCGGACGGTGTCGCGGATCTGGCGTTCCTCGTCGTTGAGTGCGAAGTCGACCATCGCGAAGTCCTCCCGACTCGGGCCGCGCTGCCCGGCAATGCGATGATTTTCTAGAACGGAACTCTAGGTACTTCCGCTCCGCACGCCTATAGACCGACCGTGGTACACCCCCCGCGCAACCGGAGAGTTCTAGAATGTGATCCCACTACTTGGATCGGGTGAGGGGCACCCGTGACCAAGTAAGTTGGGCACGGGTACCCCTCACCCCGACAAATCCGACGAGAAGGTGGGCATGGTGCGCAAGACGACCCGCTCGAACGCCTGGCAGTGGAGCCGGACCGCGGAGACGCGCCGCGTGCTGCTGCAGGCCGCGCGCGAGGTGTTCACCGAGAAGGGCTTCGCCGAGGCCAGCGTGGCCGAAGTGGTCGAGCGGGCGGGATCCAGCGTGGGCAGCCTGTACCACCACTTCGGCGGCAAGACGGAACTCTTCCTGGCGCTCTGGGAAGACCACCAGGCCACCCACGAGCAGAGCGCGATCAGTTCGGTCGCCAAGGCCCGCGCGGGCGGCGAGTCGGACCCGTTGACGCTGTTCAACGTGGGTGCGCGGGCGTTCCTGGAGGGCTCGTGGGCGCGCCGCGACCTGGTGCGGCTGTTCATGGACGGTGACGGTCCGCCCGGTTTCGAGCTGATCCGCCGCACGCGCGGACGCGAGTGGGTGCGGCAGAACGCGGTGCTGCTGGGTGCGGGCACTGATCCGGTGGACCGGGTCACCGTCGCGGTGCTCACCACGATCATCGGCGAAGCTGGCCGGGAGATCGCGACGTGTTCGAGCAAGCGGGAAGCGAACAAGGTGCTGGAAGCCACATTGCGGCTGATCCGCCGACTGGACCCGCTTCGCGAAGACGACGATGAGGCTGTGTGAGCGAGAATTCTTCCCGCTCACACGGCCGACCAGGTACGGGTGTCGCAAGACACCGATGAGGCCGTGTGAGTAACTTCGTCCCGCTCGCACGGTCGACCGAGCGTGGGTGTCCCGGAGGCGCGAGGCCGCTCGGGCGGGCCACCCGCGAGGAGCAAAGGAGAATTGATGGCCGAGACCAATGGCGCGGATGCGTTCTTCGCGGCGGATGGCGAGCAGCTCGTGCCCAGCGCGGACGCGAGCAGCCCGTGGTCGCCGGACATGATGCACGGGCGACTGTTCGGCGGACTGCTCGCGCGTGCGCTGGAACGCGAGCAGGCCGAGCCCGAGTTCCACTTCGCCCGGCTGACCGTCGACCTGTTCCGCAACACCAAGCTGGAGCCGGTTCGGGTGGAAACGCGGCGGGTCCGCGACGGTCGCCGCATCCGGGTCGCCGATGCGACGGTGTTCGCCGGGGAAAACCCGGTAGCGCGGGCCAGCGCGGTGCTGCTGCGCCGGGGTGACCAGCCCACTGGCACGGTGCCCGCGACGAAGCCCTGGGACGCGCCCACGCCCGACGAGCTCGGCCCGTCACGCGTCCGGTCCAACGGTTGGCTGCCGCCGTTCGACGTCTGGTTGGTGAACGCCGAAGGCGAGCTGACCGACGACTGGCGGGCCAACGGCCAGCGCCGATCCTGGGTGCGCGACGACCACGAACTGGTCGCCGGTGAGTCCATGTCGCCGTTCGTCCGAGTCGCGTTGGCGGGAGATTTCGCCAGCCCGCTGGCGAATTACGGTGAAAAGGGCCTGGAGTTCATCAACGCGGACTACACGCTGACGCTCAGCCGCCTGCCGCTCAGCGAGGCGATCGGGATGGAATCCACCGGCCACGTCAACGAAGACGGCATCGCGGTAGCGCAATGCACGGTCCACGACACCAGCGGCCCGATCGGCTTCTGCTCCGCGACGGCGGTCTGCAACCCGGCGGTGCAGCAGTGATCCACCGGGCTGCTCCGGCGACACGATAGGGCCAACGGCGCCGAAGCAGCCCGAAAACTGTCAGATCTCCCCGAAACGATCTCCTCCGCACTGCCTGAGTCGCACCAGCGGAGGAGATCGGCGTGTCAGCGGTAAGCGACCTCGACCAACTCCTGGCCAACGTCGTCGACAAGCTCAGCACGGCGTTAGCAGCCCTCACCACCGCCCAGAACGCCCTCGAAGAGGCCGAACAGGGCCTAGCGGTCCTGCACGGCACCAACAGCGCCGAAGCCCTGGAGATCCTGTCCACTCACCAACAGCTCAGCAACCAACTGTTCGATCAGTGGGCTCTCGTAGATCGTGCGCAGGCAATTGTCGAAACTTTCCGCCGCAGCCTCGCCGTCACGTCAGCCGAGAACACTCCACCGAGCATCCCGCACCCGTCGAACTGGCCAGACGATTCCACATCAGCTGCAGAGTGGGACGCGATCTGGGCAAGCTGCCAACTGTCACAACTGCCCGACTTCTACAAGGGCGAGAAAACGCATGGTTTCACATTCGACCGGGATGGCCAACGGGAGCATTGGACGAGCGGCTATGACGAAATCCTGTCCGAACGCGCGAACCTCATCCTGATGAATTCGGAGCATTTCCCAACTCTGCCGAACCAGGATGCGAGCCCCGAGGTTGTGAAGCATGTGGAGACCAAGATCGCTGCGTCGATGCAGCGCGGCGACATCCACGGCGTGGTGCTCGTGAACCGGGCCATGTGCCGTGGCAGTCTGAACTGCCGACGCGCGATCGAAGCTATCCTGCCTCTTGGATCGACGTTGACCGTGTGGGAGAAGGGGTCGACCACTCCCGTTGTGATTCGCGGAAAGGCCAGGCCATGACTGTGGTGACGGCGATTATCGACAACCAGCACCGCTATGCGCGCACGGGCGAGGAGGTCAATTCGCTGATCTTGACCGCCGTGGCAGAGCCACACGATTGGGCGACTTTGTTCTACGTGTGGGACCGACCGTGCCGCGAGTCCGACGATGGTTCGCTGCACGAGTACCCGACCAATCAGCTTCGGCTGGATACCGAGCCCGACGCGGGCTGGGGCGCGCTCAACTACGTTGACACAGCCGGACGTCCCGACGCGCCAGGTGTTTGGAACAGCCTGAATCCCGAGCCACCTCGGTTTGCCCCGACGATCTGGTTCGATCCGGGGACGCCGACAGCGTTTCCCGAGTCCGCAGTGCTACCAATCGAACGCGTGCGCGCCGCTCTGACGGAATTTTGCCGAACCGGCAAGCGACCAACCTGCATCCAGTGGCAGGACGGCCGGTGGTTCTGAAATCCTCATAGTCCATCACGCACAGCGTGTTAATCCTTTCAGCATAACCCTTTTCGCGATTTTGATCCACTATGGACAAATTCTGGCCCGTGCACTCCGCGCACAGGTGGGCTCGCTCCAGCCCGGCGGCACGGGGTGGGAGCCCCAGGTCATTGGTCGGCCGGGAGCTTGCCGTTGGTCAGGGCGTTCTCGCGTGCTTTGGCGACCAGTGCCGGGACCACTTCGTCGAGTTCGGCCGGGTTCCACCGCTCGCCCTTGTCCACGCCAGGCCCGGCGATCCAGCCTTCCGCCACGCTGATCGCGCCGCCTCGGACGTTGAACACCCGGCCGGTGATGCCCTTCGCCGCCGCACTCGCCAGCCACACCGCCAGCGGCGCGATGTTCTCGGGGTTGGAGATGTCGAACTCGCCCTCCGGGGCGCGGACCTGGCGCCCCAGACCATCGGTCATCCGGGTCAACGCGGCTGGGGCGATCGCGTTGACCGCGATGCCGTAGCGCTCCATCTCGCGGGCCGCGATGACGGTCAGTCCGGCGATGCCCGCCTTGGCCGCGCCGTAATTTCCCTGACCTGGATTGCCGTAGATGCCGGATGACGAGGTCGTGTTGATCACGCGGGCGTCGATTTCCTCGCCCGCCTTCGCCTTCGTTCGCCAGTACGCCGCGGCGTGCCGCAGCGGGCTGAAGGTGCCCTTGAGGTGCACCCGGATCACCGCGTCCCATTCCTGCTCGGTCATGTTGAACAGCATCCGGTCGCGCAGGATGCCCGCGTTGTTGACCAGCACGTGCAGGTCGCCGAAGTGCTCGACGGTCGACTCGACGAGGCGCTTGGTCTCCTCGAAGTCGGCGACGTCCGCGCCGTTGGCGATCGCCTCGCCACCTGCCGCGCGGATCTGCTCGACGACTTCACCGGCCGGTCCGGTGGAGGACCCGGTGCCGTCCACCTCCGCGCCGAGGTCGTTCACCACGACCTTCGCACCCTGCCTGGCGAACTCCAGCGCGTACCCGCGGCCGATGCCACGAGCCGCTCCGGTCACGATGACGATCCGCCCTTCGACGATGCCGGTCATCTGCACTCCTCCGCAGCCTGGTCTTGTGCCTGGACGAGTTCGTGGACGAGTTCCTAGAGCACACTTCTAGAAACAGTGGCCAGTGATTCCCGCCACTGTCAAGACTTCTTGCACAGATGGGCGCTTCCGCCGACGACCGGCTGGAGAATACGGTTCTAGTATTCACCGCTCGGCGAGGAGGCTCGGACGTGGACGATCAGCTGCGCTACGCGTGGCGCGTCTTGTCCGTGGTCAGCATCGCGAGCGTGTTGACCGGACTGGGCACCAGTTCGCTGAACGTCGCACTGCCCGAGGTTTCCCGGCATTTCGCCGCGAGCGCCACCGCGGCGAGCTGGATGCTGCTGTCGTTCATGCTCACCACGACCACCCTGATGGTCTTCTTCGGCCGACTGGCCGACTTGTTCGGCCGCCGGAGGATGTACCTGTGCGGGCTGGCCACCTACACCGCCGCGAGCTTGGCGCTGGGTTTCGCGCCGACCGCCTGGACAGTCGTCGCGCTGCGCGTCCTGCAGGCCGCCGGGGGCACCATGTTGCTGGCCAACAGCGCGGCGCTGCTGACCACCGCGTTTCCGCGCCAGCACCTCGGTCGCGGGATGGGCATCTACATCGCGTCGTTCTCCGTCGCGCAGTTGCTCGGACCGACGCTGGGCGGTTTCCTCAGCCATCGGTTCGGTTGGCAGTGGGTGTTCTGGAGCAACGTGCCGTTCGGCCTGTTGTGCCTGGTGTGGGGCGCGGCGGTGTTGCGCACCGACAAGGGGCGGACCGCCGAACGCGGCGTGGACGCGCCGGGCAACATCCTGATCCTGTTCTGCCTGGGCAGTTTCCTGCTCGGGCTCTCCCAAGTGGGCGAGCGCGGGTGGGCGGATCCGCTGGTGTTCGGCTCGTTCGCGCTGTTCGTGGTGCTCGCGCCGGTGTTCCTGACCGTCGAGCGACGGCGCCGGAACCCGGCGGTGGACATCAACCTGTTCCGCGATCCCGGCTACTCGTTCGGCCTCGTTGCGGGCTTGCTCAACACCATCGCGCGGATGGCCGTGCTGCTGCTGGTCGCGCTGTTCTACCAGGCGGTGCAGGGCGACGACCCGGTGGCGGCCGGGCTGAAGGTGTTGCTGCTGCCGTTGACCACCGTGATCGCTTCGACCAGCTCCGGCTTGCTGCACGGCCGGATGTCGAACCGCGCGATCGCCGTCACCGGGGCGGGTCTGACCGCCGTCGGTCTGGTGCTGCTGGCCATCGCAGTGTCGCCCACCGTCCCCTATGGACCGATTGCCCTCGCGCTGGTGCTGATCGGCGCCGGATCGGGGCTTTTCATGCCCGCCAACACCACCGAGGTGATGAACGGCCTGCCGCGGAACCGGGTCGGCATCGGCAATGCGATGCGGTTGACCGTGCAGAACGTCGGGGTGATGGTCAGCACCGCGCTCGCACTGTCGATCATCACCAGCCCACTGCCCGGCGAACTCCGCGACGAGGTGTTCGCCGGGACCATCTCCGGCGTGTCCGGGCAGGCGGTGGACCAGCTCGTCCTCGGCTACCGGATAGCGCTGCTGTGCATGACCGCGATCGCGTTGTGCGGGCTGGCGGCGTCCGTGGTCAAGCGACGCGCCGCCGGGCAGCCGGAACCGGTTGCGCGCCTTGAGCAAAGGAGTCGTCGATGAACCTGCTCAACGGGAAAGTAGCGCTGGTCACCGGAGCCAGCCGAGGCATCGGGGTGGCCATCGCGCAACGCCTGGCCGCCGAAGGCGCCGAGGTGGCGGTGTCGGCCCGGTCGGTCTCCGCCGACGACTCGCCGCTGCCCGGCACGATCGGCGAAACCGCCGCCCGCATCGCCGAAACCGGCGGTACCGCACGGGCCTTCCCCGCCAACCTCGCGGTGGCCGAGCAGCGGGAATCGCTGGTAGCCGAGGTGATCGCGGCCTTCGGACGGATCGACATCCTGGTCAACAACGCGGCCGTCACCTACTTCACGCCGATCGTCGAGTTCACCGCGAAGCGCCAGGCGTTGATGTTCGAAGTGCAGGTGACCGCACCGATGCACCTCGCCCAGCTCGTGCTGCCTGGCATGCGGGAACGCGGGCAGGGCTGGATCCTCAACATCTCGTCGCGGGCCGCGCTGCATCCCGAGCCGCCCTACGGTGCACGGGCCAAGCGCGGTGGCACCGTCTACGGGATGTGCAAGGCAGCGCTGGAACGGTTCACCACCGGCCTCGCCGCGGAGGTCTTCGACGACGGTGTCGCGGTGAATTCGCTGGCCCCGAACCAGGTCGTGCCCACCCCAGGCACGCTGTTCCACAAGCTGACCACCACGGACGACCCGGATGCCGAGCAACCGGACGTGATGGCCGAAGCGGCGTTGGCGCTGTGCACCCGGCCGCCGCAGGAGCTCACCGGCCGCATCGCCTTCTCCCAGGACCTGCTCGCCGAACTCCAGCGGTGACCAGATCGTTCCGGTTCGTGCCGCGATCATGCCTTCCGGACGGGCTAGCTAGTGGCAAGACTTCCGGGTGTGAACAAAGCACTCCTCGTCGTCGACGTCCAAGAATCGTTCCGACAGCGGCCGTTGTGGCACGCGATCTCCAACCCCGGGATCGTCGAGCAGATCAACCGGCTGGTGGCGCTCGCCCGCGCGGAAGACGACCTGGTCGTCTGGGTCCTGCACAGCGAACCGGGTACCGGCAACGCGTTCGACCCGGACAATGGCCACGTCCGCCTGCAGGACGGGCTCGCCGCGGCGGACAGTGATCCGCTGCTGACCAAAACCGCGCACAACGCCTTCACCACCACGAACCTGGACCAGATCCTGACACGGCGGGGCATCCGGGAACTGTCGGTCGCCGGGATCCGCACCGAGCAATGCTGCGAAACCACAACCCGAATCGCCTCGGATCTCGGCTACGACGTCACGTTCGTGACCGACGCGACGGCGACCAACCCGATCGCGCATCGTGACGCCCCAGCCGACCAGACGGTCGCCGAGTTGCTGGCCGATCCGCGAACCCTGCACCCCGCGGACATCATCGCCCGCACCGAGTACGCGCTGTCCGGTCGCTTCGCGAACATCCGCACAGTGGCGGAGCTCACCGACACAGCGGCGTGATTTCCGACAACTACGGGCAACTGATGATTTCCACCCGGAAAATATCAAGCAGCACTTCGACGATCCCATTTTCGGGTAATTAGTCCTCAATATCTCAGGACTTTGTCCCCTTTCCGGATAACTCGCCCAGGAGTAGAGCTAAATTCGATCGCCCGGAGATTTCCGAATCCTAGCAGAACATGTGGGGAACATTTTGCTTTCCTAACTTCGTTGGCTAGGGTGGATATTGGCGCGAGCTCACATTTCCCCGCCCTCAGACGAGGATCAGGGCTCGTATCCGGTACATCATCTCCACTTTCAGGACAGGGGAATACTGCTATGCGTACAAGTGCACGAGCAGTGGTCGCGTTGGCGCTGGCCGCGCCGCTCGCGCTGGGGATCGGTGGAGTCGCTTCGGCCGCCACGACCGCACCGACGACGCTGGTGCTGGCCGACCACCCGGACCACGACCACGGTGACGGCGGCTCGCACGCCGACCCGGCTAGAGACCACCGCCCCGGCCACAACGAGAGCGGCTCGGGCGGCAACAGCGGATCCGAGAGCTCCGGTGGCAACAGCGGGGTGCACGGACCCGTCGGACAACCGGGGGACCTTCAGTTCCCAGGGATGTGATTCGCACGAGCAGTCGGTCCGCACCGCTCGCTCGCGATCTGAGAATGCCTGTTCGGAGCAACTGAGGGCTGTGGCATCGGGCCGGATTTCAACACGCGTTCGACATTCCGCGATCGACGAGCAATTCGGCGGGCCGGTTCGAGATTTGTCCACACCCGCCGAGGATTTACGGTGCGCGAAATCGGCACGGGCCGATGATCATCCACACCGGAACATTCCCAGCTCCAGACGAGATCAGGGCGCGCGGTAGGCTGACCAGATCGTGACCCGTGTCGTCTTCCTGCTGCTGCCCAAGTTGCACCTGCTCGACCTGGCCGGTCCGGCGCAGGTGTTCTCCACTGCGGCCAATCTCGGCTACGACTACTCGCTGAGCTACGTCGGGCAGGACGAAAACGTGCTCAGCGCACAGGGTTTGCCGCTGCGCTCCGACACCGACTGGCCCGCGCTGACCGCAGACGACTTGGTCATCGTCCCCGGCTCGCGCATTCGGAACCCGCCGCGCTGGCCGCAGTTGCGCCCCGCTAGCGCGAACCGGCTTCGCGCACACCACGCGGCGGGCGGTGTGGTGGCCAGCGTGTGTTCCGGTGCCGAAGCGCTGGGGCAGGCCGGGCTGCTGCGCGATCGCCGCTGCACGACGCACCACGACCTGCAGGACGAACTCGCCCGCAGGTATCCGACGGCGGCTGTGGTGCGCGACGTGCTGTTCGTCGAGGACGACCGGATCATCACTTCGGCCGGGATCGCCAGCGGAATCGACCTCGCGCTGCACCTGGTCGCGACCAGGCACGGTCCGGGCGCGGCGGCGCGGGTGGCTCGCGGCATGGTGGTCTACGCCCGCCGCAACGGCGACGACCAGCAGGCCAGCGCGATGCTGCGACACCGCTCGCATCTCAACGACGCGGTGCACCGCGTCCAAGACCTCATCGACGCGCGCTTCGCCGAGCCGCTGACGCTCGCTGCGCTCGCCAACGCCGCCGACTGCAGCGAGCGCACCCTCACCCGCTCCTTCGTGCGCGCCACGGGGCTGACGCCCCTGCGCTACCAGCAGACGCTCCGCGTGGAGCGCGCCGAACACCTGATCGGCCAAGGTGCGACGATCGAGGCCGCCGCGCACGCGGTCGGCTTCGCCGACGCTCGCATGCTCCGCCGACTACGCGCCCGCGGGCAGTGAGGCGGGGATGCGCCCGATGGCCGCGATGGATTCCACCACGAAGTAGATGCTCCGGAAGAACAGCAGGACATCGCCGCGCACCAACCGCATCCGCCGGTACATCAGCAGTCGTCCGGCGTCTTCACCGGTGAGGATGTCCCGCCACACGTCGGCTGCCGCGGTGAGCACGTAGTCCGCGGCTGGCTCGTCCCGGATCGACGCTTCGACGCACTTCCCGTCCGTCCACTGCAACCGCAGGTACTGCCCGGTTTCCCGCAGGCCCAGCGCCCAGGACGACGAGTAGGACTCGCGGGCGCGGTCGATCCACGTCCAGTAGCTCTCCAACTTCGTCGCCCGGATCGCCTCGTCGGGGCCGCGATCGACGACCTCCCGAGCCTCCTGCGCCCACTGCGGGCTGAACAGCTCCACGCTCATCCCCCTGCCAGTTCGGGTTCGATGCCCTCGATCATCCGCTCGATATCCGGCGCCAGGTCGATGCCGACGTCGGAGAGCTTCATGTTCAGCTGGCGGATCATCAGCCGCCGCACGTCTTCCGGTGACCAGCCGAGCGATTCCAGCGCCACCCGTCGGCTGGTCGCCCCGTTGATGGTCAGGATGGTGCGCAGCGTGTCGTGGATTTCCAGCAGCAGCCGCGGATCTTCGCGCACCGAGTCGCGCAGGAACCGCATCCCGAACTGCACGTGCCGCGCCTCGTCGCGGCAGGTCGCGGTGAATCCGGCGTAGTAGCCGGGCAGGAAGCCGCGGTCGCGGCAGTAGGTCAGGGTGATCTTCATGACCGACAGCGCCAGCACGCCCTCGATCCACAGGAAGTAGTTGGTGCCGTAGCGCACCCGCAACGCCGGGTTCTCCGGGTCCTTGCGCAGTTCGTCGGCCTGGTAGGCGAGCAGGCCGAACGGCCCGACGAAGGTTTCGGCCACGTGGTGGAACGACGCGTCCAGCACGTCCTGGATCGACTCGCCGGGCAGCCCGACCACCTCGCGGTAGAAGCGGTCGAAGAACACGGTGTGCCGGGCCTCGTCCTCGATCTGGCTGGACATGTAGATCTTCGACTCTTCGCTGCCGCCGAGCATGAACACCGGCAGTTCCACTTCGACCTGCCGTTCGCCGTGGTGGAATCCCGAGGAGATCGCCACGAACGCGTCCCGCTCGACCTGGCTCATCCGGTCGGTCCAGTCCACCGCGTCCTGGGTGAAGTCCAGTTCGTAGACGTTCCAGCGCTGGCGCAGGTAGCGGCGGTAGAGGTCCAGGTAGCCGGGTAACCGTTTCAGGTCGCGGTGCAGGTAGGCCAGCACGTCGTCGATGTCGACGTGGCCGATCCCGGTCAGATCGACCTGATCGACGGTGTCCTGGGAAAGTTCGGGCATCTCCTCACCCTTCGGCTTTCTCGACAGCGGGCGCGGCGACCACTCCGGCCGCCGGACGCCGCCACGGTCCGCGGAAAAGCAACATCACCGGTAGGAACAACACCATGCATACCAGCCCGATGGACAACCACAGCGACCAGCTGGCGGCTTCCACCACGCGCGGCAGCAGGAACAGCACCACCACGGCCATCGCGCGGGTCAGGAACGAGTACACGCCCCACGCACTGCCCTGCAACCGCGGATCGATGTCCTCGGTGTTCTCCGAGTAGTTCGCCATCCAGGGCCCGTACGCGGCACCCATGCCCGCGCCCAGCAGCGCCCCGGCGACCAGCAGATGTCCGATCGCGATCGAGTCCCGGCCGATCAGCACCACGAGATATCCGGTCATCAGCACCGCGAGGACGGTGCCCGCGGCGGTGATCGGTTTGCGCAGTTGCAGCCGGTCGGAAATCCGGCCGACGACGATCAGCGTGCCGAGGTTGAGCACCCAGAACCCGCTCATCACCGCCGATGCCGAGGCGGCGCTGAGGCCGAAGCTGTCCGCCAGCATCGTCTGCCCGAACAGCGACAACGTCAGGTAGAGCACCAGCCACACCGAGATGCCGACGACATGCGCCCACATCGTCGCGTGGCCGAACAGCTCGCGCATCCGCACCGGCCGCGCGATGTCGGCGGCGGCCAGCGAACGGTGCTCGGTCTGCTGGATCTGCGCCCGCAGCTGCGGCGTCAGGTCGGCGATGTTGAACGCGATCACCAGTGAGATGACCAGCGAAACCGAGCCCATGATGAGGAATTGCGAATGCCACGAGTTGTTGAACAGCGGCAGCGTGAGCCCGGCGATGGCGGCGGCCAGGAAGTTCGCGCCGACCGGCCCCCAGGTCCAGAAGCCGAACGCCTGCGCACGGCCCATCCGCGGCGAGAAGTCCCGCACCAGCGGCGCGGTCGCGGCCATCACCATGCCGTCGAGCACCGAAAGCACAGCGCGGGCCGCCAGCAGTTCGCCGGGCGAACCGACCAGCGTCATGCCGAAGCACGCCAGGGCGGTCAGCAGCATCAGCGGGATCAGCACCCGGACCCGGCCGAACTGGTCGGTCAGCCGCCCGCCGACCATCGCCGCGACCGCCCCGACGGTCAGGGCCAGCGCCGACACCGAGCCGTAGGTGACCAGGCTCATGTCCAGGTCGTCCAGCAACAGCGGCACCACCGGCGCGATCTGCCCCTCGTAGGAGCCGATCAGGCTGGCCAGCACCGCCATGGCCAGGATCCGCATCCGGCGGGATCCGGTCGGATACTCGGAGAGTTCACGAACGTACGAGAGCCCCATTGCTCCGCCCTTCCGCGACCGGCCCGCGGCCTACCGCCACAACCGGCCCGAGCCCGACCCTAGAATCTCCCTCTAAAATTCGACAGGTAGCCAACAGGGTCGGAGCCGACTTCGGGAAGTGTCAAGTGTTACCGGCACATTACGCCCGAACGCCGCCGCACCGCGATCGTCGCGGATGGTGCTGGTCCCCCGGTGTTCGGTGTGGTTGGGTTTGCGACCGAAGTTCCGCGCACCGGTTGTCGTTGGTGCGCAAGCGAATGCGGGAGGGACATCGCAATGACCCGAGATGCGGCCGTCGAACGGGCAACGCGGCACTTCGACTCCGGTGCGTTCCGCACGGATCTCGCGCGACGCGTCGCCTTCCGCACCGAGAGCCAGGATCCGCAGCGCGCCGACGTGCTGCGCCAGTACCTCCTCGCCGAGATCATCCCGGCCGTCGAACACCTCGGCTGCTCGGCCCGCATCGTAGACAACCCGGTGCCCGGCGGCGGACCGTTCCTCCTCGCGCATCGACACGAGGACGATGCCCTGCCCACCCTGCTCACCTACGGTCACGGCGACGTCGTGCTGGGCCACGACGCGCAATGGCGCACCGGATTGGACCCGTGGCAGCTCTCGATCGAGGGTGACCGCTGGTACGGGCGCGGCACCGCCGACAACAAGGGCCAGCACACGATCAACCTCGCCGCGTTGGAGAAGGTGCTCGACGTCCGCGGTGGCAAGCTCGGCTTCAACCTCAAGGTCCTGCTCGACATGAGCGAGGAGATCGGCTCGCCGGGCCTGGGCGAAGTCTGCGCCGAGCACTCCGACGAACTCGCCGCCGACCTGCTGATCGCCTCCGACGGCTGCCGCTTGGCGGCGCAACGGCCGACGCTGTTCCTCGGCTCGCGCGGCGCCGTCAACTTCGCGCTCCGCTTGAAGTTGCGCGACGGCGCCCACCACTCGGGCAACTGGGGCGGACTGCTGCGCAATCCGGCCAGCGTGCTGGCCAACGCGCTCGCCAGCATGGTCAGCGACCAGGGAAAACTGCTGGTCGATGGGTTGCGCCCACCGGCGATCCCGGATTCGGTGCGCGAGGCGCTGTCCGACGTGACCGTTGACGGCGGCCCGGATTCGCCGACCATCGACGCCGACTGGGGCGAGCCCGGACTGACCCCGAGCGAGCGGGTCTACGGCTGGAACACCCTCGAAGTGCTGGCGTTCACCGCCGGGACCCCGCAGGCACCGGTCAACGCCATCCCCGGCAGCGCCGAGGCGCACTGCCAGCTGCGCTTCGTGGTCGGCACCGACTGGCGCAACGTCGAGCAGATCGTGCGCAAGCACCTCGACGACCGCGGGTTCTCGATGATCGAGATCGAGATGCGCAGCAGCGTCGCCGCCACCCGCCTGGACCCGGAGAACGAGTGGGTGCGCTGGGCGCTGGACTCGCTGCGCCGGACCACCGGCGTCAAGCCCGCGCTGCTGCCCAACCTCGGCGGCACCCTGCCCAACGACGCCTTCGCCGAGGTGCTCGGTCTGCCCACGATCTGGGTGCCGCACTCCTACCCGGCCTGCGCCCAGCACGGCCCGGACGAGCACCTGTTGGGCTCGGTGGCCCGCGAGGCACTGCGGATCATGGCCGGGCTGTTCTGGGACCTCGGCGACGTCGCCCAGACGCGGCGCTGAGTTGCCGATGTCGCGAGAAATCGGCACCCTCCCCGCACGAGGCGCGGGGCAATTTCTCGCGAAATTGCCCCGCCATGGCGATCGGCCGACGGATCGGTCTTCGGTGACAACCTGGGCGTTCGGCGACTACCATAGTTCACCAGGGAGAAACGATTTCATATTCGTGAAACGAGGGTGATCCGGTTTGTCGTCGCCGAACCTGGACCAGTTGGGATTCCGCCTGCACGCCGATGATTCGGTCCTCATCGCCCGCAACGACGTCGAACCCGGCACCTACTCCGGTGTGCCGGTGCCCGACGCGGTGCCGCGCGGCCACAAACTGGCCACAGTGGACATCGCCGAGGGCGCGCCGATCCGCAAGTACGGCCAGATCATCGGCTTCGCCGCCCGCCCGATCAAGGCCGGCGAGCACGTGCACACGCACAACGTGGCCTACCAGGAGTTCCAGCGAGAGCACGCGTTCGGCACCGAAGTGGTCCCCACCGAGTACGTGCCCAGCGCGCAGCGGGCCACCTTCGAGGGCTTCGTGCGGCCCGACGGCCGGGTCGGCACCCGCAACTACCTCGCGGTGCTGACCTCGGTGAACTGCTCGGCGACCGCGGCCAAGATGATCGCGCGCCGGGTCGAGGCATCCGGGCTGCTCGACGACTACCCGAACGTCGACGGCGTCTGCCCGCTCACCCACACCCTGGGATGCGGGCACAGCGGGCGGGGCAACGAGGGCTTCGAGGTGCTGCGCCGCGCGTTGCAGGGCTACGCCGGGCACCCCAACATCGCGGGCCTGCTGGTGATCGGGCTGGGCTGCGAGGTCAACCAGGTCAAGAGCCTCACCGAGGACCTGCGGCTGCCGCCGGGCATGCCGGTGCACGCCATGACCATCCAGGAACTCGGCGGCACCAAGAAGACCGTGGCCGAGGGCGTGCGGCGGATCGAGGAAATGCTGCCGATCGCCAACGCCTACCAGCGGCAGACG
Organism: Saccharopolyspora soli; assembly: GCF_022678645.1. Classification (GTDB taxonomy): domain Bacteria; phylum Actinomycetota; class Actinomycetes; order Mycobacteriales; family Pseudonocardiaceae; genus Saccharopolyspora; species Saccharopolyspora soli. Next base: position 100,928 of record NZ_JALBWV010000017.1, on the reverse strand, counting down.
GTTTCCGCGGACAAGCTGGTCCTGGCCATGGAGTGCGGCGGTTCCGACGCCTACTCCGGGATCACCGCGAATCCCGCGCTGGGTGCGGCAGCCGACCTGCTGATCCGCAACGGCGGGACCGCGGTGTTCGGCGAGACCACCGAGATCTACGGCGCCGAGCACCTGCTCACCCGGCGCGCGATCAGCCGCGAGGTCGGCGAGAAGCTGGTGGACCGGATCTCCTGGTGGGAGAAGCACGTCCAGATCGACGGCAGCTCCATCAACAACAACCCCTCCCCCGGCAACAAGGCGGGCGGGCTGACCACAATCCTGGAGAAGTCGCTGGGCGCGGCGGCCAAGGGCGGCACCACCAACCTCGTCGACGTGCTGCAGTACGCCGAGCCGATCACCGAGCAGGGCCTGATGTTCATGGACACGCCCGGTTACGACCCGGTCAACGCCACCGGGCTGATCGCTGGCGGCGCCCAACTGCTGTGCTTCACCACCGGACGCGGCTCGGCGTTCGGCTGCAAACCAGCGCCGAGCATCAAGCTGGCCACCAACACGCCGCTGTACGAGCGGATGACCGACGACATGGACATCAACTGCGGGGTCATCGCCGACGGCGAACTGACGGTCGCGGAAATGGGCCAGCAGATCTTCGACCAAATCCTGCGAGTGGCGTCGGGCGAGCAGACCAAGAGCGAAGAACTCGGCTACGGAGAAGAAGAATTCGTCCCCTGGCACCTATCCACAGTGCTCTGAAGCGCGCCAGCGAGCACCTCACCGTCGTGAGTGGTTACGGCCGCTATGGCGACCGTAACCACTCACGACTGTTCAACCGCAACTTCGGCACGGCTTGCTCTGCGGTTCGAAGCCACTTCGCCGCAGCACCTGCAACACTTCCGCCGCAACGCCGCACGCATCGGTGTGCACCTCGTTCCAGCCGTAAACGAGGCGGGATCGACCGGCCAACTCGGCCGCGTTGTCACGACGCCGGTCCCGGAAGGCAATGCGGCTCGTGGTGTGGAACTGGCGCCCGTCGAGGCGCACCGTCAAACGCGACCCGACATCGTCATACGCGACGTCTTCCCAGAGAACAACACCGTCGACCGCGAACGGAACCTGCCGTGTCCCGGCCGGGAGCCCATGCGCCTGCTCGACCTTGAGCACGTACTCTGCTTTCCAACACCGAGAGCGCACCACCGCGCAGCAGTTCCAACGCCTGCTTCAACACCTTCCGATACCGGAATGGCGGCTTCAAGTTGGCTGTGCACGCGCCAGATCGCTATGCGAGTAGAACCGACGAGTTGAATGAAGGTATTTCGCGCCTGCTCGGCCGATGGTTCGGCCGTCGCGAGATCGATGATGGTGTCCTCCCGGTTCGTGCGCGGTGGTTCCGCCGGAGCCACGATGTGTCGGAAGGCGCGGGAACGGTGCACCTGGACCGTTGGAAGCTGCGAGATCGCCGAATTCGAGTACGGCACGGTGATGTGCACCTGCGAGTCGGATGCCGAGGGCAGCATTCCCCATTCCTCGGCCGCGGCGCGGTGGCTGAGCACCGCACATGGGCCGCCGTAGCACAGGGCGGCGGAGATCAGGGACGACCTCGGTAGCGGACCCGTGAACACCGAGTACACCCCCGGCAGCACTCGCCGCCACCGGTTGGCCGCGAGGTGCGCCCGGACCGTGCTCCGGGAAACCCCGAATTCGGGCAGTTGGTTGTGACACACGATTCCGTGCTGAGAATCGATCAGCTTCAGCCATCGCTCTCGGTCTTCTCGCGGCAGGAAGTTCTTGTTGCACCACAGTGGAGTGTTCGACATGCACCCACGATCTGCACCAACGCGTTTTCACACCAGGGGGGTTGGCGAATCTGTGGACAGCTCTGTCGCCTGTGGACAACTCACGTGCACCGATCGTGAGTGGTTGTGGTCGCCAGAGCGGCCGTAACCACTCACGACCGGGGCAGGAGTTCGCGGAGCGCGGCCGAGGGGCTGCAGGGTTTCGGCTAGGCGGAACCCGTGCTGCCGACGAACTTGGGCGCGCCACCCTTTCCAATCCGAACGGCGTGCTCGGCCGCCGTTACTGGTCGAACTGACCGCTCTTGATCTCCTGGGTGAAGGCGCTCCACCGCTGCGGGCTCATCTCGAAAACACCCCCAGCACGATCAATCGAGTCACGAAATCCCACAGCCTCACGCGTGACCCCCGCGGTAGAACTCGAAACCCAGCGCCTGGAAGAAATCCGCACCAAGCTGGCACAGTCGTGAGCGCGAAAGCGGGTTGGAGCCCGCTTTCGCACTCACGACTCATTCGGGCCGATCAGGCGTTGACGGTTTGGCGGGGAATGTCGAGGTCCCAGCGGTGGCGGGTCAGGACGACCGGGACACCTTCTCCTCGGGCCTCCGCCGCGAACACCGCCGCTCGGGCTCGACGCCACCACACCACCGTGCGGAACGTGCCGAACACCAGCAGCGCCACCAGCGCGAGCATCGCCACTCGGTACTCCGAGCCGCCCGGCATGCCCTGTGCCAGGTCCAGGACCAGGCCCACGCACAGGACACCGAGTGCGGTTGCCGAGTGCCCACCCGCGTTGGCCACACCGGTGGCCGTGCCGACCTGGCGCACCGAGTTGTAGTCGCGCACCAGGGCGAAGGCGACCGCCGAGACCGGGCCGCCCAGGGCGAAGACCATGAAGGCCGTCGCGATCACCGCCAGCGGCGGTCTCCCCTCCGGCCAGCCCAGCAGCACCACCCAGGACAGGGCGTTGAGCAGCAGGTAGCCGAGCACGATCCACATCCGGCACTCCGGGCGGCGGCCGATCAGCGCACCCACCACCGGACCGCCGATCACCTGCCCGATGATCAGCACGCTCAGCAGCACGCTCGCCGTCGCGGCAGGCACGCCCAGCCCGTTCACCAGGTACGGGAAACCCCACAGCAGGGTCAGCGCGCCCGAGACGAACATCGTGCAGAAGTGCGCCCAGAACGCGAGCCGCGTGCCCGGCACCGACCACGCGGCGCGCACCTGCTGGAAGACCGCACCCCCACTACGCGGTTGCGGACTGCCCGGCGAGGCATCCCGCACGACCGTTGCGGTGACCGCCGCGTAGCCGAGCGTCAATGCGCCCACCAGCAGGAATGTCGCCGTCCACCCCATGTTCTGCAACGCCAGCGCGAGCGGGAACGTGGCCGCAACACCCCCCAGCGCCCCCAGCGCGCTGGACACCGTTGCCACCAGTGCGTAGCGGCGGGCGGAGAAGTGCGCTGCCACCAGCCGCAGAATGCTGACCCACATCAGCGCATCGCCCAGGCCCAGCACGGCGCGGGCGAGCAAGGCCATCGGATACGACCCGGCGAGGGCGAAGAGCACCTGCCCGGTGCCCAACAGCAGCACCGCGACGGTGACCACCTTCCTGGCCCCGAACCGGTCCACCAGCAATCCGGTGGGAATCTGCATCCCGGCGTAGATGCCGACCTGCAGGACCGTGAACGCGCTCAGCGCGGCGGGTCCGACGTCGAACCGGTCCAGCGCCTGCGTTCCGGCAACCCCCAAGCTGCCTCTGTGAAATACCGCGGCGAGGTAGGCAACCACCGCCGCACTCCAGATCCACCATGCCCGACTCTCCGGTCGGTCGGCAGCCACGAAGAACCTCCTCATTCAGAAAATGTCAAGATCATCGGTGATCTCCTACTCATCTGTTCTGTCGGCTCGACACAACGCAGGGTTACCGAAACAGCACGTGCACTGCACCACACTTTCCGCACCCATCCGTTTTTCCCGATCTCATCAGAAACTCGCAGATCCATCCACTGTGGACTCTCCAAAGATCAGCCCGCGAAGCTCCTGTCTTTGTTCTTTGGAGCGGGGAAGCCGCTTAGCCCACGTACGCAACCGGCACCGCCGCGGGTTCTCAGACGTCGTCTCGCGAGGACAGCCACGGGACATTCATGATGTCGGGGATCCCACAGCGAGACGGCGTCTGAGGTTCCGCTACCCGCACCGCCACGCAAAAGAGTCCTGCTGAAGAAGATTCAGAGTTCCGCTACTACTTCGTCGAGTAGTCCTACCAGGCCGGCCAGCGCCGGGTTCTGGTCGTCCGCGCGCCACACCAGGGCCAGTGGGATCGGCGGCGCGTCGTGCACCGGAACCAGCACCACCCCAGGCACTTTCAGGTGTTCGGCGGTCATCGGGACCAGGCTGATCCCGGAACCGGCGCCGACCAACGACAGGATCGTGTGCGTGTCCGGTGCTTCCTGCACGAAATCCGGGCTGTAGCCGTGTCGCAGGCAGGCCGCCTGCACCAGCTGGTTGACCACCGACCCCCGCCCGCTGGGGTAGCTGATGAACGCTTCGCCCCGCAGATCTGCCAGCCCGATGCTGCGACCATCGGCCAGCCGGTGGTCCTCCGGCAGCGCGACCGCCAACGCGTGCTGCTCCAGTTCCCGCACGCACAGACCCTCGGTCGGCACCGGCAGGCGCAGCAGCCCCGCGTCGACCTCCTGCTGGTTGATCCGGTCCACCAGCTCGCCGCCGTAGAGCGGGCTGCGGATTTCGAAGCGCACCTTCGGATAGCGCTCCCGGAACTTGCGCACGATCAGCAACATCACCTGGTACGACGTCTGGCCGCTGAACCCCAGCCGGACCACGCCGATCTCCCCCGCCGCGGCTTGCCGGGCCAACCGCGGCGCGGCTTCCGCCGCTTGCAGCGTCTTGCGCGCCTCGTGCAGGAACGCCTCCCCGGCCGCGGTCAGCGCGACCTGCCGCGTGGTGCGGCGCAGCAGCGGCACCCCGACTTCGTGCTCCAGGCGTTTGATCTGTTGCGACAGCGGCGGTTGGGACATGTGCAACCGGACCGCGGCCCGGCGGAAGTTCAGCTCCTCCGCCACGGCGACGAATGCCTGCAGGTGGCGTAGCTCCACCGCCCAACCTCCCGACCACGAGCGCCTTTGCCCAGGTCAACGCGGATTGTGTCGCGCAACGAATCAAACCTACCTGAATTTGGTGTTAGACGGAACACATCCGCTGACCTAGCGTCGAAGCACGGGATCGCGATGCGGCGGCACCGACGTCGACCGCACCGCATCGGCGGATCTTCAGCTGTGCCAACGGGTTTCGATCCGCCGAGGGCTCGGTGGATGGCCCGCGACCGGTCGAGACGGAGCCAACGCGATGAGACGGCTTTCTGCGCAGGAGAGAATGGGCCGCAAGGCCGGGATCGCCTCGTTCGTCGGTACCAGCATCGAGTGGTACGACTTCTACATCTACGGCACCGCCTCGGCACTGGTGTTCGGCAAGCTGTTCTTCCCGGTCGTCACGCCTGCCATCGGCGTGCTGGTGTCGTTCGCGACGTTCTGGGTCGGGTTCCTGGCCCGTCCGCTGGGCGGCATCATCTTCGGCCACCTCGGTGACCGCGTCGGCCGCAAGAAGGCGCTGATCATCACGCTGCTGCTGATGGGCTGCACCACCGTCGGCATCGGCGCGCTGCCCACCTACGCCACCATCGGCATCGCCGCGCCGATCCTCCTGGTGCTGCTGCGGGTGGTGCAGGGCCTGGCCGTCGGCGGCGAGTGGGGCGGTGCCGTGCTGATCGCCACCGAGCACGCCCCCAAAGGTCGCAGCATCATCTCCGGCTCGTGGGCGCAACAGGGTTCGCCGTCCGGCCAGATCCTCTCCTCGCTCGCCTTCACCCTCGTCTCGCAACTTCCCGACGACGCGTTCTACGCCTGGGGCTGGCGCCTGCCGTTCCTCGCGTCGGCCGTGCTGGTGGTGCTGGGGCTGGTGATCCGGTTGAGCATCGAGGAGTCGCCGGAGCTCACCAAGCTCAAGCAAACCGGCTTGACCGCCAAGTTCCCGCTGCTGGACACCTTCCGGCACCACACCGGGCTGGTGGCGCTGGGCGTCTTCGCCTGCGCGATCGTGTTCTCCGCTTCGTACTTCAAGAACACCTTCGCCGTGTCGTGGGCGACCAACGAGCTCGGTTTCGAGCGGAACACCTTCATGACCGTGGTGCTGATCGCCAGCATCACCCAGTTCGTCGTGCAGCCCTTCGGCGCGCTGCTGGCCAGCAAGTACGGCGTCCGCAAGATCGTCACCCTGCTGCTGGTCGCGGAGCTGCCGGTGATGCCGCTGATGTTCCTGATGATCAGCACCGGCAGCTTCGCGCTGTCGGTGGTGGGCATGGTGCTGGCGACCGTCCCGCACGTGATGTTCTACTCGATCCTCGCCGGGGTGCTGGCCGACGCGTTCCCGGCCCGCGTCCGCTACACCGCCATCTCGCTGTCCTACGGCCTGGCCGGGACGCTGCTCGGCGGCACCACGCCGATGATCGGCCAGCTGCTGCTGACCGCCTCCGGCTCGATCCTGCCGGTGATCGGCTGGGCGCTGGTCACCGTGCTGATGTCGCTGGTCGGGGTCCGAATCCTGTTGACCCGGTCCGCACGTGGTGCGCACCAGGAAGCCGCCGAGTCCGCGCTGGCTGGCTCGTGACCAGTGGTGAGGAGAGCGATGGATCCGAACGTGTTCGACGACGTCCTGCGCACCGTCCGCGATTTCGTCCGCAACGAGGTGGTGCCCAGCGAGGACGAGATCGAGGAGACGGACGCGATCCCGCAGCGGTTGCGCACGGCCGCCGCCGAGATGGGACTGTTCGGTTTCGCCCTGCCCGAGGAGTACGGCGGGCTCGGCCTTTCGATGAGCGAGGACGTCCGGCTGGCCATCGAGCTGGGCTACGCGGTTCCGGCGTTCCGCTCGATGTTCGGCACGAACAACGGCATCGCCGGGCAGGTGATCGTCAAGTACGGCACCGAGGAGCAGAAGCAGGAGTGGCTGCCCCGGCTGGCGTCCGGTGCGGCCATCGCTTCGTTCGCGCTCACCGAGGACGGAGCAGGTTCGGACCCGAGCTCGGTGCGCACCAAGGCGGTTCGCGATGGCGGAGCGTATGTGCTCTCCGGAGCCAAGCGGTTCATCACCAACGCGCCGCAGGCCGATCTGCTGGTGGTGTTCGCCCGCACGGACGAGGAAGCCGAGGCGCACCGGGGAATTTCGGTGTTGCTCGTCGAGACCGGCTGGGACGGGGTCCGGATCGGGCCGCCGAACGCCAAGATGGGCCAGGCCGGGGCGCACACCGCCGAGGTGTTCTTCGACGACGTCCGGGTGCCCGCGACGGCGATCGTGGGCGGGCAGGAGGGCACCGGGTTCGCCGCGGCGATGTCGTCGCTGACCCGCGGCCGACTGCACATCGCGGCCATCTGCGTCGGCCTGGCCACCCGGATCGTCGAGGAGTCGGTGCGCTTCGCCGCCGAGGCCGAGCAGGGCGGCAAACCGATCAGCCGCTTCCAGCTGGTGCAGGCGCTGCTCGCCGAGTCGCAGGCCGAGCTGTACGCGGGGCGGTCGATGGTGCTGGAGGCCGCCCGCGAGTACGACTCCGGGGTGGACACCCGGCTCGCGCCGTCGTGCGCGAAGTTGTTCTGCAGCGAAATGGTTTCCCGCGTCGCAGACCGCGCGGTGCAGGTGCACGGCGGATCCGGCTACATGCGCGGCGTGCCGGTGGAGCGCTTCTACCGCGACTCAAGGGTGTTCCGGATCTACGAAGGCACCAGCGAGATCCAAAAGCTGATCATCGCGAAGCAACTGCTGCGCCAAATTTGAGGAATCTAGCGAGGAGGGGTTCGTGGGCGCCGTTGACAGCTCGGCAATCCAACGACTGCTGCATCCGCGATCGATCGCCATCCTGGGCGCTTCGGACAATCCGGTCAAGTTGTCCGGCCGCCCCATCGAATTGATGAAGCGCTTCGGCTACACCGGTCGACTGCTGCCGATCAACTCCCGGCGCACGCAGGTGCAGGGCCTGCCCGCCTACCGCAGCCTCGACGAGGTCGGCGGCGAGATCGACCTGGCGATGGTGATGCTGCCCGCCGACAAGGTCGTCGACGGCGTCCGGGATTGCGCGAAACGCGGCATTCCGGCCGCGATCGTCGGCGCCTCCGGGTTCGCCGAGATCGGCGAGCGCGGTGAGCTGTTGCAACGGCAGTTGCAGGTGGTCATCGCCGAGACCGGCATCCGCGTGCTCGGCCCGAACTGCCTGGGCATGTTCAGCCTGCGCGATCGCGCGCTGCCCACCTTCACCTCGGCGATGGACGACAGCACCGAGCTGCGCGAGGGGCCGGTGGCTTTCGTCAGCCAGAGCGGGGCTTTCGGCACCTTCATCTTCAGCGCGGCGCAGGCCGCCGGGCTGGGCATCTCCCACTTCCTCAACACCGGCAACGAGGCCGACCTGTCGGTGGCCGAAGTGCTCGGCGGGTTGGTCGAGACCGCCGAGAGCGAAGTCCTGATGGCCTACCTCGAAGGCGTGCACCACGGTCGCGAGCTGCTGGCGGTGGCCCGCCGGGCGCACGAGCTGGACAAACCCATCCTGGCGGTCAAGGTCGGCAGCTCCGAGGCCGGGGCGCGTGCCGCGCGATCGCACACCGCGTCGCTGACCGGGGAGGACGCCGTGTTCGACGGCGCGACCCGGCAGTTCGGCATCATCCGGCTGGACGGCATGGAGCGGTTGCTGGACACCGGGTTGGTGTTCGCCGCCGGTCGACGCACCCGAGGTCGGCGGCTGAGCACGCTGTCGCTGTCCGGCGGCGCCGGGGTGCTGATGGCGGACATGGCCAGCAGCAACGGTCTTCAGGTGCAGCCCTGGGACGAGGCGTGGCAGCGGCGGATGGCCGAGGTCATCCCGCCGTTCGGTTCGCCGCGCAACCCGGTCGATCTCACCGCGGCGCTGCTCAGCGAACCGGGCATGCTGCGGCGGGCGCTGGAGATCGCCGTCGAACACCCGGGCACCGACATGATCGCGGTGCTGCTGGGCAACGCCGACAACGCGGCCACGCAGCTGATCGACGCGATCGAGCAGGCATACCGGTCCACCGACCGACCACTGGTCGTGGTGTGGACCGGCGGCAGCGGTCGACCTCGCCAGCAATTTCAGGAGCTCGGCATTCCGTGCTACACCGACCCCGGACGGGCCGCGGCGGCGCTGGGCGCGCTCGCCGACTTCAGCCTGCGACCGCCGCTGCCGAACCCGACGCGGCCCACCGACATCGACGAGCAGGTGGCCCGCGCGATCATCCGGGACGCCCGCGAGCACGGCCGCACGCAGCTCGACGAGCACCAGTCGAGTCGGCTGATCGCCGCATACGGCGTGCCGTGCGCCGGGGCGTTCCCGGTCGAAACCCCGGATGCCGCCGTCTCGGCGGCGCACGACCTCGGCGGCCCGGTCGCGGTCAAGCTGCTGTCCGACCACATTGGACACAAGTCCGACATCGGCGGGGTTCGGCTGGCACTGACCGACGACGCCGAAATCCGCACCGCTGCCGAGGAACTGCTGCGCGTCGCCCGCGACGCCGGTGATCCCGGCGCGCGACTGCTGGTGCAGCGGATGGCCGGTGGCGACACCGAACTAATCGTGGGCATCAAGCGCGACCCGGCCTTCGGTCCGGTGGTGGTCGTCGGGTTCGGCGGCGTGCTGGTGGAAGTGCTCGCCGACAGCCAGGTCGGCGTGGCGCCGCTGGACACCGACGCGGCGAAGCGCCTGCTGACATCGTTGCGCGGCAGCCGGTTGTTCGGGGAGGTGCGAGGCAAGCCCGCACGCGACCTGGACGCCGCTGCGGACGTGGTGGCGCGGCTGTCGTGGCTGGCTGTCGATCTGGCCGACGACATCGCGGAGTTGGACGTCAACCCGCTGCTGGTGGACGCGGTCGGCAACGGCGCTGTCGCGGTGGACTGCCTGGCGGTGGTCACGGATGGGTCGTGAGTGGGAGTGGTCGCTCACGACCGGGAAGGTACGCAAGCGATGAACGACCTGACGCCCCTGGACGGGGCAGCTCCCGAGACGGTGTTCCGGGACGGCCTGGCGGCCGGTGAGCTGCGGTACCAGCGCTGCGGCGAGTGTTCGGCGGTGGTGTTCCCACCGCGTGTGCTGTGCCCGGACTGCGGCAGCGATGATCTGAGCTGGCACCGCAGCAGCGGGCTCGGGAGCGTCTACTCGACAACTGCGGTGCGCAGCCGCAGCGGGGTGCACAACGTCGCGCTGATCGATCTCGACGAGGGCTTCCGGATGATGTCGCGGGTCGACGACGTCGATCCCGACCAGGTGGTCATCGGGTCCCGCGTCGCGTTCGCCGTGGCCGACGAGGATGGCACGCCGGTCGCGTTGTTCCGGACCACGGGCCGCCCCGAGCAGCAACCCGTTCCCGCTCGCGTCAGTCGAACGGGCGCTGGGGCTTCGAACACCACGTTGCGCGGCACCGCTGCGGTCGTCGGGGTGGCCGAGTCGGATCTCGGGGCGGTCGCACCGGGCCTGACCCCGCTGGACCTGGTCGGGCAGGCGACGGTGCGGGCGCTGGCCGACGCGGGCATCCGGAAGTCCGAAGTGGACGGACTGTTCACCGCGTCGTCGTACTACCCGATGTCGGGCATGGACACCGCCGAATACCTCGGCATCAGGCCGAAATACGTCGACGGATCGACCATCGGTGGCAGCTCGTTCGTCTCGCACCTGCTGCACGCCGCAGCGGCGATCAACGCCGGGATCATCTCCACGGCGCTGATCGTCTACGGCAGCACCCAGCGCTCCGATGGCGGTCGGTTGGTCTCGCCGTCCAAGCCGAACCCGTTCGAGGCGCCCTACCGAGCCCGGCACCCGATCAGCATGTACGCGATGGCGACCGCGCGGCACATGCACCAGTACGGCACCACCCGCGAGCAGCTGGCCGACGTGGCGGTGGCCGCGCGGCAGTGGGCGCAGCTCAACCCGGCGGCGTTCCTGCGCGAGCCGCTGACCCGCGAGGAAGTGCTGTCCGCGCGGCTGATCAGCGATCCGCTGACCAAGCTGGACTGCTGCCTGGTCACCGACGGCGGCGGCGCGGTGGTGCTGACCAGCGCGCAGCGGGCGCGGGAGCTGCCCGGCAAGCCCGTCTTCCTGCTCGGGGCTGGCGAGGCGACCTCGCACCGCAGCATCTCGGCGATGCCGGATCTGACGGTCACCGCGGCGGTGGAATCCGGTAGCCGGGCGTTCGGGATGGCCGGGCTGACGCCGCAGGACGTCGATGTGGTCGAGCTCTACGACGCCTTCACCATCAACCCGGTCCTGTTCCTGGAGGACCTCGGGTTCTGCGCGAAGGGCGAGGGCGGCGCGTTCGTCGCCGAAGGGCAGATCGCCCCGGGCGGGAAGCTACCGGTCAACACCAACGGCGGGGGCCTTTCCTACTGCCACCCCGGCATGTACGGGATCTTCACCATCATCGAAGCGGTCCGGCAGCTGCGCGGCGACTGCGGTGCGCGGCAGATCGAAGGCGCCGACGTGGCGCTCGCGCACGGCAACGGCGGTGTGCTGTCCAGCCAGGTCACCGCGATCTTCGGCACCGAAAGCACGCTGTGACCGAACACTCTCCGAGGAGGACTTCATGTTGCAGGACAAGGTCGCGATCATCACCGGCGGCGCCAAGGGGATCGGATTCGCCATCGCGGAGAACTTCGTCGCGCACGGCGCGAAGGTGGTGCTCGCCGACATCGACGCCGAGCACGCACGGGAATCCGCCGCGAAGCTGGGCGGCGAGGGCATCGCGCTCGGGGTGGCCTGCGATGTCACCGACGCGGACGCGGTGCAGGCGGCGGTGCGGACGGCCACCGACGAATTCGGCGCGTTGGACGTCATGGTGAACAACGCGGGCATCACCCGCGACGCCACCATGCGCAAGATGACGCTCGCCGACTTCGAAGCGGTCCTGGACGTGCACGTCAAGGGCGCGTGGCTGGGCACCCAGGCAGCCGCCGCGGTGATGCGCGAGCAGGGCAGCGGTTCGATCGTGAACATCTCGTCGATCTCCGGCAAGGTCGGCATGATCGGCCAGACGAACTACAGCGCGGCCAAGGCGGGCATCATCGGGTTGACAAAGGCAGCGGCCAAGGAGGTCGCGCACCAGGGCGTGCGGGTCAACGCGGTGCAGCCGGGCCTGATCCGCACCGACATGACCGCGGCGCTGCGCGAGGACGTGTGGCAGGCCAAACTCGCCGAGATCCCGATGCAGCGCGCGGGAGAACCCGAAGAGGTCGCCAAGGTGGTGCTGTTCCTGGCCTGCGACCTGTCGTCGTACATGACGGGCTGCGTCCTGGAAATCACCGGCGGACGCCACATCTGACCAGGAGGCGAGAATTTCCCAATAGGTGCGCGATTGACTCGCGTGACAGGGCCAGCAGTAACACCCCGATCAGTCGTGAGGGCACACCGGGTTCTGGGCCGGTTGCGCACTCACGAGCGGTGATAATCGGCACATGGCGGAGGAGATCGCGCGAAACGAGGCGACCGGTGACTTCACCAATGTCGTGCAAGCGGGAACGATCGCAGGTGACGTGCACCTGCACGCCCCGCAGACCGCTGCGCGCGGTCCAGTCCCCCGGCCGGTCGGCGACTGGACCCCTTTCGACCTGGATGTGCACCGAGCGATCGTCCTGTCGGCCGCGAACGAGCAACTGCCGGAACTACCGCGATACCTGCGCCGAACGCACGATGGCGAACTCGATGCCCAGCTGGTCGACCCCACTCGCAGCCTGATGGTGGTGCTGACCGGCGGATCCTCCACCGGCAAGACCCGCGCCCTCTACGAATCCGTGCGGAGCCACGAAACGCTGAGCAACTGGCCGCTGCACCACCCGCGCACGGCTGATGGTTTGGTGAGCCTACTGCGGAGCGGCAAAGTGGTGCCCGGCTCAGTGCTCTGGCTCAACGAAACCCAGAACTTCCTCACCGGGCCCGCAGGTGAAGCTGCCGCGGCATGCCTGCGCATGCTGCTGGACGGTTCAATTCCCGGCCCGGTGGTGGTGCTGGGCACGTTGTGGCCGCAGTACTGGGCGGAACTAATCGCCGACACGACCAACGATCATCCGTACGCGCGAGCGCTGCTGCAGCATTCGGTGCGCCGGATTCGGGTGGCCGAGCAGTTCAGCGACGCAGACCTGGCAGATCTTCGCAGCGGCGAGCTGATCGATCCGCGCCTTTCCCAAGCAGCCAGCGCGACCGGCGCAGACCGCAAGGTGATCCAAACCCTGGCTGGTGGCCCTGCCCTGGTGGAGCGTTTCGAACACCCCGATACGCCGGAAGACCGCTACGCGGCGGCCATCATCGCAGCAGTGATCGACGTCCGACGCCTCGGTTCGAAGAGCCTGCTGCCACGCGCCCTGCTGACCGATGCCGCCCACGGTTACCTCAGCGAACCCGATCGAATCGATCCGCCCCACGACTGGTTCGCACAGGGGCTGGCCCGAGCCGCCGACGACGCGCAATACGGCATCACCGCTCTCGTGCCGAGACGCCACCATCCCGGAGCAGGTCCGCCGGACGGCTACGAACTGCACGACTACCTCGAACAGCACGGCCGGGCGACCCGGCGCAGGGCGTTGGTACCGGACTCCCTTTGGGAAGCGCTCCGAACGCACACCACGGACCCGTTCGACCAGTACCTGTTCGCGGAAAACGCCTACCACCGCCTGCTCTACCGGCACGGCAACGCCTTGTACCGCCGCAGCCTCAGCACGGCCAACCCCTTCTTTCAAGAGCGGATGGTCCCCGTGCTGGCCGAGTACGGTCGCGTCGAAGAGGCCGTCGCGCTGTTGGCCGAGTTCGATCCCGAACACGACACCCTGGAGGAGGTCCTGCCAAGGCAAGAGTACGTGGCAGCCGTGGACACCTTGATTGACCAACGACGCGACGAAGACGCGTTGGCCGTGCTGGAGGGACTCATCGATGCCCGGATTTACGCCCACTGGGCGACCCGCCGGTTGGCCCACCTGTTCGTGAAACTCGGTCGGGAAGAAGACGCGATCAAGACCCTCAAGACATACATCGAACGCGGACATGACAACGCGAGTACTTCGAGCAGCAGAGACATTCAGCTGGGCGGTCGATGGCTTGGCGGCGATCCCTCCGGTTCCGCCAGCGAGCAGTTGGCAGACCTGCTCGTGACGTGCGGCCGCGCGGAACAGGCATTGCGGCTGGTGCGCGACCGGGTCGACGACGGTTGGGGCCCCGGCTGGCTTGCCAGGCAGTTCGCCAAGGCGGGCAACACCGAGCAGCTCGACCGCTTCGCCCAGGTCGGTTCGCCGGACGCGGAGTGGCTGTTGACGGAGCTGCGAATTGAGCAGGACCCGGCCATCGACGTGATCGAGGCACTGCGAGCTCTCGGTCCGAACCAACCACCGCGCGGCAAGGTGGACCGGCTCGTCGAGCTGCTGACCGAGCAAGGTCGGTTCGATCATGCCCAGGAGTTGATCTTCGACAGGGCCACGTCGTCGCTTCACTTCGAGCTCCGCGAGGAAACGCTCCGAGGTCTCGTTCGTGCGATGGCCGCGCACAACCGCGCTGCGGAGGCGATCGCTTTCCTGCAACGGATCGTCGTCAGCGATTTCGCCGGACACGTGCCGAAGACCGGCGTCAAGGCCATGCTCGCGGACCTGTTGGCCGAGCAGGGACGCTGGCCGGAAGTCCTCGAACTGCTCCGCGTCGGCGAGCAGTGGGCACTTGAGTGGTTGCCGGAACACCTCGCGAAGAACGGGAAGCTCGACCTGCTCCGCCAACTCGCCGACACGGGCAATGATCGTGCTCGTTATGAGCTGATCAGGCTGTTCATGCATGGACGCAACGAGCGGGAAGCACTGGAAGTGCTGCAAAACTTCACGTACGCTGACAATTCGGCAACCCGCAGGCTTGCGCAGCTGCTCGCCGACCACGGCAAGGTCGCGGAGCTGCGCGAAAGCGCTGCGCGGGGTGACCGGTATTCGTCGCAGCAGCTCGTGAAACTCGCACAGCGGGGAGATTTCCCAGGCGCCGAACGGCTGCTGGAATTCGGTCTGAACACCGATGGATCAATACCCGACGGCAACCAGCGGTCGTGAGCGCGCAACCGGTCCAGAACCCGGTTGCGCACTCACGACCGGTGGTCAGGTCAGGTGGCGGCGGAAGAAGTCGAGGGTTCGGGGCCACGCCGTTCGGGCCGAGTCCTCGTGGTAGGCCGCCGGGTTCTGGTCGTTGAAGAACGCGTGCCCGGCCGGGTAGACGTGGACCTGCGGGCGGACCTTCGACTGCTCCTGGATCTTGTCGCGCAGTTCGGCCACCGTCTCCATGCTGATGGTCCGGTCGTATTCCGCGAAGTGGCACAGCATCGGCGCGGTCAGGCCGGAGAAGTCCGTGTCGGTCACCGACGGCGTGCCGTAGAACGGCACCACCGCACCGACCCGGTCGCCCTGCTGCGCGGCGAGCACGATCGCGAACCCGCCACCCATGCAGAACCCGACCACGCCGACCGACGAACTCGTCACGGATTCGTGGCCCAGCAGGTGGTCGATCGCACCGGAGAGGTCGCGGGCCGCCTGGTCCACCGGTAGTTGTTGCATCAGCCGGGCGGCTTCCTTGGCGTCGTGCGTGGTGTGCCCGCCGTAGAGATCGGGGGCCAGCGCGACGAACCCTTCGGCTGCCAGCCGGTTGGTGACATCGGCGACGTGGTCGGTCAACCCCCACCACTCCTGGATCACCACCACCCCAGGCCCCGAACCGGACGGGGTCGCCAGATATCCGTGCGCGGTGCGCCCATTGCTGGCGAAGCTGACGTTCTGGTGCGGATTCGTCACGCTCGTACTCCTTTGTCCGGCGGCTGAGCCTCGACCCCGACCGGCACATCGTCGCGCCCGACCGGGGTGATCGCACGCGGTCACACCTGGGTCGCCTGGCGTTCCCGCACGAACAGCAGCAGGACGAGCCCGGCGAAGATCAACACGTTATCGAGGACACCCGCCGCGTGCCAAGAGCCGGTGCGGTCCCGCGACACCAAGCCGGGGACAGGATCGAGGTGGACCGATCAGCTCCGCCGACCGCCGCGGAGTTGAACGTCCACACTGGAACAAGGGTCGCTCACGTCCGGACCATTGGCAGGAAGACCTGGTCGACGATTTCGACGACCGTCTCGTCCGGGATCTCCAGCACCGGGCCGCTGATCTGGTACTCGTGGCGCAGCAGCACGACGGGCACGGCCGCCACCCGCGGCGTCAGCGCCGCGGGTCGGGCTTCGCCGCGCGCCACCGCCCTGGTCAGGATGGTCATCATGGTGCCGGGTTCGTCAGCCAGTATTTCGCGCAGTTCGCGGATGAGCTCGGGCTGCTGGTGCAGCTCGGACATGGCGCCGCGGAGGATCTCACCGCCCACCGATGACGCCATGCGGGCGACCACGCCGCGCAGCAGCGCGAGGACGTCGGAGCGCAGCTCACCCGTGTCCGGCGGGGTGGCCGCTTGTGCCACGAACTGGCGATGCGCGGCCAGGGCGAGCGCGGCGCGGTTCGGCCAGCGCCGGTAGATCGCCGTCTTGTTGGTGCCCGCGCGCTGTGCGACCCCGTCCATGGTGAGCCGGGCGTAGCCGCCCTCGGCCACCTCGTCGAACGCCGCCTGCAAGATCGCGTTCTCCAACTCCGCGCCGCGCCGCCGGGAACGCTTGTCCGGTTCCGCCGCGGCCTTCGACGCCTTTCGCTCTGGCGGCACGCCCAGCCTCCTCCGATCGCGGTCTTGCGCTCTCAACCGTCCCTTGTTGCGCTTCGCCAGCTCCGCGCCTTACGGTACTCATCGTACCCAAATAAGGGACATGATGTCCTCACGAACGATTTAGGCAGTGTATGCCATGACGAAGCTTTCCCCCACCGCCAACGATCCGCGGCCGCTCCCCGACATCCGCACGGGGATCAACCGAGGTGCCACGTACGGCCTGTTCGGCGACGCCGAGCAGTTCATGCCCCAGGTACGCGCGTTGGGCGGTCGGTTCGTGCGCGTGAACCTCTGCTGGTCGCAGGTCGAACCCGAACGGGGCAGGTTCGACTGGACGGTGGCCGACACCTTCTTCGATCAACTCCAGGACGGCGACGAAGCATGGGTCACCGTGGTCGCCAGCTCGCCGTGGGCCATCAAGCGACCAACGTGGTTCCTGCCTGCGTCGCCAGCCGAGGACCTCGACCGCTACCGCAGCTTCATCAACGAGTTGGTGCGACGCGGTCGAGGACGGATTCGGTTCTGGCAGTGCGAGATCGAACCCTGCATCCCCATGCTGTGGTCCGGCACGCCCGAGGAGTACCTCGCCCACCTGCACGTCTTCCACGAGGCGGTCAAGCAAGCCGATCCGGGTGCGCTCGTCGCGCTCGGCGGCGCGGTACCTGCCGCCATGATCGCCGACGACCCGAGCGGCAACGCGCTGTGGATCGACTACTTCGACCGGATCCTCCGCGACGGCGGTCCGGACTTCGACGTCTTCGACATCCATCCCTACGGCGACCCGTACCAGATCCCCGCCATGATCCAGGCGTGCCAACGGCAGATGGCGAAGCATGGCTACGACAAGCCGATCGCCGCCACGGAGTTCAACGGCCCGATGCCGACCAGCTTCCGGCAGAACCTGACGCACCTCGGACCGGTGCTCGCCGCGCATCGCCAGCAGTTCCTCGGCGAGACCTCGATCCCCGACGGAGGACCGCAGGAGAGCGAGTCCGAGCCCGCCGTGGCCGCGCTCTACGAGCGGCTGGAAACCCTTCCGGCGACGCTGCGGATGTTCATGACCGGCTGCTCACCCGACCTGGCGGCCAAGCGTCGCCGCCTCACCAGCCGGGACATCGTGACCCGCACCCTGCTCCTGCTGGCAGGCGGTGTCCGCCGAACAGCGTGTTTCCAACTAGCGCCCGAATCCCCCAACCAGGACAACCCGCACACCGTCCGGGCTCTCATGTTCGGCTCGTTCGCGCTCATGGACTTCGACGGTGCCCGCCACCAGCCAACCGCCGACACCTGCGAGCTGCTGTCCAGGTATCTAGACGGAGTGCGCGAAGTACGCCGGATCGAGCTCGTCGAGCGCCCTGAAATCCACCTCTACGAGGTGCATCGCACGTGCGACGAACCGCTGCTGGTCGCCTGGCGGCGATGCGACGACTTCGACGCCGAGGACCAACCCGCGATCCCGTTCGACCGGCCGTGGCCGCACCCCACCGCGTGCGCCGTCGACGCCTTCGGCGGCGCGGTCCGGGTCGAGGTCGCGGACGGCCGCCTCCACCTTCCCCTGTCCGTCACACCCGTCTTCATCACGCCGGGACAGCACCGATGATCCTCGCGGATGCAGGTGAAGTCCGACGCCACCAGCGGGAACCGAGTCCGCTCAGGGCACGTCCCAGCCAGTGCGCCATCGATTGGTGGTCGGTGGCGCACCGTTGCGCACATCGACGAAGGAAGCCTTCGGCATGTTCATGGCCTTCGCGGTCCTCGCTCTGCTCGCCGCCCTGGTGCTCGTGGTGCTCGGGTTCCAGGACCAACGCAAGTTGTGGTGGCGCTTCCAAGCGATGTGGTACGCGAACCCGGAGGCCAACGAACCCTCGGATGCGGCGTTCGCGGTGCAGCGGGTGGTGTGGTTCATCGGCGCGGCGGGCTTGGCTTTCGGGGGCTTCCAGCTCTACAGCACCGCCGACGACCTATCGCTGAGCGGCGGGGAGATCAAGGAAGCCGCCGAGGAAGTCGCTTCGCGGCTGCCCGACGACTCCGACGGCATCCTCCGGGACCCGACGGACCACAACTTCGCGGCCTACCTCCAGGACAAGCTGCGCGACACCGACGCGGGCGGTGACAACGGGCTGTTCACGGTTTCGCAGGCCGAGGATCCCCCGCCGGAGGACACCGTGGAGCAGGAGGGCCAGGTGACCGTGGAGCACTACACGATCAGCGCCGAGGACGCCCCCGCCGTCTGCATGACGGTCAGCGCCACCAACATCGGCGAGGCGTACCCATCGACCTATCTGCCGCCGAGCTACTGGTACGCGCTCACGGCCACCGTCGCCGACGGCTCCTGCTGAACCACCGCTGCCGAGTTCCGACTCGATGACACCACTGTGGACAGTGCGACGCGACGGCGGCGCCGCCTGCCTATGACCACTGTGGACAGATGTCCTGTCGGAACAGCGGCTGGCAGTCATAACTGGGCGGAGTCGACAGGAAACCGTTCGTTGACAACTCCGAGCTGGCCGCGTAACTTCCTGGAATCGTTTCCAGGAACGATTCCAGGACAGCAAGGGAGCTGGTCGTGCAGGAATCGAGCAGGTCGACGATGCGGATCGAACGAATCGAGACCATTCCGCTGCGAGTGCCGCTGGGGCGCGTTTACCGGGGCAGCTACTACTGGATGACCCACCGGTCGACGATCGTCACCCGGGTCCACATGAGCAACGGCATCGTGGGTGAGGCGTTCGTCGGAGACGAGGACGACACCAACGCCGCCATCGAGCGGGTCATCCACGACGAGATCTTCCCGAAGGTCGAGGGCGAGAACGCGTTGCAGGTGCAGCGGGTTTGGCAGCTGATGCGCCCGGTGACCTTCAACATCCTCCGCGACCGGCGGATCGGCCTGGTCGCCCAGGCGTGCGTGGACACCGCCGTGTGGGACGCGATCGGGAAGTGCTACGGGCAACCGCTGTGGCAGGTCTGGGGCGGATTCCGCAACGAGATCCCGATGATCTGGACCGGCGGGTACTACGACGAGCCGGGCGGCATCGAGGCGGAGCTGCGGCGGGCCGAGGACGCTGGTGTGCACGGCATGAAGTTCAAGGTCGGCGGCCTGACCCCAGAGGAGGACGCCGAGCGGTTCATCGCCGCGCGCAAGGCGGTCGGCGACGACTTCGTGCTGATCGCCGACGCCAACCAGGGTTGGAACCCGGAGCAGGCGGTCCGGTTCGCCCGGTTGGTCGCCGACCACGACCTGTTCTACTTCGAGGAGCCCGTGCGGTGGGACAACGACCACCGCGGGATGCGGGACGTCCGCTACCGGTCGGGTGCGCGGATCTGCGCGGGGCAGAGCGAGTTCTCCGCCGGTGGCTGCCGGGACCTGATGGTCGCCGGGGCGATCGACTTCTGCAATTTCGACGGTTCCTGGTCCGGCGGGCCGACCGAATGGCTGCGCGTCGCGGCGATGGCCCTGACCTTCGACGTGACCATGAGCCACCACGAGGAAGCGCACATCGGCGCCCACCTGCTCGCGGCGATCCCGAACGGCACCTTCGCCGACACCATGCACGTCGACCGCGATCCGATCTGGCACGGGCTGATCGCCAACAAGCCGGACCTGGCAGGCGGCACGATCACCCTCGGCGACCGACCGGGGCTGGGTTGGGAACTCGACGAGGACTTCATCCGGAAGTACGCCGTGGTCTACGACGAGAACGGGCTCATCGCGGAGGGTCCGCGGTGAGCGCGGCGTCGGCCGCTCCGCGGGAGCTGAGCCGATCGGAACTGCGCAGGGTGCTGGTGTCGAGCGTCATCGGCACGGCGGTCGAGTGGTACGACTTCTACCTGTTCGCGATCTCGTCGTCGGTCGTCTTCGGGCAGCTGTTCTTCCCGCAGTTCGACGAGACGACCGGGACGATCAGCGCGTTCGCCACCTTCGCCATCGGGTTCTTCGTGCGTCCCCTCGGCGGGGCGTTCTTCGGCCACTTCGGCGACCGGATCGGCCGGAAGAACGTCCTGGTCATCACGCTGATCATGATGGGCGTGGCGTCCACCCTGATCGGGCTGCTGCCGACCTACGCCTCGGTCGGGATCTGGGGCGCGGTGCTGCTCACCTTGCTGCGCGCCGCACAGGGATTCGGCGCCGGGGCCGAATACGGCGGCGCGGTGCTGATGTTGGCCGAGACCGCGCCGGTGCGGCGCCGCGGGTTCTACTCGGCACTCCCCTACACCGGCGTCGCGGCCGGGCTGATCATGGCCAACGGCGTCTACGCGTTGATGTCGGGGCTGCCGGAGGAGGAATTCCTCAGCTGGGGCTGGCGAATCCCGTTCCTGCTCAGCATCGTCGGTGTCGCGATCGGACTCGTCATGCGCCTCCGGCTGCACGAGACCCCGGTCTTCCAGGAGATCAAGCAGGCCGGTCAGCAGGCGAAGCGTCCGATCGTCCAGGTGTTCCGGCGGTCCTGGCGGAACCTGCTGTGCGCCTGGGGCGCGCAGATGGGCGACAAGTCGCTGGCCTACATCTTCGAGTCGCTGGTCATCGTCTACGTCACCGACGAGTTGGGGTTGCCGGAGCAGATGGTGCTGACCGGTCTGCTCGTCGCCTCGGCGATCCAGTTCGTCACCATCCCGGCGTTCGCGGCGCTGTCCGACCGCATCGGGCGCCGACCGGTCTACATCCTCGGCGCGGTTCTCTCGGCGCTGTTCGCCTACCCGTTCTTCCTGCTGCTCGACACCGGGAGCACCTTGTGGATCTGGCTGTCGATCATCTTCGCGTCCGGGGTGGCGAAGACCATGATGACCGCGGCCCAGGCCGGGTGGTTCGCCGAGATGTTCCCGTCGGCCGTGCGCTACAGCGGGTTCGCGCTCGCCAGGGAAGGCATGGCGCCGCTCTCCGGTGGGCTCGCGCCGTTGATCTCGGCCTCGCTGCTCGCGCTGGGCGGCGGGTCGCCGCACTGGGTCGTCGTCTACATCGCCGGGCTGGCGGTCATCACGACCGTCTCCGTTTGGCTCGGACCCGAGACGCGCGACGTCGACATGTTCCCCGAAGCAGCCGAGGACGCCCGCGCGGCCGAACTCCCTTCGAAACCGATTGGATCGACTGAATGAGCTTGACACCGCTGAAGATCGTCGATGTCGAGGCGATCCCCATCCGGGCTCCGCTGGCTCGCGAGTTCAAGGGCAGCTACTACCGGATGACGCACCGGGCGACGATCGTCGTGCGGTTGATCACGGACCAGGGCCTCGTCGGCGAGGCGTACGCCGGGGACGAGGACGCCACCGCGGCCGAGATCCTGGCGGTGATCCGGAAGGAGGTCACCCCGGTGGTCGTCGGGATGGACGCCATGGCCACCGAACGGTGCTGGGCAGCGATGTACCCGGTGACGTTCGACATCCTGCGGGATCGCCGCATCGGGCTCGTCGCCCTCGCGGCGGTCGACGCCGCGATCTGGGACGCCGTGGGAAAGGCGCTCGGGCAGCCGCTGTGGCGGCTGTGGGGCGGGGCTCGCGACCGGGTGCCGATGACCGCCATCGGCGGCTACTACGGCGAGCCGCTGGGGTCGATCGCCGAGGAGATCTCCTACTACCGCGACGAGTTGGGGCTGGCGGGGGTGAAGTTCAAAGTGGGCGGACGCGCCCCGGCCGTCGACGCCGAGCGGGTCGAGGCCGCCCGCGAGGCGGCTGGCGACGCCTTCGTGATCTGCATCGACGCCAACCAGGGCTACACGGTGCCGGAGGCCGTCGCGCTGTGCCAGCGGATCCGGCACCTGGACATCCGGTGGTTCGAAGAACCGGTCCGCTGGCACAACGACCGCAGGGGGCTGCGCGACGTGCGCAGCATCGGCGGCATCCCGGTCGCCGCGGGGCAGACCGAGCTGACGCCGAGCGGCTGCCGCGATCTGATGGAGACCGGTTCGATCGACGTGTGCAACTTCGACGCGTCCTGGTCAGGAGGGCCCACCGCTTGGCGGCGCACCGCCGCGGTGGCGACGACCTACGACGTGGAGATGGGACACCACGAAGAACCGCAGGTCAGCACGCATCTGGTGGCGAGCGTGCCGCACGGCACGTTCGCGGAGTGCTTCCACCCGGACCGCGACCCGTTCTGGTGGTCCCTGGTGCGGAACCGGCCGCGGCTCGTCGACGGCCACCTGGCCCTGCCGACCGGACCAGGCTTCGGCTGGGACCTGGACTGGGACTACATCCACCGCCACCGCCTCGACACCTAGGAGCCGTCTTCGAACTCGTTTTGCGTGGCGGTGCGGGTGACGCAGCTGGGCGGGTTCGGTCCGTTGTGGCGGCGTTACCATTGCGCCGGAGTGCGAGCGCCGCCGCGGGCGGCCGGAAATCATCTGGAGACGTGTTGGGCGGCGAGTCGAAGCCCGTGACCGAGCCGGGCGGCCGCGTCAACCTGCGCGACGTCGCCCAGCGCGCCGGAGTCGCGATGTCCACCGTGTCGCGGGTGCTGTCCGACCACCCCGATGTCAGCGAGGCCACCCGCGACCGCGTGATGGCCGTCGTCGACGAACTCGGGTACCAGCCCAACGCTCTCGGCCAGATGCTGCGGCGCGGCGCTACCCGGACCGTCGGCTTCGCCATCGGCGACATCTCCAATCCGCTGTTCGCGCAGATCGCACTCGGCGCCGAGGCCGTGCTCGGCGAACACGGGTACTCCCTCCTGCTCAGCAACTCGATGGGTGACCCCGACCGCGAACTGCGCAACCTCCGGATGCTGGAGCAGCGGCGCGTGGACGGGCTGCTGTTGTCCGTCACGACCGAACGGGACGCGAAGCTGCTCACCAACCTGGAGCACTTCGAAGGACCCATGGTGGCCATCGACCGGGAGATCCGGCTGAGCACCGCCATCGGCTCGGTGTGCTCCGATCACCGGACCGGCATCGCGGACGCGGTGCGCGCGCTGCACCAGGCCGGTCACCGGCACATCGCGTTGATCGCCGGACTCGCCACTCTTCGTCCGGGCCGTGAACGCATCGAAACGGCCACCACGACAGCCGAATCCCTCGGTCTGCGCTGCACCGTGCGAGCCACCGAAGGCTTCACCCCGATCGGGACGGATGACGTGCTCGGGCTGTTCGACGCGCCCGACGCGCCGACCGCGTTCATCGCCGGGAACAACCAGATGCTCGGCAGCGTGCTGGCCGCGCTGGAGACGGCCGGCCTGTCGCATCCAGCAGACGTATCCCTGGTCACCTGCGACGACGTGCCGCTGTTGCGGTTCTTCCGGCCCAGGATCGCCACCGTGCGCCGGGACCCCTTCCAACTCGGGCGGGCGGCGGCCGGGATGCTCGTGGAAAACCTCGCGGGAACCGGGAAACTCGAAGACCTGCACCTGCCGACGTCCTTCGAACCAGGTGAAAGCATCACCCGCCCGAGGTGATCCCGGTTCAGTTGCCGACCACGCCGCGGAAGGTTTCCTCGGTTTCCACGAGCATGCGGGCAAGGTCGGCGCCGCCGAGGAATTGCGTGGGCACGTAACGCCGGTCGAGGTTGTCGAGCACGCCGGGGTCGGCCGAAGCGCGGCGCAGCACGTCTTCGAGCCTGCGCACCACCGGATCGGGCGTCTCCTGCGAAGCGAGCACGCCGAATGTCGTGGTGCTGTGGACTAGTTCGGGATATCCCAGCTCCGCGAAGGTCGGCGCGTCGAGGTAGTCCAGCCGTGTCGGGGTGCCCACGGCCAGTGGTCGCAGCTGACCGGACTCGATGGCTGGCAGCACGTCCTGCGAGGCGTTGACGAAGCCGACGGTGACGTTGTCGCCGAGCAACGCCGCCTGCACCTCCGAGTTCCCGTTGAAGGGAACGACTTCCAGCGGCACGCCGTAGAGCTTGGTGATCCGCCTGGTCTCCGCGGCGTGGGTGTTGGTCGCGCCGGGCGTCCCGACCTTGACCTTGGTCGGATTGGCCTTGGCGTCCTCGAACAGGGACTTCAAGTCCTGGTAGGGCGAATCGGCGGGCACCACCAGCGCCGACGGGACCTGCGTCGCGACGGCGATCGGCTTGAAGTTCTCGCGGGTGTACCCGACGTCGTTGGTGAGGTAGTTGAGCACCAGGGTCGGCAGGGCGCACATCGAGATCGTGTAGCCGTCCGGCTTGGCCGAGAGCAATTCCTGGTACGCCGCGGTGCCGGATGCGCCGGGCAGGTTCTCCACGACGACCGGCTGGCCGAGTTCCCGCTCGATGTAGCGGCCGAGGGATCTGGCCGCGATGTCGGTGGGGCCACCTGCGGTGTAGGGCACCAACATGCGGATCTGCTTGGTGGGATAAGCCTCCTCGCCGCTGCGCGAGCCCGAACCGCAGGCGGCGAGCAACAACGCCGCCAACAGCGCGGCGGTCAAGGCGCACAGCGCCTGCCATGTCGATCGAGCCATGCCAACCTCACACCGTCGGGAACGCGCGGCTTCGATCGGGGACACTAGCCCGAATCCGGATCATGCTTTGATTCGTTTTCCGACCACGATTGATAGGTTTTCGATCTCAATCGAGATGGTGTCCATTGTGCATGAATAGCTTGTCCACAATGGACTCGATGTCAGGTGAGGCCGGTGCATGGCGAACGGGCGGACAGTGCTGCCTAGAACTGGCAGCCTTCAGCGCCTGAAATATCCGGTCAGGTTTGACTGCCTAAAACTGATGCCGACCGGGTTTCAGGTTCGGTCGGCTTGCTCGCGGTTCAGGTCGTTGTAGACCGTGCAGCGCCACGTGCCCGGCGGCGGTCGACCGCACTCCGGCGTGGCACCGCTCCAGCAGCGGTGCCATGAGAGCCAGGCGGGTCGGCGTCGAGGCGCCCAACGCGGTCGCCCCGCACGTCAGAGCACCCGCAGGCCGACCGATCCGCTCGGCGCCATCGGCGGGCCGCGCACGCCCGAAGGGCGCCTGACCAGCGCAGACCGGTTGAGCTGCGGGGTGGTCGCGGCAGTACTCAGGCCGAATGCGTGCGCGGGATGAGTAGTTCGGCGCATATCCGACTCCGGTGTCGAACGTCACGCTGGACAGCACGGAAAACAGGTTGACCCACCAGACAGCCACCGAGGAATCGGGGTGTGTGACCATGTCCCAGCTCATCCAGCAATCTCGCAATGCGGAACTCGCCGCCTGCTCGTTGGACGAACTCGATCGGCGGGCCAATCTCGCGGAGCTCTGCATGAACCACGCCCTCGAACAGCAGTGCTGGGAACTCGTGAAGCGGCACCGCCGTGAAGTGCTGGTCGTCCAGGCGGAAATCCGGCGGCGGCTGAACTCCCTGGAGGACTTCCCCGGCCACGTCGGAACCCGCCTGGACGAGTGGACCGACGGCACAGCCACCTACTGCTGAACCCCACCCACCACACCGCTACATACTCCGTTCGCGTGAAGGGTGAAGGGCACCTTTTACCAAGTTACTTGGTAGGAGGTGCCCTTCGCTCACCACTCGATTGGTGGTGCGCCGCGTCGGAGCGGAGCCGTGTGCGGGTTGTTCACCGGTAGGTTTCAGACCGCGAGAGCGGGGAGTTGTGCGGCTACCTCGGCGGGGGTTGGCATGGCGGCTACCTCGGCGGCCAGGCGTTCGGCTGCCGAGTGGACGGACTCGTCGGTCAGCAGCCGTCGCGCTTGTTCGGTGACGGCTTCCGCGGTGACCTGCTCGCCCAACAGGCGGTCGCCGACGCCGAGTTCGAACACCGTGTCGGCATTGGTGAACTGGTCCGCGCCCTGCGGCAGCAGCAGCTGCGGCAACCCGGCCCCGAACGCACCGAGCGTGGTGCCGCTACCTCCGTGGTGCACGACGAGGTCGACGTGCGGCAGCAGGTCCGCCTGCGGCACCCAGGCTTCGAGGCGCACGTTCGCCGGGACGTCGCCCAGCTCCGCCACCTGCACCGTCGGCCCCGTCGCGACCAGGACGTCGGCGTCGAGCACGGCGAGACCCGCGATGGCCTCGCCCAGGACCGGAACGCTGCCCATCGCGGTCCCCAGGGTCAGGTAGATCAGCGGACGGCTCCGGCCCTCGTCCGCGATGCCCGCGGGCAGGTCGCCCGGCTCGTTCCAACCGACCGGTCGCAACGGCACGCGGTTCGCACGGGCCTTGAATTCGGGCGCCTGCGCCGATTCCGGGCAGATGTCGATGAAGCGGTTGCCGAAGGATGGAAAATCGGCTCCCCCGATACCGAACTCGGCCGCGCAGGCGGCCATGCGCTGCTGGATCGCGGAGCCCAGATCGCTCTGCGAGACCCGGCCGAACCCGTGGCTGAGCGCGGGAAGCCCGGCCAGCTCGGCAGCGATCGCGCCGCCGGTGTTCCCGGCCTCGTAGACCACCAGGTCGGGTCGTTGCCGTTCGAAGAGCGCACCGAGGTCGGTGACGAACCGGCGCGGCAGGACATCACCGAACACGGACGCGATGACCTGGTCCAGTTCCGCCGTGGAGATCTCCTCCCGTTGCCGGGTCTCCCCGGCGAACGCCGCACCGAACGCGGCACGCACGCTGAGCCCGGCGGGTACGGCTTCCAGACCGGCCTTCCGCGCGGTCGGCAGGAACTCGTCAGCCGTCGCGAAGACGACGTGGTGCCCGGCATCGCGAGCGGCTACCGCCAACGGGAGCAGCGGATACATGTGTCCATGGGTCGCCAAGGAAGTGAAGAGCAAACGCACTCCACCGACTCTAGCCGCGCACCACGACACCGGGGTCGAACACGGGCGACGAACCCGGTCGGCACGGTTCAGCCGAGCCCGGCTCGCCCAATCTTCCAATAACCCAGAAAGGTGATGTCGGACCACCGATGCGACGCAACAGCCAGTTGTCCGGCATCGACGACGAGGTCATGATCAGCCACGCGACTGACGACGTGAGCCATCGGTGGCCACTGTGGACGGTCAGTGCAGCAGGACGCGATTGGCCATGGCTTGGTGGCGGTATTCGGTTGGAGCTTGGCCGGTTTCCCGCTTGAACACCTGGCCGAAGTGCGATGGACTGGTGAAGCCCCGGTGGGCCGCGATGGCCGAGACCGTGATGCCCGCCATCGCCGGGTCGGACAGATCTCGTTGGCACAGCTCGATCCGACGCGTGCGGATCCACCGGGCTACGCTGGAATCCGTCTGCTCGAACAGGTTGTGCAGGTGGCGCAGCGAGATGTAGTGCGCCGCAGCGATCTGCGCCGGGCCCAGCTCCGGGTCGCCGAGGTGGTCGTCGATGTACTCCCGGATCCGTTGCAGCAGGACGTCTCGCCGCGTCGTGCTGGGCTCGACGTTCCCGCCCAGTTCGGTTCGCAGCATGGTGCTCACCAGGTCCATCACGTTGTGCACCGCGACCGCGCCGTGCGCGCCCAGCGAATCCAGGTTGCGGTTCAGGCTGATCAGCATGTCCCACACGACGGAGGGCAGGCCGGGCGCGTATTCGAACGCGGTCGCGGTGACGCCACCGAGCGGGTCGGCGTTGCGGGAACCCAGCCGCTCCTTCGGGAACCGGATGCAGGTCGACTTGTAGTCATCGCTGGCGGTCAGCGCCGCAGGCCTGGACGAGTCGTAGATCGCGAACAACCCCGGTTTGAGCACCGCGACCCGGTCGTCCTGCGCGATCCGCAACTCCCCGGACAGTTGCAACGTCATCACGTAAAAACCGGCGTCGGCAGCCGAGATCGCGCTGTGGTCGCGATAGGCGGCGTGCTTCGCGCAGGCCATGTTGACGAAGTCGACGCCGCCCAGCGACCGGTCGCGGATCATCCCGGCGAAGGCGCGCGGCCGATCGCAGTCGAACTGGAAGCTCATCACGCTGCGCCGCACGGCACTGGTCCACGCGCCGAACGGCACCTCCGGATCGCGCGGCGGGGCGAGCAGGTCGGCAGTGTGCTCCGCCAGCGACGTCATCGTCATCTCCACGGCTCACGGTCGCGCGCTCGATCGGGACACGCTGCTCAAGCGCGATCGCGGAACAAGACGCCGACATGATACACGTCACAGCCGAGACCATGCGCGGATACGAGATGTCCGTGCGCTCTCGCACAACGCCTGCCCCGCAGGCCATTCCTAGGGTCGACGCAAGTCCGTCGGCGCATTGCGGAGGTTGCTCATGGCTTACGTCGAAGGTTCGCACCACGTAACGCTGTCCGTGGCGCATGCCCAGGAGGACGTCGACTTCCACGTCAAGGTCCTCGGGCTGCGCTTCATCAAGCGCACCGTGCTGTTCGACGGTTCGCTGCCCATCTACCACCTGTACTACTCCAACGCCAACGGCGATCCGTCCAGCGTGGTGACCACGTTCCCGTGGGCGCAGGCGGGTTTCTTCGGCAAGCGCGGCACCAACCAGGCCCGCGAGGTGCTGCTGTCGATCCCGCACGAGTCGATGAGCTACTGGCACCAGCGGCTCACCGAGCACGACATCCAGGTGACCGACGTCGAGCGCTTCGGGCAGCGGCGGCTGGCCTTCCGCCATCCCTGCGGCATCGAGTACTTCTTCGTCGGCAACTCCGGCGACCAGCGCGTCGGGCACACCGGTCACGGCGTGCCGCAGGAACACGCGATCCACGGCCTGCACGGCGTGGGCGTGCACATGACCACACCGGACCGAATGCTGGAATTC
This sequence comes from Saccharopolyspora soli, assembly GCF_022678645.1. Lineage (GTDB taxonomy): Bacteria > Actinomycetota > Actinomycetes > Mycobacteriales > Pseudonocardiaceae > Saccharopolyspora > Saccharopolyspora soli. Next base: position 71,833 of record NZ_JALBWV010000017.1, on the reverse strand, counting down.
GCCAGCGAATCGTTCTTCTCCCAGGGGAAACTCGCCGAGGAAGGCGACGTCGCCGCGCTGCAGGTGGGCAACCAGAAGTACGGCAACCACATCGAGATCACCTTCAACCGGACCGACGACCAGGGCACCTGGCGGTACGGCGCGGGCACCTACCACCACTTCGCGTGGAACGTTGCCACGCTGGAGAACCAGGACGACGTCAAGTTCGAGATCGAAGGCCACGGCTACACCGACATCTCAGAACTGAAGGACCGCAAGTACTTCAAGAGCGTCTACGTGCGCACCCCCAGCGGCGCGCTCTTCGAACTCGCGGTCACGCACGCCGAGGGCGGCTGGACCTGCGACGAGTCGCCGCAGGAGCTCGGCACGAAGTTCCAACTGCCCGAGCAGTTCGAGCACCGCCGGGAGGAGATCTTCAGCCAACTCGAACCGATCAACATCTAGGGGCAGGCGGATGGCAGCACCTCACGAGTTTCCTGGCCGGGAGATCACCATCCGGCGCGGCCAGTTCTGGATTCCCGGTGAGCGGGTGGCGACCCCCGGCGGCACCGTGCAGCGGGCACCGATGTTCGTCCAGTGGGAGGCGCCGCCCGAGCACGCGCACCCGCTGCCGCTCGTGCTGGTGCACGGTGGCGGTGGGCAGGGCACCGACTGGACCGGTACGCCGGACGGGCGCCCCGGCTGGGCGACCCGGTTGGTCGAGGCGGGTTTCGCGGTGTACGTGGTGGACCGCTGCGGCCACGGGCGCTCGCCCTACCACCCGGACGTCGTCGGACCGATGGGTGCGCAGTTTCCGTACGAGGCGGCCACCGCCCTGTTCCTGCCCGACGACGCTCGCGGTGAACAGACGCAGTGGACCCTCCAGCGGGAGATCGGTTCCGCCGACGTCGACCAGTTGGTGAGTCCGATGGGACCGCTACCGGCCGATCTCGCCGAATCGCAGCGCTTGGACGCCGACCGGCTGGCCCGCCTGCTTGATGTCATCGGCAGGGCCGTGCTGGTGACGCATTCCGCGGGCGGGCCGGTCGGTTGGTTGGCCGCCAACGCCCGACCGGACCAGGTCGCGGCGATCGTCGCGATCGAGCCGATGGGACCGGCATACGCGGAATTCCCCGGCCTCGGCACCCTCACCTGGGGACTGACCAGTGCGAAGATCACCTGCGATCCGCCAGCCCAGCGTCCCGAAGACGTTGCCGGGCGGCGGATTCCGGGGCTGGCGGACAAGCCGGTCGCGGTCGTCACCGGTGGCGCGTCGGCATTCGCCGGATTCGCACCGCAGGTCGTGGAATTCCTCCAGGCAGCCGGAGCCCGCGCCGAACACCTGCACCTGCCCGACCACGGCATCACCGGCAACGGTCACGCGCTGATCTTCGAAGCCAACTCCGATGAAACGGTGAAACCGGTCATCGACTGGATCCGCACGGTAGAAGGGGATTGACCACCATGAGCCAGTTGCACGTCAGCGACGAGTTCGACGCCCTCATCGGACGGTTGGCGGAGATCTCCCCGGTGCTGCGGGAGAACGCGGAGCAGGGCGAGGAACTGGGGCGGCTCACCGACGAGGCCGCCAAGGCCCTGCTGGCCAGCGGTGCGTTGCGCATCGGCATCCCGCACGAGCTCGGCGGATACGAGTTCTCGCCTCGGCAGGTGATCCACACGATCGCGGAGATCTCGTACGCGGACGCCTCGACCGGCTGGGCGTTCATGGCGTTGCAGTTGGCCACCGGCACGACGGCCGCCTACCTCGGACCAGCGGCGGCGGCCGAGCTGTTCCCCGACGTCCACAATGGACGCCACGCGCTGATGGCCGGGCAGGGCACCAAACTGGGCAAGGCGATCAAGGTCGACGGCGGTTACCGGATCAGCGGGCACTGGCACTTCGCCTCCGGCATTTCCATGGCCAGCCACGTCCACACCGCCGCGTTGTGCGAGGAGACCGGTGAAGCGCTGATCTTCACGCTGCCCCGCGATCAGGCCACCCTGGTGGACAACTGGGACGTGATGGGGCTGCGCGCGACGAGCAGCATCGACTACACCTTCGAGGACGTGTTCGTACCGGACGCCTACGCCTACGAGATCGCCACGATGGACGTGCGCACCGGCGGCGCCATCTACCGGATGGGCCTGGCCAACATGGCGGGCATCTGCCACACCGGATGGGCGCTCGGAGTCGGGCGCCGCATGCTGGACGAGATGCGCGCGCTGGCCGCGAGGAAATCCGGCGCTCCCAACGCCACCGTGGACACCCAGCAGTTCTACGCCGAGTACGCCCAGGCGGAGGCCAAGCTGCGGTCGGCGCGGGCGTTCGCGATGGAGGTGTGGGCGGACTGCGAGGCGACGCTCGATCGCGGTGAGCGCCTGACGACCGAGCAGGAGACGCTCACCCGGCTGATGCTGAACAACACCACGTGGTCGGTGCACTCGGTTGGCCAGACGGTGTACAAGTGGGCGGGCACCGCGGCGCTGCGCCAGGGCGCGCTGCAACGCTTCTTCCGCGACCTGCACGCTGGCACCCAGCACGTCACCTCCGGTCCGGTGGTGCTGCAGAACTGCGGAAAGCTGCTCAGCGGGTTGGCCCCGAACGCGCGCTGGGTGTTCCTCGATCTGGCGGAGCAGAAGTGAAAACCGACGTCCCGATGGTCGAGTGGGGCGTGCCGCTGGAGCGCGCGGAGCTCGTTGTGCTGGCGGTGCACGGACGCGATCAGAGTCCGAGTTTCATGCGGGAGACCGCGGATCGCTTCGGTCCGGCGCCGGTTCGCTTCCACGCGCCGGAGGCGGTCGGCAACACCTGGTACCCGAAGCCGTTCCTGGTGCCCATCGAAGAGAACCAGCCCGCGCTGGACATCTCGCTCGGTGTTGTCGGCGAGTGCGTGGATCAGTTGGCGAGCAAGGGTTTCCCGCCGGAACGCGTTGTCCTGTGGGGTTTTTCGCAGGGCGCCTGCCTGCTTTCGCATTACGTGCTGACCGTCGCGCCCAGGCAGTTCGGCGGCATCATCCTGTTCACCGGCGGCTATATCGGGCCACTTCCGTTGCGGCCACCGGGCGGCTCGCCGTTGCGCGGTGTGGAAGTCCTGATGCGCAGCGTCGACGAGGACCCCTGGGTGCCGCGTCACCGGGTGGCGAGCACCGCGGCGACGCTGCGGCACGCCGGGGCATCGGTCGATCTGCGCATCGACCCCGGAAACGAGCACATCATCACCGACGAGGCGTGCGCGGCCGCGACGAACCTGCTCGCAGCCGGACGCTCGTCTCGATGAAGAATTCCGCGTGCACGGGGGTTCTGGCCTCAGTGCTCGGGTGAGTCGTCCTGCTCGGCTGCGGTGACCGGGTTCGGCGCTTGTTCCGGACCGCGCAGGTTGGCCACGAGCGCGAGCATGGCGCGGTTGACCGGGGTGGGGATGCCGTGCTTCGCACCGAGGCGGACCACCGGACCGATGAGCCCGTCGTGTTCCAGCGACCGTCCGGCCACCCGGTCTTGCAGCATGGAAGTCGTGGCGTGCGGCGGAAGGTTCTGCAGCCAGGCGAGCGTGGTGTGCGCGTTCTCGTCGGTCAGCGCGGCCCCCTCCGCCCTCGCGACGGCGATGGTTTCGCGGAGCAGGTCGAGGGCGACCGCCGCGACGGCGGGATCGTGGAGCACTTCGACGCGGCGTTCGGTCAGCGTGGTCAGCGGGTTGGCGGTGACGTTGGTGAGCAGCTTCTCCCAGGCCGCCGTGCCGAAGTCGGTCACCGTCTCCACCGGCAGATCGGTGGCGCTGAACAGCCGCGCGACTCGACGCCCGGCCGGATCGTCAGGCACCACGATCCCCCGCCCCGTGCTGCGGCAGTGGACGTGACCGGGCCTGGTTCGTTCGGCGTTGAGGTAGAACAAAGTCGGGACGATGTGCGCCGCCGTGCACGGCGCGAGGCGCTCGTGGTGGTCGACTCCGTTCTGAGCGGCGATGAGGTGGCTGTCCGCGTCAGTGAGCGCGTCCAGCCACTCGGTGACGTTCGGGGTGTGGTGGATCTTGGTGGCCAGCACGACCCACGCGGCGCGGCGGGCCGCGCTCGGGGTGGCGAGCCAGGTGACCGGGTAGTCGCGGGTACCAGCGTCGTCGGTGATCGCGATGCCCTCGATCGAGGTGCCCCCGCACGCGACGATCGGATGCCCGGCGGCAGCGAGATGACCCGCCAGCGTCATCCCGACGGCACCGGTGCCCACCACGGCGACGGCGTCAGGCGCGGACATGGCCGGAACACCGAGAAGTCGAAGCAGCCGCCAGCAGAACTCGGGACGCGGCGATCGACGTGCGGACGTCGCAGCGGATGGCAGAACGAGCCACTACCAACGAATTCCACCCCCGATGACGAGACCCCCTGCCACCGCACCGCCTGGGACCGGTGCGTCCTCCCGAGGATAGGCACACCCGTCCGCGGTCCGCTTCTCCCCGGACCGCCGGTCCGAAGCTCCTCACTCGGATTCCACCAGCGCGGACCGGGATTTCGCATCGTCTCGACCCGCTGCGGGGTCGGTGCCCGCCCGCCGCCACCGCGCGGGACTCACCCCGTGCACCTTGCCGAAGACGCGGGCGAAGTACCCGGCGTCCGGGAAGCCCACCCGCCTACCCACCTCACCGATCGGTAGCTCGGTCACGGCGAGCAATCGCCGGGCCTGCATCATCCGGCGCTCGGTGATCCACTCCTGCACGGTGCGGCCGGTCCGCCTGCGCACCGTCGAGGTCAGGTGACCTGGGGAGATGTTCATCGCGGCGGCCACGTCGCGCAGCGACAGCGGTTGCGGGTAGCGCCGTTCGATGACCTCGAACACCTCGGCGAGCAACGGTTCCCGGTTCTCGCGCAGGTCGCCCACCACGTCGGCGGCCAGCCGGGAAACGCCGACCAGCAGCAACACCAGGTGGGCCTGCACGGCCTCCCGGTAGCCGTCCCGGCGCTGCACCAGTTCGTCGTGCAGGGCCCGGATCCGGGCCTCCCACTCGGGCCGCTCCGGCTCGGCCACCCGCAACCGCAGCGCACCGATCGCCCCGCCGCGGACGAACGGGAACAACAGCGGGTGGGTACGCCAGGCCAGGTGGGCACCGGGGGCGTCCGGGCCGAGCGCGTCGGCGGTAAAGAACACGCCCCAGCCGCGGCTGTCCACCAGGTCGGCGGTCTGGATCCGGCCCATCACGTCGCCAGGCGCGATCACGAACAGGTCGCCCGCCTGGATCGGCCACACCTGCCGACCGGTGCGCAGCAGCCCACCGGTGGTCTGGAAGTACGCCAGGCCGGGGAAGTCGTGCGCGTGCTCCTCGAACGAGTCGTTGGTCTCCCAGGCGTGCTCCAGCCGCCAAGTCGCCACGGGGAGCTCGCCGGGCATCGGCACCATCGAGTAGGTCGGCGGCCGGTCCCGGCCGGGCGCCATCCGCGTGGTCCGCACCGTCGAATCGTCCCACTGGAGCCACGTATCAGTACAGATTCGCAGCTCCGGGAGGGGTCAGAATTTCGACATGACCGAAAGAATGTCTCAATCGCAACCCGAACGGGACTACATCCCGGGTCTGGGAAAGCATTTCCTGCAACCGCTCTACGACGTGGCGCACAGCGTGTTCGGGCTGCACCCGATCCACCTGAAGATGATCGCGCTCGCTGAGCTGCGGGACGGGCAACAGGTGTTGGACGTCGGCTGCGGCACCGGAAACCTGCTGCGGTCGATCGGCAAGCAGTCCCGCAAGGCCGAACTCGTCGGATTGGACCCCGACCCGAACGCGCTGTCCCGTGCCTCGCGCAAGGCCCGGCGGGCTGGCCTCGCAATGCGGCTGGACCGCGGGTTCGCCCAGGAACTGCCCTATCCCGACGGCTCGTTCGACCGGGTCTTCTCCAGCCTGATGCTGCACCACCTGGACAGCCCGTCGAAGGACGCGCTACTCGCCGAGGTGCGCCGAGTGCTGCGGCCCGACGGCCTGCTGGTCTTGGCCGACATGGTGCTCGACGAGCACGGCCACGGACATCGGCCGGGCGCCCGCGACCGGATGCGGGACAACGTCGGCGACGCCGTGTCGCAGCGGATCGCCGCAGCTGGCTTCGCCGTGGAGCCGACCCGCACGATGGCACTGCGGATCGGCGGGAAGGTCGGCATCGAACTGGCCCGTCCGAGCGGACCAGCCCAGGAGTAGCCCCGGTTCGGACAGCCCGGTGCCGCAGCCCGCCGCTCCGCCTGAGCGAGGGGGCGGTAGGTCCAGATTGTCCTGGTCAGCGCCGTTATGCCGGTCCAGAACGGCGCGCGGCGGGGTCTTGTCATCGGCACCGACGCGGCTGTACTGTCCGCTCATCAAATGTTTCGGGCACCGAAAGTTATGGTGGGCGAAGTGAGCGAAGAAGTTGACCGTACGGCGGCGCCAGCCAAGCCCGCCGTGCAGCCCTTCGGCGAAATGCTGCTCTCGTTCGCCGGGCGGCTGACCCGTCTGCAGACGGAGATCCTCGCCGGGCTGGACGTACCGCTGACCATTCGGCAGTACCGGATCCTCTCCAGGGTCGATGCCGGGCACACCTCGCTGATGGCGTTGTGCCGCCTCGCGCACCGCAACCCGCCGACCATGTCGGAAAGTGTCAACAAGCTGGTCAAGCAGGGACTGCTGACCCGCACGATGCAAGCGGCCGACCGGCGCACGATGGCGCTGGCGCTGACCGCAACCGGGCGCGTGGCCCACGAGGCCGGGCGCCTGGCGCTGGAAAAGTTCAGCTCCGAGCTCACGTCGGGGCTGGACGAGCAGGTCAAAGAAGATCTCCTCAACGTCATTCACCGGCTCTACGCCGAGACCGAGGGTCGTCTCGACGACGACTGACGGTCGACACGTGGGTTCGGCGAATCGCGCTGACTACCGGGGTGCCCGTACACAGAGAGGTGTCACCCACCCATGGCTAGAACAGGCAGCACAGACGCGCAACTGCTGCACCGTCTGGACAATTCGACTTTCACCCCGCGGCACGCCCGCATCTACCTGACCGCGGTGGCGGGGCATTTCTTCGACGGCTTCACCATCAACCTGACCGGCTTCGTGCTGCCGGGCATCATCGCGACCTTCGCCATCACCAGCAGCGCGGCCGGGTTGCTCAGTTCGGCGATGTTCGCCGGGATGCTGGTGGGCGCGGCGGTCGCGGGCGTCATCTCCGACCGGCTCGGCCGCCGGTACCCGCTGGCGCTGGCCATCCTCGTCTTCGCCGGGTTCTCGTTGCTGGCGGCCTTCGCCTGGAACTTCCCCGTGCTGGTGATCGCCCGGACCGTGCAGGGCATCGGGCTGGGCGCCGAGATCGCGATCGTGCTGCCCTACATCACGGAATTCGTGCCCATCAGCAAGCGCGGCCCGCTGGTCACGCTGGCCACCGCGTGCTGGTTGATCGGCTTGCCGGTCGCGTCGGCGATCGCGATCGCGATCGTGCCAACGCTGGGTTGGCGCTCGATGTTCTTCGTCGGTGCCTTGCCGCTGCTGGTCGCGCTGGCCGTCGCGCTCACGCTACCGGAGTCCGTGCGGTGCCTGTTGCAGCGAGGACGACACCGGGAAGCGCACGCCATCGTCGACCAGCTCGCCCGGCACGCGCCAGGCGCGCCGCAACCTGCGGCGTCGACCGCCCCGGCGCACGGCGAAACGGCTGGTTCGGTGCGGAACCTGTTGCGCGGCAGGTACTTCCGCTACACGATCGCGATGTGGGTGATGGAGGTCTGCGCCGGGGCATTCCTCTATGGACTGTCCACGTGGTTGCCGACGGTGCTCAAGTCGCAAGGCATCGGCATCCTCTCCAGCTTCGCCTACACCGGGATCATCACGGCCGCTGGTGTCGCCGGGGCGATCGCCGCCGGGCAGGTGGTCAACCGGGTCGGTCGGCGCTGGGCGCTGGCCCCGGCCTTCCTGCTCAGCGGGTTGCTGTGCCTGGTGTGGGGCTCGGTCTCCGGGACGGCCGCGGTGGTCGTGACCGGTGCGCTCGCGACCTTCTTCGGCAGCGGCGTCGCCGGTAGCACCCTGTTCGTCTACGCCAGCGAGCTGTACCCGACGGCCAATCGCGCCACCGGGCTGGGCTGGGCCGCCGCCTGGCAGAAGGTGGGCGGGCTGCTCATGCCGGTGACGGCCGGGGTCGTGCTGTCCTGGCACGTCTCCTCCTACGTCTTCTTCGTGCTCTTCGCCGTCATCTCCGGCATCGCCGCACTCGCGGGTGCGATCGCCACCTTGGAGACCCGCGGCAAGAGCGTCGAGCAGATCGCGGCCGAACTCGGCGGCGCGCCGAGCCAAGCGGATCGGCAGGCCGATCCGATCCGCTCTTGAACACCACCGTTCGACCAGGAATCGAGGAAAGCATGACGTTGACCGATGCCGTGGTGGACGCCGGTCCCCCTGACCAGGACGACAACGCCGAACGGGAGCTGCGCTACCGGCGGGTCCGCGACGCGATGGCCGAGGACGGGCTGGACCTGTTGTTGGCGTTCGGACCGGGCTGGCGCCGGGAGAACGTGCGCTACCTGGCCGACGCTCGGGTGACCGGCAGCGCCGCGTTCGTCGCGCTGCCCGCCGAGGGCGCACCCAGCGCGTTCTCGACCAGGCACCAGGACCTCCCGGAGATCGCCAGCCACGGCTGGGTCACCGACGTCCACCACCTGGATCCCCACGACCCGGCCGAGTTCCTGACCTGGCTGCGCGACAGCGGGGCCAAGCGGGTCGGTGTCGCCCACTACGAGCTGCTGCCCTCGGTGCTGCTGAACATCCTGCGGGAAGCGCTGCCCGGCGCGGAGGTCGTCTCGGCCACCGCCCTGCTGGACAACGCCCGGCTGGTCAAGAGCGAGTGGGAGCTGGCGCGGATGCGGCGCAGCGCGAAGGTCTGCGCCGCGGGCTGGCGCGCTTTCGTCGACGTGCTCGAACCGGGCCTGCCCGAGTACCAGATCGTCGCGGCGGTCGAAGCCGAGATCAAGCGGCTCGGCGCCGAGGACAACTTCATGCTGATCGCCTCCGGCAAGGACGAGGTGCGCGGCATGACCCCGCCCTCGGACCGGCTGCTGGCCGACGGTGACATGGTGCGCACCGAGCTGACCCCGCAGATGGACGGGTACTGGCTGCAGATCTGCCGCTCCGCGGTGGTGGGCCGGGCCAGCGACGCGCAGAAGCGGTCCTTCGACCTGTTCAACGCGGCTGTCGAGGCCGGGATGTCGGTGGTGCGGCCGGGCATCACCGCGCACGAGGTGGCGGTGGCGCAGAACGACGTGTTCCGCGCGCAGGGCTACGGCGAGTACTGCACGAGCCAGTACACCCGCGTGCGCGGACACGGGCACGGGCTGCACCTGGACGAGACGCCGATCATCGAGGGCAACCACACGGTGCTGCCGGAGAACGCGGTGTTCATCATCCACCCCAACACCTACACCCCCATCGCTGGCTACCACGTGCTGGGCGACCCCGTCCGGGTCACCGCGGACGGCTGCGAGGTGCTGTTGGAAACCGAGCGGAAGCTCTTCGAGACGAGCGAGGTGAACGCCTGATGAAGCGAGGTCTCGTGGTCCTCGACCACAACGAGATCCCGGAGGCCCAGTGGCGGCAGCGGATCGAGCAGGTCCGCGCCCAGCTGGTCGCCGAAGAGGTCGAAGTCGCGCTCGTCTACGGCGACGTGTTCCGCTCGGACGACATCGCCTACCTGACCAACCTGTGCATCTACTGGAACGAGGGCATGCTCGCGATCCCCGCGGACGGGGATCCGGCGCTGCTGACCAAGCTGTCCCCGCGGGTGCACACCTGGATGCGACGCACCTCGACGCTGACGGATCTGCGCAGCGGCAAGGCTTTCGGCACGCTGGTGGCCGAACTGGTCGCCGGGCGCGAGCCCGGCACGCTGGGCCTGGTGGACGCCAGCCTGTGGCCCACCGCGCTGATCGACGAGGTGAGCGCGGCGGCCCCCGGCTGGGTGGTGCGCCCGCTGGAGGGCCTGGTCCGCCAGTTCCGCATCCGGCCCTCCGAGGAGGAGAAGGCCCTGCTGCGGCAGGCGTCGGTCGCGTTGGCGAAGGCGGCCGAGGAGGCGACCGGCGCCGGACTTTCCCGCCAGGAGCGGATTTCCGTCGCAGAACGCGTGGTGCGCGACGCCGGGTTCACGGATGTGCTCGTGCGGGCCACGGACACCTCGGTGGAGATCACCGGCCAACACCGCAACAGCTGGCTGCGCATCGCCCGCGAAGTCGAGCAGGGCACTCTGGCGGCTGCACTGCGGAACGTGCTGGCCGCAGTGGCCGACGGCGTGACGACCGGCTCCCTGGCCGAGGCGACCGACGCGCAGGTGCGCGTGGTGCACCACGCCGATCTGTCCACCGACGGGGAGTACGCCAGCCACTCCCCCAGCCGCCAGCTCGCGGCCGGTGACGTGGTCGTGGTGTCGGTGGGAAGTCCCGAATCCACGGCAGCGGACACCGTTGTCATCACCGAGTCGGGCGTGGAAAACCTGACAGGAAAGGAGGTCGTCGGATCATGAGGGTGCTGTCCAACTCGGATGTGGAGAAGGTTCTCACGCCCGGTGAGACGATCGACGCGTTGGAGACCGCATACCGGGAGCTGTCCTCCGGCAAGGGTGCCAACCGGCCCCGCAACCACACGTACTTCCCGGTGGAGGACCCGCGTCATCCCGGATTCCGCTACCGGTTCAAGTCGCAGGAGGGCGGCAACGTCTCCAGCGGCGTCTGGGCGCTGCGGATCACCTCCGACATCGCCGGGGTGGAGACGCTGCCCAGCGGGGTCAAGCGCCGTCGACTGATCCCGGCCGCACCCGGCGGTCGCTACGTCGGCCTGGTCACGCTCTACAGCATGACCACCCTGGAACCGCTGGCGATCCTGCACGACAGCTTCATCCAGAAGATGCGCGTCGGCGCCACCTCGGCGCTGGGCATCCGCGAGATGTCCAATGAGGACGTTCGGGTCGCTGGCATGTTCGGGTCCGGCTGGCAAGCTGAAGCGCACCTGGAGTGCCTGCTGATGGTTCGCCCGGAGATCGAGGAGGTGCGCGTCTACAGCCCGACCCCGGAGCACCGGATCTCCTTCGCCAAGACCTGGAGCGAGCGCACCGGGCGCCGCATCGTGCCAGCCGAAACGGCGCGGGAAGCCGTCGAGGGCTGCGGGATCGTCACCTGCGCGACCGCCGCGATGGACCCGTGCTTCGAGGGCGGCTGGGTCGAGCCCGGCACGCACATCACCGCGATCACCTCACCGGACGGCACGGCCACCCGGCGCGAACTCGACGACGCGACGTTCGACCGGGCGAACCGCATCGTGGTGCTCTCCCGCGAACAGGTCCACCACGACAAGCAGTTCGACATCCTCGGCCCGGTCGAGCGCGGGCTGATGGCCTGGGAGGACATCAAGGAGCTGGGCGACATCCTGCTCGACGACGCCCCGGTGCGCACCAGCCACGACGACGTGACGATCTTCGCCAACAACACCGGCATGGGCATCCAGTTCGCCGCCGTGTGCGCCCGCGCGCTCAAGCTCGCGGAGGAGCAAGACCTCGGCCACCAGGTGCCGACCGACTGGTTCTTGGAGGAGACGAGCCCGTGACGGACGAAACGACGACCACCCGCGCGGGTGGCGCGCCGATCGTGTTCGGCGACAACATCAACACGGATGTGATCATTCCCGGCCGCTACCTGGTCAGCATCGACCCGGAGGAACTGGCCCAGCACGCGTTCGAGCCGCTGGGACCGGAGGTCCAGCAGCACCTGCGGGACAGCGACGTCGTGGTGGCGGGCCGCAACTTCGGGTGCGGCAGCGCGCGGGAGCAGGCGGCGAGCTGCCTCATCGGCGCGGGCATCAAGGCCGTGGTCGCGGAGTCGTTCTCGCGGGTGTTCTTCCGCAACGCGATCAACACCGGCTTGATCGCCGTGGAGTGCCCCGAGGCGGTCGCCGCGGTCGGCGAGGACACACCGGTCTGGGTCGACTACGACACCGGCGTGGTCGAGGTGGGCGAGCAGCGCTTCCAATTCGCGCCGTACCCGCAGGGCATCAAAGAAATTCTGGCCAGTGGCGGGCTGATCCCCTATCTGATGCGGAGAACCGCATGAGTAGCCCTGTGTCAACCCCAGTCCTCCTCAACCGCACCTCAGGGGACCGTGACGCAAGCCAGCCACAAGAAACCGCGAAACGGGAGATTCGTGCTGGAAGCAACCACCACTGTGAATCGCGGAGAGGCGGAACAGTGAATCGCGGAGAGGCGGACTAGTGGCAGGCAAGACATTCGCGCAGAAGGCCCTGGAACGCGCATCCGGCGAGACCGACCTGGAACCAGGCCAGATCGTCGACGCCTTCCCAGATCTCTACATGAGCCACACCGCGAGCTGGCGGTGCATCCGCACGCTGGAGCGGATGGGCGTGGAAGAGCTATACGACGTGGACCGCATCGCGATGGTGATGGACCACATCTCCCCGGCGTCGACCGCGAAGACGGCGGCCGACCACCAGCTGTGCCGGGAGTTCGCCGAGAAGATGGGTGTGAAGCACTTCTTCGACGTCAACGCTGGCATCGCGCACATCGTGCTGATGGAGAACGGGCTCATCAAGCCCGGCCAGCTGGTGATCGGCACCGACTCGCACTCGACGATCTACGGCGCGCTCGGCGCACTGGGCACCGGGGTCGGGTTCAGCGAGATCACCGCGGCCTGGGTGACCGGCAAGCTGTGGATGAAGGTGCCGCAGAGCATCCGGATCGACATCGAGGGTGAGCTGCCAGCTGGCACCTACCCGAAGGACGTGATGCTGCGGCTGATCGGCGACCTCGGCGCGGACGGGGCAACCTACTGCTCGGTCGAGTTCGCCGGTTCCTTCACCTCCTCGATGTCGGTGTCGGAGCGGATGACCTTCTGCAACCTCGCAATGGAAATGGGCGCCAAGAACGCCTTCGTGGCTCCGGACGCGACCACCCTGCGCTACCTCGACGAGGCGGGCGCGGCGGACTACGAGGTCCTGCTGCCCGACCCGGACGCGCACTACCAGCAGACGCTGACCGTGGACGGCACGAACCTCTCGCCCCAGGTCGCGGTGCCGCACACGGTGGACAACGTGGTGCCGGTGGAAGAGGTCGAGGGCACCAAGGTGAACCAGGTGTTCATCGGCTCCTGCGCCAACGCCAAGTACGACGACCTGGCGATCGCGGCATCGGTGCTCAAGGGGCAGCGGATCGCCAGCGGTGTCCGGCTGATCGTCACGCCCGCGTCCAGCTCGGTGATGGCCAAGGCCGCCGCCGACGGGATCGTGAGCACGCTGATCGACGCTGGCGCGATGATCACCAACCCCGGCTGCGGGGCCTGCGCGGGCAACGGCGGCGCGATGGCCGACGGCGAGGCGACGTTCTCCACCGCGAACCGCAACTTCCAGGGCCGGATGGGCAGCTACCAGTCCAAGATCTACCTGGGCAGCCCGGCCACCGCGGCGGCGACCGCGATCCGGGGCAGCATCGCCAACCCGCGCGAGGTCATGGCGGTGGTCGGATGAACGTCGTCGAGAAGATCCTCGCCCAGGCCAGCGGCCGGACGTCGGTGGAGCCCGGCGAGATCGTGATCGCCAATGTCGACCGGCTGATCATGCACGACCTGTCCGGCTACCTGACCGCGGGCGTGTTCGACAAGCAGGTGGGCGGGGAGGTGCGCTACCCGGACCGCGTCGTGATGGTCTTCGACCACCACTTCTCCCCGCCGACCGAGCAGCAGGCGAAGGTGCTGGAGTCCAACCGCGAATGGGCCCGCAAGCGCGGCATCCACCTGTTCGACTGCGGCAGCGGGAACATCCACCACGTGCTGGTGCGCCGCGGCCTGGTCAAGCCGGGCATGATCGTGGTCGGCTCGGACAGCCACACCCCGGTGCACGGCACGGTCGGAGCGCTCGCGGTGGCGTTGGGCAACGATTCGCACGCGGGCACCGTGCTGCCCTACGGCAAGGCGTGGTTCAAGGTGCCGCACACCGTGCGCATCGAGCTGTCCGGCACCCCGCAGCCGGGCACCTCGCCGCGCGACATCGCGCTGTGGCTGGTCGCGAAGATCGGTGAAGGCGCGCTGAACTACGCGGCCGTCGAGTTCGCCGGTCCGTACGTGAAGCAGCTGGAGTTCTGGGACCGGTGGTTGTTCCCGCTGCTGTGCGTTGACCTGGGCGCCAAGTGCAGCTTCGTGGAGCCCGACGAGGCGACCGAGGCATACGTCCGCACTCTGCCCGGCCAGATGCCCGCGGTGTTCCCGCGCAGCGACGGCGGCGAGGCGGCGCAGGTGCTGCGTTTCGACGTCGGCGAGGTGGATCCGCAGGTCGCCTGCCCGCCCACGGTCGGCAACGTCAAGTCGGTCACCTCGGTGGCCGGGAACCCGGTCGGCTGGACCGAGCTCGGCGGGCACGGCGGCGGACGGCTGGAGGACATCCGGACCGCCGCGGCGGTGCTGCGGGACCGCAAGGTGCACCCGTCGGTCCGGTTCAACATCGTCCCCTCCAGCCGCGAGGTGTTCACCGAAGCGGCCCGCGAAGGGCTCGTGCTCCAGCTGCACGAGGCGGGGGCGACCTGGTTCCCGCCGAGCACCGGCTCCAACCAGGCCATCAACATGGGCGCGATGGCGCCCGGCGAAGCGATGATCTCCACCCACTCCCGGAACTTCCCTGGCCGCAACGGCAGTCCGGAGGCCGCGATGTACCTGGCTTCGGCGGCTTCGGTCGCGGCGGCGGCGGTAACGGGCGTGATCACCGATCCGAGGGAGGTCGGCGCATGAAGTTCACCGGCCGGTGCTGGAAGTTCGGCGACAACATCCCGACCGACCAGCTCGTCAAGTCCCGATACGTGTTCGATCCGATGGAGGAGATCGTCAAGCACGTGCTGGAAGATCTCAACCCGGAGTTCCCGGCGAAGGTCCAGCCGGGCGACATCGTGGTGGCCGGTAAGCACTTCGGCCAGTCCTCGGGCCGGGCGATCGCCACGAAAGCCCTGCGAGCGACCGGAATCGGCTGCGTGGTGGCCGACACCTTCGCCCGGACCTTCTACCGCAACTGCTTCGAGATCGGCCTGCCCGCGCTGGCGCTCGACGGGGCGACGGGGATGGTCGACGACGGCGACCGGCTCACGGTCGACATCGCCACGGGCGAATTCCGCAACGAGACCACGGGAGCGGTCCGAACCGCCGCCCCGGCGGACCCGTTCCTGCTCCAGATGCTCGAAGCAGGCGGCCTGATCAAGCTAGCCGCCGCCCGAAGCGACCTGTTCGAGTAAGGAAGGTTCCGGTGGTGGCGAGACCGACCGCTCGCCACCACCGGAAACTCCGTTGCACCACAAGGCGAAAGTGAATGGGTTTGTGAGCGCGAAACCGGCTGACGCCAAGTGCCAGGCCGACGCCGCGGAGGATGACCGCGCGGCCCTGCTCATCGACGATCCGGGCACCTTCGACGTGCAGCCACGGCAGCGTTGTCACGACTTCTCCTCGCCAGTGGTAACCGGTTACCTTGAACGTAATCCGGTGCCGCGCCCGCTGTCCACCAGGCCGGGTGGCCGGATGCCATAGTGGGACGTCGACGAACCAGCTACGGGGGTGACGAGCAGTGTCCGCGACGATGCGCGACGTCGCGCGGCTCGCCGGGGTGTCGGTCAAGACCGTGTCCAATGTGGTCAACGACTTCCCGCACGTGAGCGTTGCGACGCGGGCACGGGTGCTCGCCGCGATCGCCGAACTCGGCTACCAGATGAACTTCTCGGCGCGGAACCTGAGCCTCGGGCGCACCGGGATGATCGCGCTCGCGGTGCCCGAACTGCGGCTGCCGTACTTCGCCGAACTCTCCGACGAGATCATCGTGGCAGCGGCGGAGCGCGGCTACACCGTGCTGGTCGAGCAGACCGGCGGCATGCGCGAGCGGGAGCTGGAAGTGCTGGCCAGTGCCCGCCGACGGATGACCGACGGGCTGATCTTCTCCCCCATCGGCCTGCGCCCCGAAGACGCGCCCCAACTGGAGGTGGGCTATCCGTTGGTGCTACTGGGGGAACGCGCGTTGCACGGCAACGTCCACCACGTCTCGATGGCGAACTCGGCCGGGGCGCGGGCGGTTGCGGAGCACCTGTTGGCGCAGGGGCGGCGGCGCATCGCGCTCGTCGGCTCGTACGACGCGCGTGGCGCTGGCGCTGGCTCGCTGCGCACCCAAGGCTTCCTCGACGGCCTCGCCGACGCCGGACTGCGGCACGATTCGGCACGCACCGGCGAAGCACTGGACTGGACTCGCACCACGGGCGCCGAAGCGATGCGCCAAGTCCTCGACCGCGGCGTGGAAATCGACGCCGTCTTCGGTCTCAACGACGTGCTCGCGCTCGGCGCGATGCGGGTGCTGTTCGAGCGCGGGCTGCGAGTCCCCGACGACGTCGCGGTGGCCGGTTTCGACGACATCGAAGACGGACGCTTCTCCCGCCCGAGCCTGACCACCGTGCAGCCCGGCCGTTCCCAAATCGCCCGCACCGCAGTCGGTTTGCTCGTGGACCGCCTCTCCGGCGCGGACTCCTCGGGCGGTGTGGAGGTGGTGGCCGAGCACCAGCTCATCGTGCGCGAGTCAACCGGGGGCACCGCGGCCGGTTGAGGCTCCGGTGTGATCGCGGGGATTGACCCGTCGGTGGCGCGCATGCTGCAATTACACCGGTGTAAATGAGATCTGCCCTACCTGACCGCCTGCATCGACCTGCGAAAACCCCACCGCGCGGGCTGATCCGACGGGTGGGAGATCCCGACACCGCTCTCGACGACCTCAACGACGTGGCGAGGGAGTACACCGCATGCGAACTTCACGACGCTCGCCCCGGCCGACCGTGTTCCGCTTGGCGGCAGCCCTGCTCGGCGCCGCCGTGCTGACCACGGCGTGCAGCACCGACAGCGCGGACGACGGGCCGGTGACCATCCGATTCTCCTGGTGGGGCAACGAAGAACGCGCGGAGGCCACCAACCAGGCCGTGGACGCCTTCGAGGCGGCCAACCCCGGGATCACGGTCGAGACGGAGTCGATCGACTTCAACTCCTACTTCGACCGGCTGGCCACCTCCGTCGCGGCGGGCGATGAGCCCGACGTGATCACCATGGGCGGCGCCTACCCGCGCGAGTACGCCGACCGCGGCGTCCTGTTGGACCTGGCCGAAATCCCCGGACAGCTCGATCTGAACGCGCTGGACAAGAGCGCGCTGGCAGGCGGCAACTTCGACAACAAGCAGTACGGCGTGCCGACCGGCGTGAACACCTTCGGTGTCATCGCAAACCCGGCGCTGTTCGCGGCGGCAGGTGTTGCGCTGCCCGACGACAACACCTGGAGCTGGCAGGACTACGCCCGGATCGCCACCGAGATCTCGGCGAAGAGTCCACAGGGGACATTCGGTTCGGAGGATCCGACCACCTCGGACTCGCTGGACCTCTACGCGAACCAGCAGACCGGCCAGGGCCTCTACAGCCCGGCGGGCGGGATCGCGATCCAGCCGGGAACCGCCCAGCAGTGGTGGAAAATGACCACTGGGCTCATGTCGGCTGGCGCCACTCCCCCGGCGAGCACCACCGCCGAACTCGCCGGGCAACCGGCGCCCGAGCAGACGCTCATGGGGCGAGGGCTCGCGGCGATGAAGTTCGGCTGGTCGAGCCTCCTCCCGGCGTATCGGCAGGCATCCGGCGCGGACCTGATCATGCTGCGCGCACCGGGCGAGACCACCGCGCAGGGCACCGGAATGTGGTTGCAGGCTTCGCAGCTCTACACCATCAGCAAACGCAGCGAGCACCCCGAAGCAGCGGCCAAGCTGGTCAACTTCCTGATCTCCGACCCGCGAGCGGCGGAGAACATCAAGACCGACCGGGGCATCCCGGCCAACCCGGCGCTGCGCGACCACCTCGCCCGCAACCTCGACGCGAGCCGGAAGATCGAGTTCGACTTCGTCGACCGGATGAGCGGGTTGGTCGACGGCGACTTCGTGATCGGCCCGACCGGTTCGACCGAAACCGTGGGAATCCTGACCCGGATCAACGACTCGGTGCTGTTCGGCCGGGTGCCACCGGCGCAGGCCGCGAACCAGTTCGTCGCCGAGATCACCGATGCCGTCTCCTGACCGCGTCGGCGCGCTCGACCGGAAGGCCGTGGTAGCGCGGCACGCCGTCGAAGTGACCGGCATCGACCCGGATGCACCGCTGTCGGTGGGCAACGGAGAGCTCTGCATGACCGTGGACGTCACGGGCCTGCAGACCTTTCCCGAGCGGTATCCGGTGGCCGATCCGGGTGGTGGGTCGGGCACGCTGCTCGGCACCCAGTCGCAATGGGGCTGGCACAGCCACCCGCGCCCGGACGGCGCCGACCTCGCGCGGACGCTGCGGCCCTACCGCACCGGGCGCGGCGAGGTCCGCTACGTCGACTCCGGACCGCTGTCCGGCTCCGACGATTCGGCGTTGGCCGACGAGGTCCGGTGGCTGCGGGCCAATCCGCACCGCCTGGACTTGGCCCGGATCGGTCTGGTGCTGCTGGAAGGTGCCGGGCACCGGATGCCTGCGATCGCCGATCTCGGGGCCAGCCACCAGATCCTCGATCTGTGGACGGGTGTGATCCGCAGCGAGTTCACCCTCGCCGGGCGGGCGCTGCGGGTCACCACGGCCTGCCATCCCGATCAGGACACGATCGCGCTCCGGATCGAGGCGGACGAACTCGCCGCGGGAGTCCGGATCGCCTTCCCGTACGGGTCGCAGTCGTGGAGCAACGCCGCGGACTGGTCGCGGCCGGGCGCGCACACCAGCGCCGTCGAGCCGCTGCCCGATGGTGTGCTGGTCCGGCGCTGCTTCGATGGGGCACCAGATCCGACCTATCGCCTGCGGATCCGGACATCGCGGGGTGCTGTCGTCCGGCAGGTCGGCGAGCACGAACTCGTCGTGCACCCGACCGGATCCCGGTTGGATGTGACCATCTCGCTGGCCGTCGCCGATCCGCCCAGCTCGGATGTGGACGCCGTGTTCGCGGCGAGTCGGGCGCACTGGCCCCAGTTCTGGGGTCGCGGCGCGGCGCTGGACTTCGCGGGCAGCACCGATCCGCGCGCTGGCGAGCTCGAACGCCGGGCGGTGCTTTCCCAGTACCTCACCGCGATCCAGTGCGCCGGGTCCCTGCCGCCGCAGGAGACCGGACTGACGTGCAACAGTTGGCGCGGCCGGTTCCACCTGGAGATGCATTGGTGGCACGCGGCGCACTTCGCGCTGTGGGGCCGGGCGGATCTGCTGCGGCGCAGCATGGACTTCTACCGGCGAATCCTCCCGGCAGCCCAGCGAACCGCTTCGACGCAGGGCTACCAGGGGGCGCGCTGGCCCAAGCAGGTCGGCCCCGACGGCCGCGAGAGCCCGAGCGACATCGGCCCGTTCCTGCTGTGGCAGCAGCCGCACATCATCCACCTCGCCGAACTGCTGCGCCGCGCTGGCGACGAGAACGCGGTTGCCGACTTCGGCGAACTGGTCGAGCAGACCGCGCGTTTCATGGCCGACGTCGTCGAGCCGACGCCAGACGGGTTTGCGCTGGGACCGCCGCTGGTTCCGGCGCAGGAGTCCTACGCCGCGCTGCGCGACCGGGTCCGCAACCCGCCGTTCGAAATCGCCTACTGGGCCTGGGGATTGGGCGTGGCACAGGAGTGGCGGGTGCGGTCCGGTCGGCCGCCGGAACCGCAGTGGGACGCGGTCCGGAAGGGGATGGCGCGGCCGCTGGTCCGCGACGGCCGGTACGCCGCCATCGCTGTCGAGCCGTTCACCGTGCGCACGGACCACCCGTCGATGGTGTACGCGCTGGGTCCGGTGCCAGCGGTCGACGTCGTCGATCCCGACGTCATCCGCTCGACCCTGCACGACGTGCTCGCTGACTGGGACTGGGCGAGCACCTGGGGTTGGGACTACCCCGCCCTAGCCATGACGGCGACCCGCCTGCACGAACCGGGAACGGCGATCGACGCACTGCTGCTCGACAGCCCGAAGAACGTCTTCCTGCGCAACGGCCACAACCGCCAAACCGACTCGCTTCCCCTTTACCTGCCCGGAAACGGCGGACTGCTCGCTGCGCTGGCGCTGATGGTGGCGGGCTGGGAAGGCGACGGCGGCCTGACCTGTCCCGGCTTCCCGCGCAACGGAACCTGGGTGGTGCGCCACGAGAACTTCATCCGCTCGCCCTGATCGGGTCGGAGTGAAGGGCACCTTCGACCGGCTTACTCGGTCAAAGGTGCCCTTCACTCCTCACCCGAACGGGGCGCTGTGACGTCCAACGACGAAGGAGGAGCATGATCGACCAGTTGATCCGCCGCTATGGGGTCGTCGGCACCGGTGCTCGTTCGCAGATGTACATCACGGCGATGGTCGGTGCGCACGCCGAGGTCGCCGAACTGGTGGCGTGGTGCGAGCCCAACCCCGCCAGGATGGACCACGCCGACCGGTTGGTGGCCGCGCACGCCCCGAAGGCGTCGCCGCCCGCGCGCTACGCACCGGCCGACCTGGAACGCATGATCGCGGCGGAACGACTGGATGCCGTCGTGGTGACCAGTCCAGATTGGACACACGCCGAGGTCGTGACGCGGGCCATGCGGGCCGGGGCCGACGTCGTGCTGGAGAAGCCGCTGACCACGTCCACCGCGGGCTGCCGGGAAATCGTGCGGGCCATCGAGGAAACCGGCCGGTCGCTGGTGCTGACCTTCAACTACCGGTACTCGCCGCGCAACGCCGCGCTCAAGGAGGTGATCGCGTCGGGGCAGATCGGCGAGGTCACCTCGGTGCACTTCGAGTGGGCGCTCGACACGATGCACGGCGCCGACTACTTCCGCCGCTGGCACCGCGACAAATCGTGCTCGGCCGGGTTGGCCGTGCACAAGGCATCCCACCACTTCGACCTGGTCAACTGGTGGCTGGCGGATGTGCCCGGGTGGGTGTTCGCAAGTGGCGGCCTGCGCTTCTACGGCGCCGAGAACGCCCGCGCCCGCGGGCTGGACGAACGTCCGGAACGCGGCACGGTCGACCCGCCGAGCACCGATCCCTTCGCCCTCGACCTGCGCGCCGATCCGGTGCTGCGGTCGCTCTACTGGGACGCCGAGAAGCACGACGGCTACCTGCGCGACCGGGACGTCTTCACTGCGGGCATCACGATCGAGGACAACCTGTCGGCGATGGTCGGCTACGGTCGCGGCGCCGTCATGAGCTACTCGCTCAACGCGCACAGCCCGTGGGAGGGCTACCGCGTGACGATCAACGGCACCGGCGGACGCGCCGAACTCGACGTGGTGGAGCGCGCCGCGGTGCTGCCCGGTCCGGACGGGCGGTTCGTCCTCGACGCGAGTTCCGTAAAGGACACCGCGGACGACGGCCAGGCGCGACCCCAGGGTGCGCGGCTCACCGTGCAACGGCATTGGGAGAAGGCGCAGCTGGTCCCGATTTCGAACGCGAGCGGTGGCGGCCACGGCGGCGGCGACGCACTGCTGCTCAACGATGTGTTCCGGGGCGCGGCGGCCGATCCGCTCGGTCGGCAGGCCGGATACCGCGACGGCCTCGCTTCGGTCGCAGTCGGTCTCGCGGCCAACACCTCGATGTCCACCGGCCAGCCCGTGCGCATCGCGGAACTCAGTTTGCCCGCGCTCGACGCGATCCCGAGGAGGCAACATGTCGGTGGTCGGTGAGCTCGCGAGCCTCCGCCGCACCAAGGGCGTCCGAGCGAGGCGCAGTCCCGCCGAGCGCGGGGACAACAAGGCCGCAGCGTTCTTCCTCGCACCGTGGTTCGTCGGGCTCGGCCTGATCACCATCGGGCCGATGGCCGCTTCGCTGTACCTGTCGTTCACGGACTACAGCCTGCTGGATCCGCCGGAGTGGACCGGCTTGGACAACTACCTCAAGATGCTCGGCGACGAGCGGCTGCTCACCTCGCTGCGGGTCACGTTCACCTACGTCTTCGTGTCCGTGCCGCTGCAACTCGCGGCGGCGTTGGCGCTCGCGCTGTTCCTCGACCGCGGATTGCGCGGCCTGGCCATCTACCGCTCGGCGTTCTACCTGCCCTCGCTGCTGGGTGCCAGCGTCGCGATCGCGATCCTGTGGCGGCAGATCTTCGGCAACTCCGGTCTGATCAACCAGGTCCTGTCCTGGTTCGGCATCCAGGGCGTGGGCTGGATCTCGCACCCGGACTTCGCGCTCGGCACGTTGGTCGTGCTCAACGTGTGGACGTTCGGCTCGCCGATGGTCATCTTCCTGGCCGGGCTGCGGCAGATCCCGGAATCCTGCTACGAGGCCGCGGCGATCGACGGGGCGGGCAAGATCCGGCAGTTCCGCAGCATCACGGTCCCGCTGCTGACCCCGATCATCTTCTTCAACCTCGTGCTGCAGATCATCCACGCGTTCCAGTCGTTCACGCAGGCGTTCGTCGTCAGCGGAGGCACCGGCGGGCCGGTGGACTCGACCTTGTTCTACACGCTGTGCCTCTACGAGGAGGGCTTCACCAACCTGCACATGGGCTACGCGTCCGCGATGGCCTGGCTGCTGCTGGTGATCATCGCGGCGTTCACCGCCATCAACTTCCGCCTCTCGAAGTACTGGGTCTTCTACGATGACTGAACACGATCTGGTGAGCACGAAGCCACGACCGGCATCGCACGCCACGCCGCACGCACCAGCGCAGCACCGACGGCGGAGGTGGCCGGGCCGGTTGCGCCGGATCGCGAAGCACGCCTTCCTGATCGCGGCGGCGCTCGTGATGCTCTACCCGCTGCTGTGGATGATCGCCAGCTCCATCAAGCCGAACGCGCTGATCTTCCGCGACCCGTCGCTGATCCCCGGCCAGCTCGATCTCGGCAACTACGCGGTCGGCTGGAACGCGCTGTCGCACCCGTTCACGCACTACCTGATGAACTCGGTCATCATCGTGGCGGGCGCGGTGCTCGGGAACCTGGTGTCCTGCTCGATGGCCGCATACGCGTTCGCCCGCCTCAACTTCCGGGGCCGCAAGCTGTGGTTCGCGGTCATGCTGATGTCGATCATGTTGCCGATCCACGTGGTGATCGTGCCGCAGTACGTGCTGTTCTCGCAGCTGGAGTGGATCAACACCTACCTGCCGCTGGTCGTGCCGAAGATGCTGGCCACGGACGCCTTCTTCATCTTCCTGATGGTGCAGTTCTTCCGGGGCATCCCCCGTGAGCTGACCGAAGCGGCGCACATCGACGGCGCCGGACACGGCCGGATCTACCTGCGGATCATGCTGCCGCTGTCCACCCCGGCACTGGCCACCACGGCGATCTTCACCTTCATCTGGACCTGGAACGACTTCTTCAGCCAGCTCATCTTCCTGACCGATCCGGACATGTACACGGTGCCGGTGGCGCTGCGCACCTTCGTCGACGCGACGGCGGACAGTTCGTGGGGCGCGCTGTTCGCGATGTCCGTGGTGTCCCTGATCCCGATCTTCCTGATCTTCCTGTTCGGACAGAAGTACCTCGTGAAAGGCATAGCCACCACCGGCATGAAGTAGCCGTCGTGAGTGGCTGCGGCCGCCATGGCGACCATTACCGCTCACGACCGGTCAGTTGGGCACGTAGAACTTCGTCGTGTTCTCCACCGCTGCGGCGACTTCGGCTGGCGTGCCACCTGCGGCCGCGTGGGCGTCGCCCCACGCCCGGCAGCTGCGGGTCAGGAAATCCTTGGCCTCCGACGTGTGTTGCCAGCTCCGCGAGCGTGGCTGCGATGCCGGTCCGGGTTGTCCCGTGCTGCACCAGGTTGCGGTAGCGCGCTTACTGGTACGGACTCCACCCGCAGCCATCCGGCGAGGAGGAACGATGACCACCCCGACGCCTGCCAAGCGCGTCCCGCTGCTGGCCACCACGGCGCCTGCGGCCGTGATCCTCATCCGAATCGTGGTAGGCGGGATCTTCCTGTCGGAAGGCATCCAGAAGTTCCTCTTCCCCGGCGAGCTCGGCCCCGGCCGGTTCGCCAAGCAGACCCCACTGCCAGCTCCCGAGTTCTTCGCCTACCTCGACGGCGTGTTCGAGATCGGCTGCGGCGTTCTGCTCATCATCGGGCTGGCCACCCGGCTGGCGGCAATTCCGATGATCATCAACATGATCGGGGCGGAGATCTTCACCAAGGTCCCGATCCTGCTGCACGACGGCGTCTGGGACTACCTGCACGAAGCCCGCAGCGAACTCAGCCAGCTGTTCGGCTCGGTCTTCCTCCTGCTGGTCGGCGCTGGCGCCTGGTCGATCGACGCCCGCCTGGCCGCCCGACGCTCCGTACACGCGTAGCGCAGTGTCGATCACCACCAGTAGTTCCTCTGTGAGAAAAGCATTTTTCGGGTTACCGTAAAGCGGTGATTGTCGACGCGAAAGAGCCTCGCATCGCCGAGTTGGCCGCTGTCGTCGGGGCGGGCCGTTGAGGGCGCCCGAGCGGTACGTCGAGGAAGCCGCCCCTGTTCCGATCGGCCAGGTGCTCGCCCGTGGGCGGGTTCGCGGCACGGTCGCCATGCTCGGGCCCGCGTTCGTCGCCGCGATCGCCTACGTGGACCCCGGCAACTTCGCCACCAACATCAGCGCTGGCGCCGAATTCGGCTACGCGCTCGTGTGGGTCGTCGTGCTGGCGAACCTGATGGCGATGCCCGTGCAGTTCCTCTCCGCGAAGATCGGCATCGTCACCGGCCGGACGCTCCCCGAAGCGTGCCGGACCCGCTACCGCGCTCCGGTGCGCTGGGCGTTGTGGTTCCAGGCCGAAATCGTCGCGATGGCCACCGACCTCGCCGAGTTCATCGGCGCCGCACTGGGTCTTTACCTGCTGTTCGGCATCCCGATGCTGCCAGCCGCCCTGATCACCGCAGTCGTCGCGTTCGTGGTGCTGGGCCTGCAAACCCGCGGTTACCGCGCCTTCGAACGCGCGATAGCGGCGATGTTGGGGCTGATCATCGGCGGGTTCAGCTACGAACTGTTCTCCATCGGACCCTCCCCCAGCCAAGCCCTGACCGGGCTGGTGCCCAGCCTGCCGAGCGGCAGCGCCTACTTGGCGGTCGGCATCATCGGCGCCACCGTGATGCCGCACGTCGTGTACTTGCACTCCGCACTCACCAGCCGCCGCGTCGCCTGCTCCACCGATGACGAGCGCCGCAAGGTCCTGCGCTTCGAACGCTGGGACGTGATCGTCGCACTCGGCCTGGCCGGGATCATCAACCTGTCGATGCTCGTGGTCGCCGCCAAGCTGTTCCACGGCAGCGGACACACCGCCATCGGCGGCATCGAGGAAGCCCACACCGGGCTGGCGACGCTCGCCGGAGGTGCCGCGGCGCTGGTGTTCGCCGCGGCGCTGCTGGCCTCGGGCGTCTCCTCCTCCAGCGTCGGCACCTACGCCGGTCAAGTGGTGATGGCCGGGTTCCTCAACTTCCGGATCCCGCTGCTGCTGCGTCGGCTGATCACCATGTTGCCCGCGCTGGTCGTGGTCGCCATCGGCGTGAATCCGACCGATGCGCTCAACTTCAGCCAGGTGATGCTCAGCTTCGGCATTCCGTTCGCCCTGATCCCGCTGCTGCTGATCACCCGTGATCCGGCGGTGATGGGAACCTTCGCCAACCCCCGCTGGCTGACCCGGCTCATGACCCTGATCGCGACCGTGATCATCGGGCTCAACGCGTACCTGCTCTACGACCAGTTCATCGGCTGACCAGGTCAGCGGTCCGGCAGCAACTCGGGCACCAGCCGCACGTACAGCACCATGCCCACGACCTCGACAAGGGTTTGCGTCACCACGACCGCCGCCGCGAGGCCCAGCGCGTCCGGCAAGGCCAGGGCGAGCGGCAGCACGACGAGCGAGTTGCGGGTGGCTCCGGTGAACACCACGGCTCGGCCCGGCCCGGTGTCCAGACCGAACGCGCGCGCCACGGCCAGCCCGGCGAAGGCCATCGCGATCAGGAAAACGACGTAACCGGGCACCACCACGGCAACCCGTACGACGTTTCCGCCCAGCTTCGGCACTTGCGAGGCGACCACGACCAGCAGCGTGACGGCCATCAGCGGCACCATCGCCGTTCCGAACGCCTCGACCACCGCCGTCACGGCGCGCTGCCGAGCGGCCCACGCCTGGGTGCCCCAGGCCAGCGCCAACGGGATGACGATCAGCACGAGGAAGGCGTGCAGGAACGGACCGACCTCGACCACTTCGGCCAACCCCGGACCGAGGAAGATCAGCAGGAACAGCGGCAGCAGCAGCATTTGGACCAGCAACAGCAACGGCGTGGCGGCCAGCAGCCGTTGACTGCTGCCACCAGCCAGTCCGCTGAAGACGATCACGTAGTCCACGCACGGGGTCAGCAGCACCAGCAGCACGCCGACCTGGATCGCCCGGTCGTCCGGCAGGAAAGCGAAGATCGCGGCGACGACCACCGGCACGACCAGGAAGTTCACCACGAGCGTGGCCGCCAGGAAACGCCCATCCCGCAGCGAGTGCGCCAGCTCGCGAGCGGGCACCTGGAGGAATGTCACGTACAGCAGGGCACCCAGGACCGGGTTGATCGCCTGCTCCAGCCCGGACCCCGCACCGGGAACCGTCCACCCCAGCAGCACCCCGAGCGCGATCGCCGCCACGTACACCACGACCTGATGCCGCTGCATCCCGGCGACCAAGCCCCTCGACTGCTGCGCCAACGCCCTGTCCTCGTACTCCGCCCGCCTGACGGCCATGAGCATATTCGGTAAGTTTGGACGAACGGTTGACGTGGGCTTACCGTTCGTCCAGACTTACCGATATGGCTCCCTCTGCTGCGGTTGTGCTCGACGCGTTGGGTGATGCGAACCGGCGGTCGATCTTGGAACGGCTGGTGGACGGGCCGCTGGCGGTCGGGGTGTTGGCCGATCGGCTACCGATCTCGCGCCCTGCGGTGTCGCAGCACCTGCGCGTGCTCAAGGAGGCCGAATTGGTCGTCGAGGCCGCGGCTGGCACGCGACGGCTGTACCGGATCAACCCCTCGGGGTTGCGGGTGGTGCGCGAATACCTCGACCAGTTCTGGGTAACCGCGTTGGACAACTTCGCGATCCTCGCCGCCGCCGAGGCCGACGCACGACCGGGTCGTGCCGAGCGTGAGGAGCACTGAACGTGAGTACCGAATCCACCGCGGAGATCGACGTTCGCCGGTCCGTGACCGTACCGCTGAGCCCCGAGCCGACGTTCGAACTGTTCACCGCCCGGATGACCGAGTTCTGGCCAGCGGAGCATTCCATCGGCGCCGCCGACCTCGCGGAGGTCGTCGTCGAACCCCGAGTCGGCGGGCGCTGGTTCGAGCGGGGCGTGGACGGCTCCGAATGCGACTGGGGGCGGGTGGCGGTGTGGGAGCCACCGCGCGGGGTGGTGCTGCTCTGGCAGATCAGCGCGCAGTGGCAGTTCGACCCGGACCTGGAAACGGAAGTCGAGGTGACCTTCACCGAGGTGTCGCCCGGACGCACCCGCCTGGACCTTCGGCACCGCCACCTGGAGCGCTACGGCGATCAGGCCGAGGCGTTCCGCGCGATCTTCGACTCGCCCGGCGGCTGGGAAGACACCCTTGCCCGGTTCGCCGCACTGGCCGCACCCGGCTCCGAGTAGGCAAGGATTTCGCCGCTCGCAACGCAATCCACTAGCTGAAGCCGACCAGGGCGTGCACGGCGGTGAAGCCCAGGAACGCCGCGCCGACCGCCGCGATGACGCTGACCACCACGTTCAGGACCGCGTAGAAGTACGCGTGTTCTTCGACCAGGCGGAGGGTTTCGTAGCTGAAGGTGCTGTAGGTGGTCAGGGCTCCGCAGAAGCCGACGCCGATCAGCGCCATCGCGGGTTCGGGCAGCGCCGTTCCGGCCCCGGCGAGGCAGCCGAGCAGCAGCGAACCGGCGAGGTTGACCATGAGGGTTCCCCAGGGGAACACGCTGTCGTGGCGGCGTTGCACCGCTCGGTCGGTGAGGTAGCGCAAAGGCGCGCCGATCACCGCCCCGACGAAGACGAGCACAGCGGTCACGACGGGCGACTCCTCGTGTAGCGGATGGCGTGGACCTCATCGAGCAGCACGGTGCCCTCGCTGACGAGTTCGTCGAGTTCGGGCAGGAAGGCGCGGATGCGGTCGTCGGCATCGACGATGACCACCAGGATGGGCAGGCTCTCGGCGAGGTCGAGCAGCCGATTCGTGTGCACCATCGAGTGGGTTCCGTAGCCTTCGCTGCCGCGCAGCACGGTGGCCCCGGCAAGACCCGCTTCTCGGGCTCGCCGGACGATCTCGTGGTAGAGCGGCTTGTGGTGCCAGGTGTCGTCCGCGCCGATGAAGATCGACAACCGCGTCGCGGAGCTGGCGTGCTTCATTCCCGATCACCTCCTGCCGGGCGGCGAGTAGCCCACCGGGTCAGCCAGACGCCGAGGATCACGGCGAGCAGTGCCCCGAGCAGGGTTCCGGCGAGGTAGCCGGAGGCGATGCCGACCGAGCCGGGTCGCAGCAGCCCGTGGAATTCGACGGCGTAGGTGGAGAACGTGGTGAATCCACCGAGGAATCCGACCCCGATGAACGGCCGCAGCAACCGGTGCGCGGGCCACACGTCGATGATCAGGACCATCAGCACGCCGATGAGGAAACAGCCGAGGACGTTGGTCCAGAACGTGGCCCACGGAAAGTGGCCCGGTGCGGTCGGCAGGAGCTGGGAGATCCCGTAGCGGGCGAGCGCACCGAGGCCACCGCCGAGCGAGATGACTCCGAGCACCGGCAGGTGGTTGCGAACGAGTTCGCGCCGCTGGGCGTTCACGCGGAGATCCACGTCCGGGTCGATGGGTCCGGCAACTTCGGCATCACTGGTCACGCGCGTCTCCCTACCGCAGCCCGACATCGGTCAGGTCGAGTAGGGACTGTTGGCGGCAATACCGCGGTTCTCCGCTGCGCGGATCGGTGAGCCCCACCACCGGACTCCAGCCTACCGGCCATGACGTCCGCCGCCGACGCGATTGTGGGCAGGACCATCTCGGTCCACGTGCCAGGAAGGCCCTTGCCCTGCACCGTCGGCAGCGGGACAGTGGATCCGGCGATAAAGCTCGCCAGCCCGCGGAGGGCCGGACGATGTCCCACATCCAAGTCATGCTGCGCTGCTCGGTAGTGGTGTTCTTCAACGACCGCGTGCTGCTGCTACGACGCCGCGACCAGAACGACTGGGCGCTGCCCGGCGGCACGCCGCGTCCCGGAGAAGATCTGCTCGCTTGCGTGCACCGCGAGTTGCGCGAAGAAACCGGCATGCTCATCGACCCCGGCACCTGTGCGCTCATCGTCGAAACGGTGCACCCGCACCACGAACGCCTCATCGACCTGGTGTTCCGCTCGCCCGAACGACCGGCTGGCCAACCCCGCTCCAGCGAAGACGGCCTGCGTCCGGAACTCGTACCGCTGAACGCGCTGGACGGGCTCGAAATGCATCCGCCGGTGGCGACCCACCTCAAGATCCTCCACGCCCAGCCGCACCCGTGCGCACCGACCTACGTGCGCTACGACTGGAGCGAGACCACACCAACCCCCACGTGAAGACACCCCGATGGCGCGGTGCTGATCATTACGCCTGGTCAGGGGCCGTGAGTGGCAAAACCGGATAGAACCGGCTTTGCCACTCACGACCCCGTCGCCCTAGCGCTCGAAACGCCCAGCCTTGATCGCGGTGACGAATAACCGCCACTGGTGGGCCGACGTCGTGAAGTACCCAGCGGCCCGGTCCTTCGAGTCCCGCACCGCCGCACCGTAACTGGCGGGGGCGACCTCGATGCACGCAGTCTCTTGCTGCGAGTAGCTGGACTTTCGCCAAGCGCCCTCGATGCGGCCGACCTCGACACACGTGGTCTTCTGCTGAGATCGGGAAGACTTCCGCCAGCCTGTTGGCTCCGGTAAGAACATCAGTCGAGCTCTCTTTCGATAGCCTCTACACGGCGTGTGATGAGCTCCTTCGAATCCTCCTGACTCATCGCACGTTGCCGAAGGTTAGCTACAGCCTCGCGGTAGTCGTTGACATCCTTCACATTCCGCAGGAACGCGGATGTTCGGAAATGCTCCAAGTGCACGATCGGTCGCTGATCGTCGAACTCGAACAGGATGAACGGCCCAGCATGGGCGGAGTGCCATGTCGTGGCTCCAGAAGGAAGGATCTGGACAGTTACGTTACTGCGCTCTGAGATCTTGAGGAGATGCCGCAGTTGATCGGCCATCACCTGCGGCCCACCGATCTTCTCCTGCAACGCCGCCTCGGCAATGAGCGCCACGAGGTGCGGACCGTCTTCCTTGTCAAGGATTTCCCGGCGGCTGAGCCGAAACGCAACGCGGGTTTCAAGCCGATCAGCTGGCAGAGTGGCCATTACCTCGCGCATGTACTCGCGCGTCTGCAATAGCCCCGGAAACACAAGGATGCCCACTTCCGTGATCTGGGTTGCGGTGCGCTCGAACTCAATCAAAGTGGCAAGTTCTTCGCGAATCCCAGGGACTCCCGACGTCAGCCAGTTGGGATCATGAACAGTACGTGCCATCTTGACGATGCGTTCCTTCTCGGCACCAGTCACTCCCAGTGCTGTCAGAAGACTGGCAGCGTCCTCCGGAGACGGTGGCTTGACACCCGACTCGTAACGCCAAATCGTCGTGTGGCCCACCCCCAGGCGTCGTCCCAACTCGCGAACACCCAGCTCTGCGTCTTCGCGAAGTTGCCGCAGCTCAGCTCCCAGTACGCGAGCACGCGGATTGGTCTTTGCGGTTCGAGCCATGAACCGATCCTAACGATCAAAGAACCAGGCAATACCCCTCGACTAGGTGATTGCAAGCGTGGTCCAACATCGACATAGTGGTTCCAGGAACCAGTGATCAGTTCTTGGAACCACTAGAGTCGATGGGGGTCACGACATGTATGCGTTTCATTGGGTGCCTGCTGATGGGCAGCGGCATGCGAGCACTGACGAACGGCCTTGCGGCTGCTCTTATCCCACCGGCACTCAGGTCATGACCTTGTGCTGGCGGGAGGTCGTCGCCGACAACAGCGAACTGGCTTGGTTGTGGGCGACCTGTCCCGACTGCGACATCGAGGTTCGGCGGCTTGCCGGTGTTGCTCGGTCATGAGCGCCGAAACCGCCGGGTTGGCCGTGTTCCTTCGTCGGACTCAATGGGTGCTCGACGACCTCGCCTTCCGGGTGGGCGCGGGGCACCTCGATCCGCAGGAGATCGACGAGACCTCCGCCGCCCTCGAACAAGTCGTCTTGCTGCTGCGGGAGAAACGCCCGCCCACCGTCATCGACCAGTCGGAGAGGACCGCGTGATGCACCCGGCATGGACGACTCTCGCCTGCCTGTTGTCGCTGCTGACCGGGATGATCCTCATGCACGCCTACCGCAGACGTCTGCCCCAGCACGCCGGGGCGGGTGAAGGCGCGACGAACGTGTGGCAACTGATCGAACACGTGGAAGCCGAGGCCAAAGCCGCGAAACGCACCGGACGGCACCACCTGTGCGAGCCCGCCGATCATTCCACATCGGACATGGCGCCACCCGAAGCTCCACCACTGGAACTCCAACAGCGCGTCCTGGAATCCCTGCGACGCCTCTGAGAGCTGACTGGAACTGCGCAGCTGCGGCCACGCACAGCCGCTTCCAAGACGAGCTCCGCGAGCCCGGCTCGATGCCAATCCCCCGACTCCCAGGCATCGAGCCGCGCGGCCGGGCGGTGCACCGCCCCTCCCCGGCATCGCCCGGCCGCACCCCGGCAAACCGACTCCAGACTTTGATCGAACATCTCTGTTCCCTGGAATGTTGACCGCTCGCGCCGCCGAACCCTATGATTTCACGGTACGAACTTGTGCATTGAAATCAAGACCGAGGTCGCCGTTCGACGAAGGAGCGTCATCGTGTCCGATGCGTACCCCCTCGCCACCGAGCCCGAAGGAATCGTCGCGGCACTGCTGGCGCGGTTCAACTCCGGCGAAGTCAACGCGATGATGGGCCTCTACGCGCCAGGGGCGGTCTTCATCACCGAGGCTGGCGAGACCCTGACCGAGCAGGACCAGATCGCCGAGGAACTAAAGGGTTTCCTCAGCCTGGGCCTGCCGATGGTCGCGACCGCGCGGCACCTGTTCGTCGCCGACGACATCGTGCAGATCGTGCTCGACTGGTCACTGGACGGCATCGGCCCGGACGGGGCACACCTGCACCTGGGGGGCGTGGCGAGCGACATCGCGCGTCGTGGCGCTGACGGGTACTGGCGGTATCTCATCGACAACCCGTACGGGACGCAGGTCCGCACGGGAGGCTGACTCCGCGACCTGGCCGGGTACCGTAGGCCCGGAGTGGAAGGCGGGGTGATCATGGCCAGGGTGAGCCGCAAGTACGAGCTCCGGCAGCGTGCTGACGCGATGGAGGCGACGCGTCAGCGGATCACCGATGCGACGATCGAACTGCACGGCACCGTGGGCCCCGCGCACACGACCATCGCCGCGATCGCCGCACGGGCCGGGGTCCAGCGGCACACCGTGTACCGGCACTTCCCCACCGACGACGACCTGTTCGCCGCCTGCTCCACCCGGTACTGGGCGGAGCACCCGTGGCCCGATCCCGCGACCTGGAAGTCGATCGACTCGGCGGACGAGCGGCTCGCGACCGCGTTGGACGAGCTCTACGCGTTCTATTCCACCGTGGCAACAATGTTGGCAAACGCCCTGCGCGACGCCGAAACCGTGCCCGTCGTCCGCCAGGCCCTCGCCACCTACCACGCGTACCTGGACGAGGTGGCGCGAGTGCTCGCCCAGCCCTTCCGGGCGAGGGGCGCACGCGGCAAGCTCGTCGCCGCAGCTGTCCGGCACGCCATCTCGTTCCGGACATGGGAATCACTGGTGCAGCAGAACGGAATCGCTCCGACCACCGCGATCCGGCTCATGACAGCGACGGTCCGGGCCGCCGCGGCCCCGGCACCTGGCAGCTAGCGGCGACCTGACGGAACCCTTGTCCTTGATCTTGTTCTGACGCGCCATGGGAGACGTCGAGGCGCGTGCGCCCCGCAGACGGGTGTCCGACTCCGTCCATTCGCGACAGTCGAAGTGGCAGCGGAGGGTAGTCCTCCCACCGCCGGGTAGGCAAGCGAACGATCCGGTGAATATGACGAGTTCTTGACGACCGTCTTTTTAGTGACATACTCTTTCGAAAGTCCATACGGCGGAGGGATTCCCATGTCGAATCGAACGGATGTCCCGCAGACGCTCACGGTGATGGAGGCGTGCTTCACGCTCGCGCCGGGCATCGAGGACGAGTTCTGGCGGGCCCAGGACCGCTTCGGTCCGGTGGCCGCCGCCGCTCCTGGTTTCCGGGGCGTGATCGGCGGGCCGATCGCCAACTCGTCGTGGCTCTACTTCGGAGGCGTTTTCGACACGCCCGACCACATGGACCAGTGGTACCAGAACAGGCAGCACGGCGCGATGCAGCGCAAAGCCCACAAGACGTGGTTCAACTCCGTCTACATCCGCAAGTGGCGCCTACCGGCTCCCGGCGAGGTGGCGGAGGGTCGCGTGTTCGTCGAGACGTCCATCGCCCGCGGCGAGGCGCTGACCGAGGACGAGGTCGCGGCGACACTGGCGGCGTTGAACGAGTCCTTTCCCGAGTTCGGCCCGCGGCGTTTCGAGACCACCAACGGGAACTTCGAGCCGAACCCGTACCAATTCGTCGGTCCGCTCGAAGAGGCGCCACAACTGGCTCCCGCGCGCTACCTCCTGCTGACCCACTGGAACTCGGCCGAAGCCGCACAGCGCTGGCTGGATTCACCGGCCGCCGCGGCACTCGGCGAGATCGGCGAGGTGGACTCACGGGTCTTCGTACCCCTCTACCACGCCGCAGGGGAGCGCGAGGGGCTGAACGTGGACGGCATGCACCGGGAATGGATCCGCACCGAGAACAACCGATGAACCAAATTCATCAGACACCCACGTATCCCCAATATTGACGCGCGTCGAAGATCGCCTCTACGATGGCGTCGGAAAATTTCACGACACACCATCGTGCAATGAATGACGACCAACGGGGATGACGACGTGACGACGCCGAAGATCGCGATCATCTACTACAGCTCAACAGGCACCCTGCACGGGCTCGCGCAGGAGTACGCCGCGGGTGCCGAGGAGGAGGGCGCGGAAGTACGCGTCCGCCGGGTCGCCGAACTGGCGCCCCCGGAGGCCATCGCGACCAACGAGGCATGGCAGCGGCATCACGATGCCGTGCGCGACGAGCCGACCGCCACCGTCGACGACGTGCTTTGGGCCGACGCGGTCGTTTTCGGCTCGCCGACCCGGTTCGGCAACATCTCCTCGCAGCTCAAGCAGTTCATCGACACCCTCGGCGGCGCGTGGGCGCAGGGCCAGCTCGCGGACAAGGTCTACTCCGGCCTCACCTCCACCGCGACGGCGCACGGCGGACGGGAGTCGACGCTGCTCGCGCTGTACAACACGGTGCACCACTTCGGCGGAATCCTGGTGACGCCGGGATACACCGACCCCATCCAGTTCGCCACGGGAACGCCGTACGGACCGTCGCACGCCGACGGGCAGGGCACCATCCCGATCAGCGACGACACCAAGGCGGCAACCCGCTACGCCGGGCGCCGAATCACCACGGTGACCCGACAACTCCTCGACGGACGCGCAGCCGCCTGACGTTCGGCCGCCACCAACTGGAACGGCGCAGCGCGACAAGGTTTCCGCAGCCAACGTCAGACCACGTCGAACCGCGATGCCGGGGCGGTGCTCCGCCCCCGACACCGCCCCGGCCGCACCCATCGAGTGACAGGTGAGGGGCACCCGTGACCAAGTAACTGGGTCACGGGTGCCCCTCACCTCGTCCTACACCCGGTGTTCGGCGCTTTCCAGGAGTCTGGTGGCGGCGAGCGCCAGCGGGTGGAGCGTGTCGGGATCGCTGCTCGCGTAGCGGTGCAGCTCCGCCTTCATCCGCGGATCCCAGAACAACTTGATGTGCTCGGCGATGATCGCGATCGCTTCCTCCGGCGGCAGGTGGGGGAACTGGACGGCGATCTCGTTGGCCATCCGGACCTGGGGTGAGATGTCAGAGCTCATGATTCGATCAGCACCGGTTCCTGGTTCTCCGCGGCGCGGGTTCGGGTTGACGGGTTGCTGAGCGCGATCTGCACGGCGGTGACCTTGTACTCCGGGCAGTTGGTGGCCCAGTCGGAGTTCTCCGTGGTCACCACGTTCGCCCCGGTGATCGGGTGGTGGAACGTCGTATACACCACCCCGACCGGCATGCGGTCGGAGATCTCCGCGCGCAGCGTCGTGGTGCCGACGCGGCTCGACAGCGTCACCATGTCGCCGCTCTCGACACCGCGCTCCTCGGCGTCGTGCGGGTGAATCTCCAGCACGTCCTCCGGGTGCCACGCCACGTTCGCAGTGCGCCGCGTCTGGGCTCCGACGTTGTACTGGGACAGGATTCGACCAGTGGTGAGGATCAGCGGGAACTTGCGCGTGCTGCGTTCCCGCGTCGCCACGAACGGCGTCAGCACGAACTTGCCCTTGCCGCGCACGAACTTGTCGATGTGCATCACCGGAGTGCCCTCGGGCGCCGCGTCGTTGCACGGCCACTGCACGCTGCCGAGCTTGTCGAGCTTCTCGAACGAGACCCCGGCGAAGGTCGGTGTCACCGACGCGATCTCGTCCATGATCTCGCGCGGGTGGTCGTAGTTCATGTCGTAGCCCATCGCCTGCGCGATCTCGCACGCCACGCGCCACTCGTCCTTGCCCGTCTTCGGCGTCATCACCGGGCGGACGCGGTTGATGCGCCGCTCGGCGTTGGTGAACGTGCCGTCCTTCTCCAGGAACGACGTGCCCGGCAGGAACACGTGCGCGAACTTGGACGTCTCGTTGAGGAACAGGTCCTGCACCACGACGAGCTCCATCGCCGCCAACGCCGCCGAGACGTGCTGGGTGTTCGGGTCGGACTGCGCGATGTCCTCGCCCTGCACGAACAGCCCGCGGAAGCTGCCGTCCACGGCCGCGTCGAACATGTTCGGGATCCGCAGGCCGGGCTCGGGCAGGATCGGCCGGTCCCACAGCGTCTCGAACACCTCGCGCACCGCTTCGTCGGAGACGTGCCGGTAGCCGGACAGCTCGTGCGGGAACGAGCCCATGTCGCACGATCCCTGCACGTTGTTCTGCCCGCGCAGCGGGTTCACGCCGACGCCCTCGCGGCCGATGTTGCCGGTGGCCATCGCGAGGTTGGCCATGCCCATCACCATCGTCGAGCCCTGGCTGTGCTCGGTGACCCCGAGGCCGTAGTAGATCGCGCCGTTGCCCGCCGCCGCGTAGAGCCTGGCCGCCGCGCGCACCTGCTCGGCCGGGACGCCGGTGATCGACTCGGTCTCCTCCGGGCTGTTCTCCGGCCTCGCGATGAACTCGGCCCACGAGTCGAAGTCCTCGCAGCGGTCGTCCACGAAGGACCGGTCGATGAGCCCTTCGGTGACCGCGACGTGCGCGAGCGAGTTCACCATCGCCACGTTGGTGCCCGGCGCGAGCTGGAGGTGGTGCGCGGCCTCGATGTGCGGCGAGCGGACCAGGTCGATGCGCCGCGGGTCGATGACGATGAGCTGCGCGCCTTCCCGCAACCGCCGCTTCATGCGCGAACCGAACACCGGGTGCCCGTCGGTGGGGTTCGCGCCGATCACCACGATCACGTCGGCCTCGGCGACCGAGCGGAAGTCCTGCGTGCCCGCCGAGGTGCCGAAGGTCTGCTTCAGGCCGTACCCGGTCGGCGAGTGGCACACCCGCGCACAGGTGTCGACGTTGTTGTTGCCGAAGGCCGCGCGCACCATCTTCTGCACCACGTAGACCTCTTCGTTGGTGCAGCGCGACGACGTGATGCCACCGATCGCGCCGGTGCCGTGCTCGGCCTGGATGTCGCGGAACCTGTCGGCGACGTAGCGGATCGCCGTTTCCCAGTCGGTCTCGCGCCACTCGTCGGTGATCTTCTCGCGGATCATCGGTTTGAGCTGGCGGTCGGGGTGCGTGGCGTAGCCGAACGCGAAGCGACCCTTGACGCACGAGTGGCCCTCGTTGGCACCGCCGTCCTTGTACGGCACCATCCGCACCAGCTCGTCACCGCGCAGCTCGGCCTTGAAGGAGCACCCGACGCCGCAGTACGCGCACGTGGTGAGCACCGAACGGGTCGGCATGCCGAGGTCGACGACGGACTTCTCCTGCAACGTCGCCGTCGGGCACGCCTGTACGCACGCGCCGCACGACACGCACTCGGAATCCATGAACAGCTCACCCGCGCCGGGCGACACCTTGGACTCGAACCCGCGACCCTCGATGGTCAGCGCGAACGTGCCCTGGACCTCGCCGCAGGCGCGCACGCAGCAGGAGCAGGCGATGCACTTGGAAGCGTCGAAGTCGAAGTAGGGGTTGCTGGTGTCCTTCGGCGCGTCGAGGTGGTTCTCGCCGTCGTAGCCGTAGCGGACCTGGCGCAGACCGACGACACCGGACATGTCCTGCAACTCGCAGTCGCCGTTGGCCGCGCAGGTGAGGCAGTCGAGCGGGTGGTCCGAGATGTAGAGCTCCATGACGCCCTGGCGCAGCTTCTCCAACTTCGGCGTCTGGGTGCGGACCTTCATGCCCTCGGCGACCGGGGTCGTGCAGGACGCCGGAGTGCCTTTGCGCCCGTCGATCTCGACGAGGCACAGACGGCACGAGCCGAACGCCTCAAGGCTGTCGGTCGCGCAGAGCTTTGGGATGTCGGTGCCAGTGCTGGCCGCCGCGCGCATGACCGACGTGCCCTCGGGCACGGTCACGGGCACGCCGTCGATCTCGACGGTCACCGTCGCGGGTCCCGGCTTGGCCGGAGTGCCGAAGTCGTGTTCCTTCAACAGACCCATCGCTACTTCGCCTCCTTCAGGAAGTCTTCGGGGAAGTGCGCGAGCGCACTCTTCACCGGGTTCGGGGTGAGGCCGCCCATCGCGCACAGCGAGCCGTCGGTCATGAGTTCGCAGAGGTCGCCCAGCAGGGCCAAGTTGCCGTCGCGGTCCTCGCCGCCGGTGATCTTGTCGATCACCTCGACGCCGCGCACCGCGCCGACGCGGCACGGCGTGCACTTGCCGCAGGACTCCTCGGCGCAGAATTCGAAGGCGAAGCGGGCCATCGCGGCCATGTCCACGGTGTCGTCGAACACCACGATGCCGCCGTGGCCGAGCATCGCGTCAGCCGCCGCCAGCGCCTCGTAGTCCATCGGCAGGTCGAACTGCGACGGCGACACGTACGAGCCGAGCGGCCCGCCGATCTGCACGGCCCGCACCGGCCTGCCGGAGGCGGTGCCGCCGCCGTAACCGTTGACGAGCTCTTCGATCGTGATGCCGAACGCGGCCTCGAAGATCCCGCCGCGTGCGATGTTCCCGGCCAGTTGGAAGACCTGCGTGCCGCGGGAGCGTTCGACGCCGAGGTCCGCGTAGGCATTGGCACCCTCGGCGAGGATCGTCGGGACGCTGGCCAGTGTGAGCACGTTGTTGACGACGGTCGGCTTGCCGAACAGACCCGTGATCGCGGGGATCGGCGGCTTGGAGCGGACCATTCCGCGCTTGCCCTCCAGGCTCTCCAGCATGGAGGTTTCCTCGCCGCAGATGT
The DNA here is from genome assembly GCF_022678645.1 of Saccharopolyspora soli. Classification (GTDB taxonomy): domain Bacteria; phylum Actinomycetota; class Actinomycetes; order Mycobacteriales; family Pseudonocardiaceae; genus Saccharopolyspora; species Saccharopolyspora soli. Next base: position 33,232 of record NZ_JALBWV010000017.1, on the reverse strand, counting down.
ACGCGCCGCCGCCCACCCGGACGTGCAGGTCGAACTGGAAACCAGCGCCGAGCACGCTCTCGCCGAGCCAGCCGTGCGCGTACGCGATGTCGATGGCGCGGCGCATCGTGTTCACCGCGTCGGGATATTCGGAGCGGATGTAGATGTAACCCTCGGTCGCGCCAACGGCGTACGCGGCGATCGTCATGCCCTCGATGAGGCAGAACGGGTCGCCTTCCATCAGCATCCGGTCGGCGAAGGTGCCGGAGTCGCCCTCGTCCGCGTTGCAGCACACGAACTTCAGCGGGCCGTCCTCCTTGCGGACGGTGTTCCACTTGATGCCCGCCGGGAAGCCCGCGCCGCCGCGACCGCGCAGGCCGGAGTCGGTGACCTCCTGGACCACGTCGGCGGGGTCGAGCTCGATCGCCTTGCGCAGTCCGGCCATCCCACCGTGGGCCTCGTAGTCCGTTGTGGACAGTGGGTCGGTGATACCGACCCTGGCGAAGCACAGCCGGTGCTGGTCGCGCATCCAGGGCAGTTCGTCGACAACTCCTCGGCACAGCTCGTGGTCCGCGCCCCGCAGCATGCCCGCGGCGAGCAGGTCGGGCACCGCGGCCGGGGTGACGGGGCCGTAGCCGACGCGGCCCCGCTCGGTCTCGACCTCGACCAGTGGCTCAAGCCACAGCATGCCGCGAGATCCGTTGCGCACGACGCGGACCGGTTCGCTCGTCTCGCGCTGGATGGTGGCGGCGACCTCGTCGGCCCCGACCGAGGAGGCGGCCGAGTCGGCGGGAACGTAGACGGTGATCATGCTTTGTCCTCCGCGAGGATCTCGACGAGCCTGCTCCGGTCGACCCGCCCGTAGAGCTTGTTGTTGATCTGCGCGGCGGGGCCGAGCGCGCAGTTGCCCAGGCAGAACACCTGATCCAGCGTCACGGACCGGTCCGGGGTGGTCTCGCCGACCTTGATGCCGAACACCTGCTGCGCGTCCTCGACCAGCTTCTCCGCGCCCACCGACTGGCACGCCTCCGCCCGGCACAGGCGCACGGTGCTGGTGCCCGCGGGATCGGAGCGGAAATCGGAGTAGAAGGTGATGACGCCGTGGACGTCAGCACGGGAGATGTTCAGCTCGGCGGCCAGCACCGGCACCACCTCGGGATCGATGTACCCGAACTCGTCCTGGATGCGATGCAGGATGGGCAACAGCGCCCCCCGCTCTCCCCGATGCGTCTCAACGACAGCACGCACCTGCTCCGCGATCGTCATCACGACTCCACTCCGACGTGTAGATTCGCTCCACATTTGCATCGTGGGAGAGCTGGTTCAACGCGAAACTGCCTATCGCTCGATAGCTGCGAACTATCATGCGTGCACAATCCGACGGAACTCGATAACTCGCCGGACAACACCGCTCCCGCGGGGCAACCGCAGGTCACGGCGGGGGGAATTGGCGTGTTCCAACCGTGATCCCGCGGTAACCACGGGCTAGGTGTCGTGAGTGGCTATGGTCGTTCTAGCGGCCATCGCCACTCACGACCCCTGGGGAGCCACGCACCCTGCGAAGATTGCTGCCCAGGCTGGAAGAGGCTGAATTGGGGAACATTACCCGCACCGCCCCAAAACGCCACGCACTCTCTTTGCAGATTCGATTGCGCCCGTTGAGCACATATCCGCGCCCGCTCATCACTCCGATTCTCCGGTCGAAAGCCGGTGCAGCGCCTCGACTACCGGTGCCGTGCCGTCCTCGGCACGAATCCGCTCCGCCAGCCGCGCGGCGTTCGTCCGGTAGCGCGGCCAGGCGAGCGCCTGTCGGATCGCGTCGCCGAGCCGCTCAGGCGTCAAGTGCTGCATCCGCACCGGTGCTGGTCCCACCCCGAGCGCGACGATCCGCGAGGCCCACAGCGGCTGATCGGCGAACATCGGCACCGCGACGGTCGGCACTCCGGCCCGCAACGCGGCCCCGGTGGTGCCTGCGCCCGCGTGCTGCACCACCGCACTCACCTGCGGGAACAGCCACTCGTGCGGCACCTCTCCGACGGTGAGCACGTCGTCGGCGGGAACCGAAAGCCCGGCCCAACCGCGCTGCACGACCGCCCGCACCCCGGCATGGCGCACGGCGGCACCCACCAACGCGGAAAGCCGCTGCCCGTGCCCGGCGGCCATGCTGCCGAAGCCGATGAACACCGGCGGCGGCCCGGCGGACAAGAAATCCACCAGTTCCTGGGGCGGTGACCAATCCGCCTGGCTGGGTGGCCACCAGTACCCGACCACCGACAGCCCGTCCCGCCAGTCGGCCGGGCGTGGCAGAACCGCCGGGGAGAACCCGTGGAAGATCGGCCACCGCTCGACCCGCTGCTCCGCCAACGTCTGCAGAGGGCCGATGCGCGGCAACCTGAGTTCCGCGCGCAATTCGTTCACCACGCGGTTGAGCGGGAAAAGCGACGCCAACGCCATGTGGCCCAACGTCCGGTTCGCGCGCTGCCCGATGGACCGCGCGGTGTGGAACAGGATCGGCGGGAAGTCCCCGGAAGGTTCGATGGGTTGCAGGTAGACACCCATGCTCGGGATGCCCAAACCCTTGGCGACGTGATAGCCGAACGGCACGGTCCCGCATTGCAACAGCACGTCAGCGCCCTGCTTGGCCACATCCAGCACACCGCGTCCGACGTCGGTGAAGTAGCGCGTGGTCTGCTTGATGCGCTGTGCCATGAACCTCGGCGAGAGGCTGCTGTCAGGTGCATGCGAGACGAGATCCGCCAGCTCGCCGGGAATCTCGCGGAACTCCAACCCGTTCTCGCGCACCAGCTCGCCGAACGGCCGGTGCGCGGCAACCGCGACCGAATGCCCGGCGTCCCGAATCCGCTGCCCCAGCCCGACATACGGCGCGACGTCCCCACGCGACCCGGCAGCGATGATCAGAACTCTCACATGGCCCAGTATGGGGTCGTGAGTGCGGAAGCGGGCTCCAACCCGGTCAAGCACTCACGACCTGGCGGTCCATCCGGGCCGGTCGCGTACCGGCGACCTAGCCGAGGCTGTCGATCAGCAGGTCGAGGCGGGCCTTGTGGTGGCTGGTGCGGAGTCGGTCGGCGCGGGTGAGGACAGCCAACCCGTGCAGGGCGCTCCAGAAGACTTCGGCGAGGGTTTCCGGGTCGCGGTCCCTGGCCACCGGTTCGAGCACCGCGAGGAATTCACCGAACGCCTCCCGAAGCGCGGCGGGCGAATCCGCGGTGCCGAACGGGATGTCGGTGGGGCGCACGAACATCGCCTCGTAGAGCGCAGGCCGGTTCCGGGCGAAGCCCAGGTAGGCGTCGGCCAGCGCGCGCAGGGCGGCTTTGGGCGCACGACGACTCGTGCGAGCCCGGCGGAGCTCGACGGCGAGTTCCCCGATGCCTTCGATGGCCACCGCGGCGACGATCGCGTCCTTGCCGTTGAAGTGGCTGTACAGCACCGGTTGGCTGTATTCGACCCGGTCCGCCAACCGCCGCGTGGTGACCGCGTCCCAGCCTTCAGCCTCGGCCAGCTCCCGCGCCGCCTCGATGATCAACCGGTGGCGTTCGGCCCGCTCCCGTTCCTTGCGTTCTTTCACAGACATGAGCGGATCCTAGCACTGCTAGACAACCAATCATCGCTACTGCTAGCGTCGCTAGCGCACAGATCGGCGCTAGAAACTGGAGGTAGTGATGTCGTTGCGGCGCTTCAACACCGGATTGACCGTCCTGCTCGGGCTCTTCGTGGTCTCGTTCGGCGTGCGTTTCCTGGTCGACCCGCACGGAGCGGCGGCGGGCTTCGGCATCCCCAACTGGCCGCAGGGCGACGCGGCGGGCTACTTCGTCGTCAAGGGCGTTCGCGACCTGGTCTGCGCGATCGTGCTCTTCATCCTGCTCGCGCTGCGCCAACGGCGGGCCTTGGGCTGGGTAATGCTCGCCGACGCGATCATCCCGTTCGGCGACGCCATCGCCGTCCTGACCCATGGAGGCACGATGGCCGCCGCACTGGGCATCCACGCGGCCACGGGCGCGGTCGTGATCGTGGCGGCCGTGCTCCTGCTCCGCGAACGACCGCTGCCCAACACCGCCGCGACGAATCCGAACCCGTCGGTCCAGCCCGCAGTTCGCTGAAGCCACCGCGGCCTCCGGGCGTCAGCGGCGAATTGCGGGGGCATCATGGGCCAAATCCCCTTCGCGCTGTGGTGTTCGGTCGATTCGGCGGAGCAGGAGCGGGGTGGCCAGGATGACGAGTCCGGCGATCGCGATCGCGGCGCGAGGGCTGGTGATGCTGGCCAGCAATCCCCACAGGGCAGTCAGTGCCGCGATGGTCGCGTTGCTGGTGATCGACCACGCGGCCAGGGTGCGGGCGATCCGGCCCGCTTCGATCCGGTTGAGCCGGTAGGTGGCGAACACCGGGTTGAACACGCCCACCGAGGTGACCAAGCCGAGTTGCACGGCGATGACGAGCACCAGCCCGCCAGCGCCGGGGCTGACGAAGGCCAACCCGAGCGACCAGCAGGAGCGCAGCGCCCCGGCGACGAGCATGACCTTGTGCTGTCCGAACCGAGCGACGAGTCGGGGAGCCAGTCGTGCGCCGATGAGGCCGCCGACGCAGGGGGCGCCGAACGCGAGGCCATACTGCCAGGGCGCGAACCCGAGGCTGCCGAGCATGAGGACGGCGACCAGCGGTGCCGTCGCCATGATCAGGCCGTTGACCAGGATCGTGTTGAGGAACAGCGGGCGCAGCGCCGGGTGGGTCAGGATGTACCGCCACGCTCCGAGCAGGTCACCGGCTCGAAGTCGTGGCGCGCCCCGCTCGGGATGCGGCTCATTCCCGCCGATCGCGCGGATCCCGGCTGCCGAGAGCAGATAGCTGACCGCGTTGGCCGCCACGGTGGTCACCGGACCGAACAACCCGATCAGCGCCCCGCCGAGCGGCGGCCCGAGCGCGGTGGCGGTCCACGTCGTGGACTCGAACCGGCCGTTGGCGATGAGCAGGTCTTCCGGCCGGACGAGCGCTTTCAGGCATGCGCCGCTGGCCGCCTTGAAAGCGATGTCGGCCGCGCCGACGATGATCGACACGACCAGGAGTTGGGCGAAGCTGAGCCAGCCGAGCGCGAAGGCGGCGGGAACGCTCAGCACCGCCGCGAACCGGATCAGGTCCATCGCGACCATCACCGGCCGCTTGCGGCGGAACTCCACCCACGGCCCCAGCGGCACCGCCAGCACCGCCCCCACCGCCATGCCCGCTGCCGCCAGCACGGACACCTCGGCTGGCCCGGCGTGCAGCACCAGGATCGCGATCAAGGCGAACGCGTCGAACGCCAAGAACGTACCTAAAGTGCTGACCGCATACGCCGACCAGAGCCACCCGAACCGCCGCCCCAACGACCGCCTTCTCACCGCACCCCGCCTCAACCGAACAACGCCACGTTGACCAGCGATATCAAAGCGAGCAGCACACCAGCAGGTCAAACAACCGATCAGTCGGCGAGCCACAACGATCAGTTGTGCGGCTAAGGTCAGTCGGCGTGGATCTGGATGCTGTGCGCACCTTCGTCGCCGCCGCCGACGCGGGTCAGTTCCAGGAAGCCGCTGCCGACCTGTCGATCACCCAGCAAGCCGTCTCCAAGCGCATCGCCGGGCTGGAGAAGGAGCTCGGTGTGCGGCTGTTCACCCGCACTGCGCGCGGAGCCCAACTCACCATCGACGGGCAGGCGTTCCTGCCCCACGCCCGCAATCTCCTCGAAGCCGCAGAGCGGGCTGCCGCCTCCGTGCGGCCCGGCCGCCGTGCGCTGCGCGTCGACGTGATCGGTCGACGGCTCGCACCAGCAGGACTGCTGCGCGACTTCCACCGCGCGCATCCCGAGACCGAACTCGATGTCGTGACCCTCTTCGATGCCGACGCGGCGATTTCCGCCGTCCGCACCGGCACGATCGACGCGTCCTTCCGCGCCCTCACCCGGCAACTCCCCGACCACGTCGAGGCCGCCCGCGTCCTCGACGAGCCCATCCAGCTCCTCACCGGACCGACCCACGAACTCGCCGCCGCCCGTGCGGTCACGCCCGCCGAGCTCGCCGGGCACCGGATTTGGATGCCAGGCATCGTCACCGGTACGGAGTGGGCCGCCTACTACGACGGGCTCGCCGCCGCGTTCGGGCTCACCATCGACGCGACCGGCCCCAACTTCGGCATCGAGCCGCTGCTGGACATGATCGCCGACTCCTCGACACTCGCGACTTTCGTCGGCGAGCAGACGCGGTTGCTCTGGCCCGCCGACTACGGCTTGCGACGCATCGCCGTGCACGCCCCGACACCGGTCTACCCGCACTCGCTGATCTGGCGCAGCGACAACCCGCACCCGGCGCTCGGCGCGCTCAACGACTACCTCCACGCCAAGCAGCCCGACCACGATGCCAAGACGTGGACACCGGAATGGGCTCGCTAGTCGAGCACTCGGCCCTTGGTTTCCGGTAGCAGCCAGATGAACAGGACCGTGAGCGCCGTGCAGATCATCAGCACCGTGACGATGGCGCTGCCCAGGCCGATGCCGTCCGAGGCCCAGCCGATGAGCGCCGGGCTGAACGCGGCGACACCACGACCAACGTTGTAGGTGATACCCGCCCCGGTTCCGCGCACCCGAGCCGGGAACAGTTCGGTGAACAGCGCTCCCTTGCCGGACGCCTGGGCCGAGATGAAGAAGCCCACCACGAGCGCGAGCAGCAAGTTGTACCAGAGCGCGTCGACCGGGACCGCCATGAACAGGAACCCGAACACCGCGGTGCCGAAGTAGAAGGCGGTGAACGCCCAACGTCGTCCGATCCGGTCGTGCACGTGTCCGCCGAGCACGTAGCCGAGCCAGTTGCCGACGATCATGAACCAGATGTACATCGCCGTGTCGCTGACGCTGAGCCCGCGTTCTTCCTTCAAGTAGAGCGGAATCCAGGTCTGCAACGCATACGTGCTGGCCAGCCCGGTCGCCCCGAACAGCGTGCCCAGCACGGTGTACTTGCGCAGCCCCGCGGCGAAGAGCTCACCGAAAGCACCCTTCTCACGCGGCTTTCGCGGCACCCGCACCGTTGGCACGTCGCGCAGGTTTCGCCGGATCAGCAACGCCACCACCGCAGGCAGGATGCCGACGGCGAACATCACCCGCCACGCGACCGTCTCCGGCAGCCAGGCATGGCTGAGCACGTAGGCGAGGTTGGCGGCGCCCCAACCGACCGCCCACGCCGACTGGATCCAGGCCAACGCCCTCCCCCGCCGCTCCGGTGCCGCGTACTCGGCCATCAGCGCCGCGCCGACCGGCCACTCCGCGCCGAAGAAGAAACCTTCGAGGGTCCGCCACAGCAGCAGTTGCTCGAAGTTCTGCGAGGTCGCGGTCAGACCGGTGAACAGCGCGTACGCACTGATCACCAGCACCAGGACCTGGACCCGGCCGAACCGGTCGGCCAACCGGCCGCCGACGACACCGCCCAGCGCCGAGGCGATGAGCGCGCTGGAAGTCGCCAGCCCGCCTTGCGCGGTGGTGAGGCCGAGGGTCGCGATGATGCCGCTGAGCGCGAGCGGGAACATCTGGTTCGTGAAGCCGTCCAGGCCCCAACCCGACCAGGTCGCCCAGGTCACGCGGCGCACCAGGGATCTGTCCGCGGTGCTCGGAGCGGTCGAGGTGGTCGTCATACCGGCACTCCAATCGGGAGTTGCGAGCCCGTCGTTGAAATTCGCCGCATTTCAGTCCGCTGACCTGAATCCGTAGTCGTCGCGCGCCGCCTGCTCGGTGATGCGCCCGTTGCGCAGGTCTTCGCGCACCTGCTCGGGCGAGCGCCGCGCCGGGTCGCCGAATCCACCGCTGCCTGGGCTTTCCACGCGGAGCACGTCGCCCTTGCGCAACTGCACGCCGGAAACCCGGCCGCCGGGCAGTTGCCGTTCGTCGTCCCTGCCCGGGTTGACGACGAACCGGCCGAGACCGCCGTCCCGCCCGCCGCTTAGACCCCACGGCCTGGTCGTCTGCCGGTCGGCGTGCGCGGAGAATTCCGCGTGGTCGCAGAGGATCCGCACATCCCGTCGCACGCCGAGGCCGCCGCGGTGGGTGCCCGCGCCGCCCGAGTCGGCGATCAGCTCGTAGGTGTCGACCAGCAGCGGATATTCCTGCTCCAACGCCTCGATGGGCAGGTTCGAGGAGTTCGTGATGTGCACCTGGATCGCGTCCAGCCCGTCCTTCGTGGTCCGCGCGCCGCCACCACCTGCGACGACTTCGGGGTAGACGAAGAACCGCCCGTCGTCCTCCCCGGAGAACGTCACGTAGGTGACGGTGCTGTGGCTGGCGGCGGGCACCCGCTGCGGGACCGCTTCGGCCAGCGCGCCCAGCACCACGTCGGCGACCCGCTGGCAGGTGTCGGTGCGCGCGGTGACCGGTGCGGGCTCGACCGGGTTGACGATGCTGCCGGGCGGCGCGGCGATCCGCACCGCGTCGAAGAACCCGCCGTTGGGTGGGATTCCCGGATCCAGCACCGCTTTCAGCGCGTAGTAGACCGTTGCTTCCAGAGCCGGGCGCACCACGTTGATGCCGACCGGGCTCTGCGGTCCGGTACCGGCGAAGTCCAGCGCGATGTACTCGCCATCGACGGTGATGGCCACCGCGATCTCGGTCGCCGGACCGTCGCTGGGGTCCATCAGATCGCGGAACCGGTAAGTCCCGTCCGCGACCGCCCGCAACGCCGCGGCCAACCGCTTCCGGGAGTGTTCGAGCAGGTACGCGGTGGCGGCGCGAACGGTGTCCCGGCCGTAGCGCTGGTGCACCTCGCGCAGTTGCCGCTCCCCGATCTCCACCGACGCCAACTGCGCCAGCATGTCGCCGCGCCGCTCCTGCGGCAGCCGCGAGTTGAGTTCGATGAACGCCAGCGGCGCCTGCTCGACCCCGTCGGCGGTCGCGAACTTGACCAGCGGGATGCGCAAGCCCTCCTGGAACAGCGAGTTCGAGTCGCCCGCGTTGCTGCCCGGCACCCGGCCGCCGATGTCGGAGTGGTGCGCGATGTTGGCGCTGTAGCCGATCAGCTCGTCGTCGGCGAACACCGGCTTGACCATCGTGATGTCGGGCAGGTGGGTGCCGCCGCCGTGGTACGGGTCGTTGGTGACGAACACGTCGCCGGGTCGGACGGGCAGCTTCGAGGCTTCCAGCGAGTCGATCAGGCCGGTCATCGATCCCATGTGGATCGGCATGTTCTCGGCCTGCGCCACGAGTTTGCCGTGCTCGTCGAACAGCGCGGTGGAGCAGTCCGCGCGCTCCTTGATGTTCGTCGAATAACTCGCCCGGCGCAGCACCGCACCCATCTCCTCGGCGATGGTCACCAGCGATGCGCCGATGACCTGCACGGTAATGGGGTCGGGGGTGCTCATCGCGGCTCCAGTTCGAGGACGAGGTTGCCGTAGCGGTCGACGCGCGCGGTGGCCGACGGGGTGATGACCGTGGTGGTGTCGAGCTGTTCGACGATGGCTGGGCCGGGCAGCACGGTGCCCGCCCCCAGACCCGCCCGGTCGTAGATCGGGGTGGGAACCGGACCGGTCTCGTCGAAGTCGACGGTGCGTTCGCCGATCCGCGCGGTGGCCGGGTCGTCGCCTTCGGTGATCACGGGCATGCCAGGTTTTTCCACCGCGGCGGCCGCGGTCAGCTGCACCTCGACGATCCGCACCGGGGCGTCGCGATGGGCGAATCCGTAGCTCTTGGTGTGCTGCCGGTGGAAAGCCGCCACGATCTCGGCCACCGCATCGGCGTCGAACCGCGCGGCATCGATCACCCGCTGCGGCAACGGCACGGACAGCTCGAAGTTCTGCTTGGCGTAGCGCATCCTCGCCACCCCGGTGATCGAAGTGTCCACATCGGATGGTGCTTCGGCGGCCAGCCAGGAGCGGGCCGAACCGTGCACCTCGTGCAGCACTTCGTTGAGCTTGTCCAGGTCGCTGTCGACGGCTTCGGCCAGCACGGCTTTGGTGAACTCGGTGCGGATGTCGGTGACCAGCAGGCCGAGCGCGCACAGCGTGCCCGGATTCGGCGGGACGAGCACGGTGCTCATGCCGACCTCGCGCGCTACCTCGACGGCGTGCAGCGGACCCGCACCGCCGAAGGCGACCAGCACGCAGCTGCGCGGATCCTCCCCGGCTTCCACGGAAACCTTGCGCACCGCACCGGCCATGTTGACCGCCGCGATCCGCCCGATCCCCCGCGCGGCGGTGGCCAGGTCGGTGCGCATCGCCCGTGCGGTGCCGTCCACGGCGCGCTCCGCCGCCGAAAGGTCCACTTCCAGGGCGCCACCCAGGATGTACTCCGGGTTCAACCGTCCACGTAGGACGTTCGCGTCGGTGACGGTCGGCTCCGTCCCGCCGCGCCCGTAGGCGGCTGGACCTGGCTGCGAACCGGCGCTGCTGGGGCCGACCTCCAGCGCGCCGCCGGGGTCCACCCGCGCGATGCTGCCGCCACCGGCACCGACGGTGTGGATGTCCAGCGATGGCGTGCGAACCGGCCGATCGTTGATGCGCCGCTGCGACGACACCAGCGCCCGCCCGTCGCGCACCAGGCACACATCGGTGCTCGTGCCACCCATGTCGAAGGTGATCAGGTCGCGGAAACCGGCTTGCGCCGCCACGTGCGTCGCGGCGACGACTCCAGCAGACGGCCCGGACAGCAGGGTGGTCACCGGGTAGCGGCCCACCGACTCCAGCGACATCATGCCGCCGCTGGACCCGATCACCTTCGGCTCGACCGGCACGCCGGTGGCCCGGATCCGCTCGGCGAGTCGTGACATGTACCGGTTGATCCGCGGCCCGACGTAGGCGTTGACCACCGTGGTGGAAAACCGCTCGAACTCGCGGAACACCGGTGCGATCTCGGCGGACGCGCACACGTACGCCGAGGGCAGCGCGGCCCGCAGCGCATCGGCGACCTCCACTTCGTGGCTGGCATTGCGGTAGCTGTGCAGGAAGCAGACCGCAACCGCTTCCGGCCCGGCCGCCCGCACGTCTTCCAGCACGGCCGCCAGGTCGTCGCTGTCCAGCGGTGCGAGCACCTTGCCCTCGGCGGACATCCGCTCCACCACGGCGTGCACCAGTGATCGGGGAACCAGCGACGGCGCCTTGTCGGCGTCCAGGTCGTAGAGGTCGGGACGCTGCTGCCGCCCGATCTCCAGGACATCGCGCAGGCCAGCGGTGGTCACCAGCGCGGTACGAGCACCGTTGGACTCCAGCACGGTGTTGGTCGCCACCGTCGTGCCGTGGCCGAGGTAGCCGACCGCGCCGGGGTCGGCCCCGGCCTGTCGCAGCACCGCGCGGACCCCTTCGGCGACGGCCACGGACTGGTCGTCGGTGGTGGACGGGAGCTTGTGGATGTGGAAGCGGCCGGTGGTCGTGTCCAGCGCGGTCACGTCGGTGAACGTGCCGCCGACGTCGATCCCGATGCGCAGCATGGTGAGCCCTTCGATGGTCAGTGCAGCCGGGACAGCGACAGGCGGTCGATCGGCACGTCGGTGCGGCCGGTGCCCAGCAGGTCCACCGCCGCCCTGGCGAACACCGGTGCCAGCTTGAAGCCGTGACCGGAGAACCCGCCCATCACCAGCACGTTCGGCCGCTGCGGGTCGCGACCGATGATGCCGTGGTTGTCCGCGGTGTAACCCTCCATGAAGGTGCGCACGGCAGCGGGTTTCGGCGGCAGACCGGTCAGGCCGCGCGACACGGCCGCGGACACGCGGGCGACGTACTCCTGCGCCACCACCGGATCAAGCGCGTCGGGATCGTCCACAACGGACTTCTCGACGTGCAGGTTGATCTTCACGCCACCTCCGACGTCCGGGAAGAAGGAGTAGACGTTCTCCCCGCCGCTGCGCCGAATGCCCACCGGGAAGCGCTCGGGCACCCAATTCGGACCGGCCTCGAACCAGCACAGCACCGCCCGGCGGATCTGCACGTCGCGGGCGATCGCCGGAACGCTGCGGGTGATCCACGGCCCGGTGCACACCACCGCCTGGTCGTACTCCGCGACCTGGATCTCGTCGCCCTGGCGGTAGTGCACGGCCACCCCGGTGCCGCGATCGACGACATCGACCACAGTGGTGCTGGGATGGATGCGGGCCCCAGCTTTCTCCGCGAGCAAAGCGGTTTCGGCCACGGCGCGCTGCGGGTGCAGCAGGCCGCCCTGCCGGTCCAGGAGCACCAAGTCGTCGCCGAAGAGCCGGTGCTGGGGGAACCGCCGAGCGGCCTCGCGGTGGTCGAGCTGCTCGACGTCGAGCCCCCACTCCCGCGTCACGTCCACGACGGTGCGCACGTCGGGGTCCTCGGCCGAGCCGATGGTCAGGGCACCGCAGGGTTCGAGGAGTTCGACACCGGTCTGCGCGCCGAGTTCCAGCCAGGCGGCCCGCGCCTCGCGCAGCAGCGGCACGTAACCGCCGCCTTCCTTGTAGGCGACCCGGAAGATGCGGGTCTCGCCGCCAGCGGCGCCGCGCTGGTGGCCGACGTCGAACTGCTCGAACCCGGTGGCTCGCACCCCGTCGGCCGCGAGCCGGTGGAGGACCTGGCTGCCCATCGTCCCCACACCGATCACGGCGATACTCGACTGCTGAAGTGGTTTCATCGCGTCTCCGCAGGAAGCGGTGGCTCCAACAGACCAGGAACGTAGCATTCACTTCGCGAGGGGACAATGGACGACGTGAACACTTCACGTAGCGAGTCGTTGGGGCAACGAATCAGAAACAGCGCCGGAAAGCTGGCCAGCGGTGAGCGTGCGGTCGCCGACTACCTGCAACGCCACCCCGAGGAGGCGGCGATCTCCTCGGCCGCCAAGCTCGGCGAGGCCACTGGCACCAGCGACGCCACGGTGATCCGCACGGCGCGCAAGCTCGGCTTCGAAGGGCTGGGCGACCTCAAGCGCAGCCTGGTCGACCACCTGGCCCGCCGCCGCGATCCCGCACAGGTGCTAGACGACCGGGTGCGACGGCTGCGCACGGCCGAGCACGGGGTGCTGCAACCGGTGATCGACGCCGGACTGGCACTGCTCAGCGAAGTGCCCGCGCTCATCGACAGCGTCGAGTGGTCGCGCACGGTCGCGGCGTTGCGCGACGCCGAGCACGTCTGGACCTACGGCATCGGCCCCAGCGCAGCCGTCGCCGACCACCTCGCGCTGAGCCTGCGACGCGCGGGCAAGGCAGCGGATGCGTGGACCGCGACGGGCTTCCGCCTCGCCGACGAACTTCTGCGGCTGCACGCCTCGCACGCAGTGGTCGTGGTGGCGCCGCTGCGGGTCTTCCGCGAAATCGGCATCGTCCTCGACCACGCACACCGAACCGGCGCGAGCAGCGTGCTGCTGACCGAAGCGATCGACGAAGCCGGAGAAACCGAGGCCGACATCGTGCTGCCACTGCCGGACTCCACCGAAGGCGCGGCGAACGAACTGATCGCGCCGCTGACCATCCTGCACGCGCTGGTCCTGGAACTGGTCGCCACCGAACGCACCGCAGCGGTCGAGCACTACCAGCGGCTCAACGCCCTGCGAACCGAAATCGCCGGAACCAACCTGGACATCAGCCGCCTACCAGAGCTGTGACTCGGCCATGCCCGCGTGCCAGTAGTCGTGAGTGGCGATGGCCGCTAGGACGACCACGACCACTCACGACCGGAGTCGGGCTCAGACCACGGCCTTGTGGGATTCGGCGTACTGGTTGGCAGGGCGGCTCAGGCCGTAGTGGTCGCGCAGCGTCCTGCCGGTGTACTCGGCGCGGAACAGGCCGCGTTGGCGGAGGATTGGCACCACGCCGTCCACAAAGGACTCCAATCCTGACGGGAGCACCGGGGGCATCACGTTGAACCCGTCGGCGGCGCCGCTGGTGAACCACTTCTCGATGGTGTCGGCGATCTGCTCGGGCGTGCCGGTGAACGTGCGGTGACCCCGGCCGCCGCCGAGGCGGTGGATGATCTCCCGCACCGTCAGGTCCTCCCTCCTGGCCAAGTCGACCACCAGCGTGTAGCGGCTCTTGGCGGTCTCGATCTGCTCCTCGCCGGGCAGTTCCGCCGGAAGCCGCCGGTCGAGGTCGTCCTCGGTCAGCGTGATGCCCAACGTGCCGGACAGCCGCTGCAACGCGTAGCGGTGCACGATGTGGTCGCGCAGGTCGGCCTCCAGTTTCCGGGCCTCGGCTTCGGTGCTGCCGACGACCGGCACGATGCCCGGCAGGATCTTGATCGTCTCCGCGGCACGACCGAACTGCCGCGCGCGTTCCTTGAGATCGGCGTAGAACGCCTTGCCCTCGTCCAGGGTCTGCTGCGCGGTGAACACGGCTTCGGCGAAGCGCGCGGCCAGCGCCTTGCCGTCTTCGGAAGAACCGGCTTGCACCAGCAACGGATGGCCCTGCGGCGGGCGGGGCACGTTCAGCGGACCGCGAACCGTGAAGTGCTCGCCCCGATGATCGATGGCGTGCACCTTGCGCTCGTCCGCCCAGACCCCGGACTTGTCGCCCACTTCGGCGTCGTCTTCCCAGCTGTCCCAGAGCTTCCGGGAGACTTCGACGAATTCCTGGGCGCGTCGGTAGCGGGCGCGGTGCGAAGGCAGCTCGTCCAGGTTGAAGTTGCGCGCCGCTTCCACTACCGCGTTGGTGACGATGTTCCAGCCCGCCCGGCCGCCGCTGATGTGGTCCAGCGAAGCGAACCGGCGGGCCAGGTTGTAGGGCTCGTTGTAGGTCGTGGACGCGGTGGCGATCAACCCGATCCGTTCGGTGGCGGTCGCCAGCGCGGTCAACAGCACGGTCGGCTCCAGCGTGGTGGCCGGGCGCTGGCCGACGTCCACGCGCAGCGCGGGTGCATCGGCGAGGAACACCGAGTCGAAGGTGCCGCGTTCGGCGATCCTCGCCAGCTTCACGTAGTGGTCCAGGCTGGTGTTCGCCGCCGGATCGCTCTCCGGCAGCCGCCACGCCGCCTCGTGGTGCCCTACGCTCATCAGGAACGCGTTGAGGTGCAGTTTCCGGTCACTCACTGGTTTCCTCCGCATCGTGTTCGGTGACGCCGAGCGCGGCGAGCAGGGCATCCCGGTGGTCGATGAATCCCGCGTCGCGGTGCGATCTCGGCACTGGCAGGTCGATTTCCCGGTTGACGGCGTTCTTTCCGCCGTCCAGCACCAGAACCCGGTCGGCGAGCGTGATCGCCTCGTCGACGTCGTGCGTCACCAGCAGCACCGCGGGCCGGTGCCGCGCGCACAACTCCCGGAGCAGCCGATGCATCCGAATCCGGGTCAGCGCATCGAGCGCGCCGAAGGGTTCGTCCGCGAGCAGGAGTTCGGGTTCCCGCACGAGGGAACGGGCCAGCGCGGCCCGCTGCTGCTCGCCACCGGAGAGCGCGTTTGGCCAGGACCGCTCCCGCCCGGCGAGCCCGACCTCGCGCAGCACGGCCCGGCCGCGCTCGGCCGCGTCGGCACCGGACAGGCCGAGGACGACGTTGTCGAGCACCCTGGCCCACGGCAACAGCCGGGAATCCTGGAATACGACCGCACGCTTGTCCGGCACCGTGGCCAGTCCGCTGCCGGTCACGTCGTGGTCGAGTTCGGCGAGCGCGCGCAACAACGTGCTCTTGCCGGAGCCACTGCGCCCCAGCAGAGCGACGAACTCGCCGCGCCCGATGTCGAGATCCACGCCGTCGAGCACCACCCGGTCGCCGAATCGGCGCACCAGTCTGCGCACCTTGACCGCAGGGTGTCCACTATGGATCTTCTCGGGTCGCTCGGTCAGCTGTCCAGTGTTCGGCGCCATGACAGCACCCGCCCTTCCGCGAATCGCACGACGCTGTCCGACAACAGCCCGAACAAGGCGTAGATGACCAGGCCCACCACGATGATGTCGGTCTGCGCGTAGTTGCGGGCCTGCGTCATCAGCGAGCCGATGCCGCTGGTCGCGTTGATCTGCTCCACCACCACCAACGCCAGCCAGGAAACCGTCACCGCCATGCGCAGCCCGGTGAAGAAACCCGGCAGCGAACCTGGAATCGCGATCCGGCGCACGAACTGCCAGCGGCTCAGCCGCACGGTCTCGGCCAGTTCCACGAACCGTCCGTCGACGCCGCGCAGCGCGGCGTGCGTGTTGAGGTAGATCGGCACCAGCACGGCCAGCGTCACCACCGTGATCTTCATGCCTTCGCCGATGCCGAACCAGATGATCGCCAGCGGGATCAGCGCCAGCGTCGGAATCGCCCGCTTGATCTGCACGGGCCCGTCGACCAGCGCTTCCCCGAAGCGGCTGAGCCCGGCCACCAGCGCCAGCACCAGCCCGACGAACACGCCCAGCAGCAACGACACCGAAGCCCGCCACAACGACGTGAGCAGGTGCGATTGCAGCCGACCATCCGCGATCAGTTCCCCGGCGGTCGACAGGACCTGCGCGGGCGGCGTGAGCGTGTGCGGCGACAGCAGGCCCGCACTCGAGGTCAGCTGCCACGCCAGCAGCAGCACGATCGGACCGAGCAGCCGGAAGAACGGGATCTTGCGGCCCGGCCCCAGCCGTCTGCGCTCAGCCGCCATGGCGGATCTCCGCTCGACTCGCGCCGACCCGCTGCACCGCGTCCTCGATCACGGCGTCGAATCGCCGGTCGAAGTGGTCGTGGGCGTTCAGCGGCCTGGGCAGGCCACCGTCGGCCAGCAGCAGGTCGATGGTGTGCTGCTGGGTGGCGATCAGCGATTCGTCGAGCCTGGGGAAGACGACCTCGTCTTCGGACGCCACGATCCGCTCGCCGTCGGCACGTGTCACGCCCTGGTTCTTGACGTAGTAGAAGTCGATCCACTCGTTGGGATGGGTGGCCGCCCACTGCCTCGCTGCGACGAAATGCTGGACGAACGCCCGGATGGCTGCGGCTTTGGCGGGATCTTCCAACGCCGCGCGCCGCGTGTAGAGGAAGCTGAGCCCGGTGCTCGTGCCGTCGGTGTCGGCGATCGGCAGGGTGGTGCCCGTGCCGCCGGTCTGGGCGAGGAATCGGGTCAGCCGGGGTTCGTTGAGCGGTGCGACATCGACCGCGCCGGTGCGCACCGCGTCGTTGAACTCGGCCAACTGCAACCTGACGAGCTGCACGTCGTTCGTGGTCAAACCGGCTTTTTCCAGCGCGCGCAGCACGGACGTCTGCTGGGCGGTGCCTTCGGCGTAGGCGATCTTCTTGCCCCGCAGGTCCGACAGGGTGCGCACGTTCGCGCCGGGGGCCACCGCGAAGCGGGTCGAATTGGGATCGACCTGGTACGCCGCGATGATCGGCACGTCCTCCCCGGAAGCTTGGGCGTGGATCGGCGGGGTATCGCCGACGATGGCGACGTCCGCGGCCTCGGAGCGGAACGCCTCCAGCACCTCGGGGCCACCGGTGAAGTTGGCGAACTCGGGCTTGACCGGCATCTTGTCGAACTCCCCGGAGGCTCGGAACAGGCTCTGCAGCCGTTCCTGCTGGTCCGCGACGACCAGCTTGGTCTCCGGTGGGATGGTGGTGGGCAGCGGCGCATCAGCGGCCAGCCCGCCCGCTTCGCCGCCGGAGCCGCAACCGGCGAGTGCGAGCAGCGCGATCAGCGACGCGATGGTCGTGGTGGTGGATTTTCGTTGTCGGGCCAGGCGAATGCGCCCGGCCAGGCGCGATGAGGACATCTGTTACCTACTTCTGGGCGCGTTCTCAGGCGCATGACGAAGGAGACCCGAATATCGGGTTGAGAGGCCGAAGGGCCGGGAGGTGAAAGTGCCGTCAGCTCAACGACATGAGCAACACGTGACGCGCATCAGATCGATGGCGCGTCGTTCGACGAACGTGTTGGGCGAGATCACGGGCCGAGGATAAACGGACGAGCCGGGGTCGGGGAACAACGTCCCAATCGCTGAGAAACCCGGAAAGTCCACATCGGACGAACCTCGGCGGGTCAGGAGTGCTGGTTGGTGCGCTCCAGCAATTCGACCAGGCGGTCGCCGAGCACTTCGGGGATCACCCGCTCGGCCGAGCGGGCCGCGGCGGCGTTGAGCGCGGACATCACCAATGGCCGAAGCCGTTGCATCACATCGGAGTAGTACGGGATCTCGTCATCGGTGGGCACCGGGCGGGTCAGCACGTGCTCGCGCACCACCTCCACCAGGATCCCGGCCACGTGGTCGATGTCCTGCTGCAACTGCTCGGCCAGGTCGAGCACCGCGCTCAGCGGCACCCCGAGGCCGACCAGCTCGGCACCCGCGTCGAGCAGTTGCGGGCTGGGTGCGACGAATCCGCGACCGCGCCGCTCCAGCAAGCCCAGCTCGATCGATCGCTTGATGTTGGCCGGGGCGAACTGCTTGCCGAACTTCTCGCGCAACTCGGCGACCGTGACGGCGCGCGGTGCCTCTTCCGCCCAGGAAGCCCCGACGACCTCTTCCAGCCCGAGCACTTCGCCGAGGCTGCGGCCGGATTCCCAGGCCGAGATCATCTCCTTGATCTGGGCGAATGCGTAGCCGCGCTCCAGCATGTTGATGATCAGCCGAAGCCGCACCAAGTGCGCGTCGGAGTAGATAGCCGTCCGCCCCTCCCGACGAGGCGGCGGCAACAACTCCCGGTCCTGGTAGACGCGCACGTTGCGCACGGTCGTGCCCGCGGCCCGAGCGAGATCGTCGATCCGGTATTCCGCCACCCGAAGAAGCATAGTTCCCCTGTTCAGCACCTGCCGAAACGCGAGGTGAAGGGCACCTCTTACCAACTTACTTGGTAAAAGGTGCCCTTCACTCGTCCCCTGAACGGGGTCGTGAGTGCGCAGCCGGGTTGGAGCCCGGTTACGCACTCACGACAGGAAGCCGCGTAGCAGCGACGCCGTGCCTTCCAGGTGTTCGGCCATCGACCGGCGGGCAGCGGTCGGGTCACCGTCGAGGATGGCGCGCACCACTTCCTCGTGCTGTTCGTTGGAGTGCGCGATGTTTCGCTCCAGCAGGGGAATCGCGTCGAGCAGTTCGTTGAGCCGCATCCGCACGTCGGCGACCGCCGAGGTCAGCGACGCCGAGCCGGTGAGCTCGGCGATCGCCAGGTGCAGCCGCGAGTCCATCCGCCGGTAGTTGTGCAGCTCCGCGGTGCCCGCTTCGGACAGCCGCGACACCAGGTGTGCTCGTTCGGCTTCGCCGAGCTCGCGGACGGCGGCCTGTTCGGCCGCGCCGACCTCCAGCACGTGCCGGTGCGTCAGGGCGTCGTGCAGATCGACGCCCATCTCCCGAGCGATGCGGCGCGGCCCTTTGCGGTGCGGTCGGGCCGGTTCGACGTTGACGAACGTGCCGCCGTAGCGGCCTCGGCGGGACTCGACGTAACCGGACTCCTGCAACGCCCGGATCGCCTCCCGCAGCGTCACCCGGCTGACGTTGAGCCGAGTCGCCAGCTCGCGCTCCGCGGGCAACCGCTCCCCCGGCGCCACCACGCCGAGCCGGATGGCCTGCAACAGGCGCTCCACAGTCTCCTCGAACGCGTTGCCCGTGCGCACCGCGCGGAACAACGCTTCGCTAGCCCGGTTCTGCAGCACCAGCGTCTCGTTCTGGCTGGTCACGTCCCTCTCCCCCAGCTCAACTTCGGTATCGGCCGCCGCGGCAGTATCACAGCGGCGTGACGTACGCGCCCGAGATCCCGCCGTCCACCAGGAACTGCGACGCGGTGATGAACGATGCGTCGTCGCTGGCCAGGAAGGCGACCGCCGCCGCGATCTCGCTCGCTTCGGCGAAACGCCCCATCGGGACGTGCACCAGCCGCCGCTCGGCGCGCTCCGGATCCTTGGCGAACAGCTCCTGCAACAACGGGGTGTTCACCGGGCCGGGACACAGCGCGTTCACCCGGATGCCTTCCCGCGCGAACTGCACGCCGAGTTCGCGGGACATCGCCAGCACACCGCCCTTGCTCGCGGTGTAGGAGATCTGCGAGGTGGCCGCGCCCATCACCGCCACGAACGACGCGGTGTTGATGATCGAACCCCTGCCCTGCCGTCGCATGTACGGCAGGACGTGCTTGCAGCACAGGTAGACCGAGGTGAGGTTGACCTCCTGCACCTTCCGCCAGGCTTCGATCCCGGTGTCCAGGATGGAGTCATCATCCGGCGGTGAGATGCCCGCGTTGTTGAAGGCGATGTCGATCGAACCGAACTCAGCATCGACGGTGGCGAACAGTTGCGCGACCGCGTCGGCGTCGGTTACGTCGGTCGGCACGAACAGTCCGCCCACCTCATCAGCGGCGCGCTTGCCGGTGTCCGCGTCGAGGTCGGCGATGACTACCTTGGCTCCCTCGGCGGTGAACCGGCGAGCGGTGGCCAGGCCGATCCCGCTGGCACCGCCGGTGATGACGGCGACGCGGTCCTGCAGACGTTCCGGCATTGCTCACTCCTGTTTCTCGCGGGACACCCGCACCTGGACTCACGCGTCCTCCGTGGTGGGGATGAAAACGTTCTTGGTCTCGGTGAACGCGTCGACCGCGTCCGGTCCGAGCTCGCGGCCGAGCCCGGATTGCTTGAATCCACCGAACGGCGTGTTGTAGCGCACCGACGAGTGCGAGTTGACCGACAGGTTCCCGGCCTCGACCGCCCGCGACACCCGGAGCGCGCGGGCGACATCGCGGGTCCAGATCGATCCGGACAGGCCGTACTCGGTGGCGTTGGCGATGCGCACCGCGTCGGCCTCGTCGTCGAAGGGCACCACCGCCACCACCGGCCCGAAGATCTCCTCGGTGAACGCGGGATCGGTCAGTCCGGTAGTGAGAACCGTTGGTGGGAACCAGAATCCCGTGCCCGAGGGCGCATCGCCGCGGAACGCCACCGGCGCGCCGTCGGGCACGTATCCGGCGACCTTGGCCTGGTGCTGCGCCGAGATCAGCGGCCCCATCTCGGTCTTCTCCTCGCTCGGGTCGCCGACGACCACGCCGCGCACCGCCGGTTCCAGCAGCTCCATGAACCGGTCGTAAACGCTGCGCTGCACCAGGATCCGGGAACGGGCACAGCAGTCCTGCCCGGCGTTGTCGAAAACCCCGTACGGCGCCGTCGCGGCTGCGCGTTCCAGGTCGGCGTCACCGAAGACGATGTTCGCGCTCTTGCCGCCCAGTTCCAATGTCACGCGCTTCACCTGGCTCGCGCAACCGGCCATGATGCGCTGGCCGACCGCGGTGGAGCCGGTGAAGACCACCTTGCGCACGTCGGGATGGGTGACGAAACGTTCCCCGACAACCGATCCCCGGCCCGGCAGGACCTGCAGCAGTCCGTCCGGAAGCCCGGCTTCCAACGCGAGTTCGCCGAGCCGGATCGCGGTGAGCGGCGTCAGCTCAGCCGGTTTGAGCACGACGGCGTTGCCCGCCGCGAGGGCCGGGGCGAAGCCCCAGGCCGCGATGGGCATCGGGAAGTTCCAGGGCACGATCACCCCGACCACGCCCAGTGGCTCCTGGAAGGTGACGTTCACCCCACCGGCCACCGGAATCTGCTTGCCGAACAACCGATCCGGTGCTGCGGCGTAGTACTCCAGCACATCCCGGACGTTGCCCGCCTCGCCGCGCGCGTTGCCGATGGTGTGTCCGGAGTTGCTGACCTCCAGCCGCGCAAGTGTCTCGATGTCAGCGTCAACAGCTCCGGCGAACCGCCGGAGCAACCGCCCCCGCTCAGCAGGCGGGAGCGCGCTCCACGACCGCTGCGCGCGAACCGCCAGCGCGATGGCCGCGTCGGTGTCCTCGACGGAGCACAGCTGCACGGTCGTCACGACCTGCTCGGTCGCGGGGTTGATGACGTCATGCGCGGTGGTCACCCGCGTACCTCCTTCGCTGCTGCGGCAAGCGCTCCGAACAGCTGATCGTCCGCTGTGTCTTCTTCTGGATGCCATTGCACCCCGATGGCGAAACGACGCCCGGTGACCTCCACCGCTTCGACTGTTCCGTCCTCTGCCCGGCCCACCACGTCGAGTGCCGCTGCGATGTCGTCCAACGCCTGGTGGTGGTAACACGGGACCTCGACCTGCTCGCCGAGCGCCGACGCGATCCGGCTGCCCGGCTGAAGTTTCACCTGGTTGCGACCGAAAACCCTTGGCGATGGCTGGTGTTGGCGATGTTCGACCAGGTCCGGCAGGTGCTGGTGCAGCGTCCCGCCGAGTGCCACGTTCATGATCTGCGCTCCCCGGCAGACGCCGAGGACGGGCACATCGTGTTCGAGCGCGGCGTGCAGGAGTCGGATCTCCCAGTCGTCCCGGTGCGGTTGCGTTGGGCCGAGCTCCGCATGCGGCAGGTTGCCGTATCGGGCCGGGTCCACATCCGGGCCACCTGCCAGCACGAGCGCGTCCACACTGGACAAGGACAGGTCCGCCGAATCCGGAAGAACCGGTAGCAGAACCGGAATCCCGCCACTTCGGTGCACTGCGTTGACGTAGGTCGTGGGCAGGAGTGCCGCTTCGCGGTTCCAGACCCCCCAGCTGGCCGTCTCGACGTAGGTGCTGATGCCGATGAGCGGACGGTCAGAGACGCTCGAAACCACGGATGCGCTCCCAGTCGGTGATCGCGGAGTCGAACGCGGCCAACTCGACGCGGGCCGCGTTGACGTAGTGGTCGACGACCTCCTGGCCGAACGCCTCGACCGCGACCTTGCTCTCCGCCAGCAACAGCGCGGCATCCCGCAACGTGGTGGGAACCGTGTCCTTGTCCGAGGCGTAAGCGTTGCCCGACAGCATCGGCTCCAGCGGCAGTTCCTCGGAAATCCCGTGCAGTCCGGCCGCGAGTATCGCCGCCACCGCCAGGTACGGGTTGACGTCGCCGCCGGGCACCCTGTTCTCCACCCGCAAGCTCTCGCCGTGTCCGACGACCCGCAGCGCGCAGGTGCGGTTGTCCCGGCCCCACGCGATCGCCGTGGGCGCGAAACTACCCGGCGCGAAACGCTTGTAGGAGTTGATGTTCGGCGCCAGGAAGTAGGTCAACTCCGGCAGGCAGGCCAGCTGGCCAGCGATGAAGTGCGCCATGACCGGCGAGAACCCGTGCTCGCCGTCGCCGGGCATGGCCGAACCGCCCGCGTCGCGCAGGCTGACGTGGATGTGGCAGGAATTGCCTTCCCTGGCGTCGTACTTGGCCATGAAGGTCAGGCTCACGCCCTGCTGCGCGGCGATCTCCTTGGCGCCGTTCTTGTAGAGCGCGTGGTTGTCGCAGCTGGTCAGCGCGTCCGCGTAGCGGATGGCGATCTCGTGCTGGCCGAAGTTGCACTCGCCTTTCGCCGACTCGACGTAGAGCCCCGCACCGGTCATGTCGTTGCGGATCCGCCGCAGCAGTCCCTCGATCCGACCGGTACCGGCGATCGAGTAGTCCACGTTGTACTGGTTGATCGGGGTGAGCTCGTGGTAACGCTTGTCCCACGCCTGCTCGTAGGTGTCGCGGAAGACCAGGAACTCCAACTCGGTCCCGACGTGCGCGGCGAGCCCCAGCTCCGCGAGCCGGTCGAGCTGCCGCTGGAGCACCTGTCGCGGCGACGGGGCAACCGGCTCGCCCGAGTGCCACAGCACATCGCAGAGCACCAGCGCCGTCGCTTCCTGCCAGGGAATCCGGCGTAGGGTGCCGAGGTCCGGGCGCAGCACGAAATCGCCGTAGCCGGTCTCCCACGAGGTCAGCGCATAACCGTCCACAGTGGCCATATCGACGTCGACCGCGAGCAAGTAGTTGCAGGCTTCGGTGCCGTGGTCGAGGACTTCGTCCAGGAAGTAGCGGGCCGAACAGCGCTTGCCCTGCAACCTGCCCTGCATGTCGGTCAACGCGACGACGACGGTGTCCACCTCGCCGGAGGCGACCAGATCGCGCAGCCGTTCCACGGTCAACTCGTTGCGCGCCACGACGGGCTCCTTCCGGCAGGACGATCATTATTGGTATGCGATCAGACCTTTGAGCTGGCTCATGGAAGCAGCCGCGACTTCGCGATGTCAACACCCGGATGGCGTTTACCTAGCAGCAACATCCAGGATCCGTCGCGGGTATTGACATCCACCCGTGCCCGCAGCACGCTGCCCAACTAATCAATGGGCCACGGTCATACCAATCAGGTGCGAGCATGGAAGGACCCTCTCGTGACCGAGAAGCGGCGGCAGGTGGACTACGAGCAAGTCGGCAGCGACTACCTCGACAAGCGTCGGCTCCAGCAGGGCGCCGCGGGCTGGGTGCTGCTCGCCGGACTGGGCGTCTCCTACGTGATCTCCGGCGACTTCGCCGGGTGGAACTTCGGGCTGGCCGAGGGTGGTTGGGGCGGACTGCTGCTGGCCACCGTGCTGATGGCGACGATGTACACCTGCATGGTCTTCGGTCTCGCCGAAATGGCCTCCGCGCTGCCGGTGGCTGGCGCCGGGTACGGCTTCGCCCGCCGCGCCCTCGGGCCGCTCGGCGGGTTCGCCACGGGAACGGCGATCCTCATCGAGTACGCCATCGCGCCCGCCGCCATCGCCGTGTTCATCGGCGGTTACGTGGAATCGCTCGGGCTGTTCGGGCTGACCAACAGCTGGCCGGTATACCTGGCGTGCTTCATCATCTTCGTCGGGATCCACCTCTACGGCGTCGGTGAGGCCCTGCGGCTGATGTTCGGCATCACCGCGGTGGCGGTGGTCGCGCTGGTCGCGTTCGTGGTGGGCATGATCCCGCACTTCGAGGCGCCGAAACTGCTCGACATCGCGCCGACGGAAGCCCTCGGAGCCAGCACGTTCCTGCCGTTCGGCTACGCCGGGGTGCTCGCCTCGCTGGTGTACGGGATCTGGTTCTTCCTCGCGGTGGAAGGGGTTCCGCTCGCGGCCGAGGAGGCGCGCAACCCGCGCAAGGACATGCCGCGCGGCATCATCGCGGCGGTCGCCGTGCTGCTGGTGTTCGCTGCGGCGATCCTGCTGGTCGCGCCGGGCGGCGCGGGCTCGTCGGCGATTGCCGATGCCGACAACCCGCTGCCTGCGGCGGTGCGGGCCGCCGTCGGCGGCAACAGCGTGCTCGCCGAGATCGTCAACTACGTGGGCCTGGCCGGACTGGTGGCGAGCTTCTTCTCCATCATCTACGCCTCATCCCGCCAACTGTTCGCGCTGTCCCGAGCCGGATACCTGCCGCGCTGGCTGTCGGTGACCGGCAAGCGGAAGACCCCGTACCTGGCCCTGATCGTGCCCGGCGCGATCGGCTTCGTGCTGGCGGCGGCAACCCGCGACGGCGCTCTGCTGATCAACATCGCGGTCTTCGGAGCGACGGTCTCCTACGTGCTGCTGAACCTCTCGCACATAGTCCTGCGCTTCCGAGAACCGAACCTCGACCGCCCCTACCGAGCGCCCGGCGGTGTCGCGACAACGTCGGTGGCGCTGGTGCTGGCGGTAGCGGCCGTGATCGCGACGTTCATAGTCGACATGATCGCCGCCGCCATCATGGCCCTGATCTTCCTAGCGGCCCTGGCGTACTTCTGGTTCTACAGCCGCCACCACCTGATAGCCAACGCCCCCGAAGAAGAATTCGCAGCCCTGCAAGCAGCCGAATCCGAACTCGCCTGACCCTAGGGTCAGGCGGGGCCGCAGGTGTGGGTGGGTGGGACGTCGAGGGTTGGGTTTCGGTTGAAGAAGCCGACCGGTTTTAGGGTGAAGCCGCAGTGGTCCACCGGCATCACCGGCCAATCCTCCGCCCTCGGGAAGTGCGTCAGGCCGAAGGTGTGCCACAACACGATGTCCTCGCCGTCGATGCTCCTATCCCGCGCCGTGAAGGCCGGAACCCCGGCACCGCCGTGGCTCTGGTTGACGAACTCCCCCGCCGGGTACCGCTCGTCCGCCGCGTACTGGGTGACCCACAGGTGCTTGGTCGCGAACGCCGCCCGCTTCGCGATCGACGAACCCGGATCCGACAGCAGCACCGGGTACCCCTGCGGGTGCAGCGCGTAGCCGACCGGCTGGCCGAGCCGGTTGGTGCGCTCGGTGTTGACGATGTGCCAGGTCCGACCGCTGGCCGGATCGGCCTCCCGAGCAGCGTCGCTCTCCCGCGCCAGCCTGGTGGCGCTGCGGGTGAAGGCGTTGCCGTGCGGGTTCTCCTCGCCGACCGGCACCCGCTGCGCCTGCACCTCGTCCACCGCGTTGCTGGTGCCGTCCACCATCATGTCCAGTCGCGCGCTGAACAGGTGCTGGTGGTATGGCGCACCGAGGCCGGGGGCGAGTTCGCTCGCCCAGCGGGTGCCTTCCTGGTAGGCCGAGGTGAACACGATCCCGGTGGCCTTGACCTCCAACTGGATGGTGCCGTCCAGGTACAGGTACCAGTAGAAGCCGTAGTCGTAGTTGCCGATGCTGGCGAAGAACGAGATCACCAGCCGCCGCTGCCGCCGGGTCTCGGCCGAGCCGGTGAACACGTCGGTGTGCTTCCAGAGCACCCCGAAATCTTCCTCGTGCATGCACACCGCATTGCGCAAGGTGCGCGGTGTGCCGTCCTCCTGCGCGACCACCTCGTCGAAGTAGTGGATCTCGCCCAGGCAGTCACAACCGAGCACCAGTTCGTTGGCCAGCTTGCCCAGCGAGTACTCGCCGGAGTCGAAGTAGTTCTGCCAGAACCGCACTGGCGACGGATCGCCGTAGTTGACCAACATCTCGGCGACCGAGGCGCGGTAGATCACCGGTCGGTCCCGTTCGCCGTCCCGGAACGACAGCTGGTGCAGCACCAGCCCTTCGCGCGGGTCGAAGCCCACCCGCAAGCGCCAGTTCTCCCACCGCACCTCGTGGCCGCCGTCAACGGTGAAGCTCGGGCCCTGGGGCTGGGTGATCTCAATCGGCTTGAGCGTTTCCCGCTGCGGACCGAAAAGCGCCTGGTCGGTGTAATCGCCGCTTTCCGCCGGAATCGGCAGGTGGCGGTCGTCGACCACCTTGAGCACGCGCCGCTCGATGACGTCCACGTAGGCCACCAGCCCGTCCACCGGGTGCGCCCACGGCAGTTCTTCCGGGTGGTTCTGCAGGAACGCCAGCGCGCGCAGCATCCGGCGACCGCTCTCGTCGGCGATGCCGAACCACCCCGCCGACAGCGGGCAGACCCGGACCTTGGTGACGTCCTCGATGCCCCGGTCGCGGATGGCCCGCAGCCACGTCTCATCGGCCCGCACGATGCGTTCGACGAGCTCGTACTCGTCCAGCATCACCGGTGGTTGCCCGTGCTCGGCCGGGTTGATCACGGACTTGTCCACCAGTTGGCCGTCGGGCAGCGACACCAGCGTGGTGGTCAGCTCGCCGGTCTTGGTGTCGCAGAGCACCGAGCGCACCCGGCGGTCGAACGCCTCGCCGTCGCGATGCGCGAGCACCGCCGCTTTGCCCGGTTCGTCCAGCTGTACCAGGGGAAAGCGGGTGGACTCGTGCAGCAGCCCGGCCTGCTGCAGCACCGCGCGGTTGCGGAGGATCTCATCGGAGTTCAACGGATCCAGCGGATGGTTCGTCATCGCCCCTGCCTCTCGATGCGTGTCTCGACACCCCGTTCTCGAAGCCGCCCCAGCGCAAAGCCGAGGACGGGCTCTTCGGACGCTAATCCACCCGACCAGTAAGACACGTCGATGACAGGTACCGCCACGATCGAGGCCCGCCCCCGGAAGCGGGAGCGGGCCTCGATCGGGTTCCGTGCGGGGTCAGGCGTCCACCCGCTCCTGCTCCGGGGATTCCGCGACCTGCCTCCTGCGCTTGGGAATCGCACGGGACACCAGCGGCCACAGCAGGATCAGAGCCACCACGCAGTAGACCGCGATCGCGAACGGCGTGTTGACCAGTCCGCTGACGTGGCCGTCGCTGATCTGCAAGGCGCGGCGCAACTGCTGTTCGGCGGCCGGGCCCAGGATCACCGCGATGATCGCCGGGAGCACCGGCAGGCCGTAGCGGCGCATCGCGAAGCCGATCAGGCCGATGATGAACAGCAGCAACAGGTCCAGCGGCTCACCGCCGACCGCGTACGCACCGACGCTGGCGAAGAACAGGATCCCGGCGTACAGGTACGGGCGCGGGATCTGCAGCAGTTTGGCCCACACCGGGGCCAGCGGCAGGTTCAGCACCAGCAGCAGCAACGAGCCGATGAACATGCTCGCGATCAGCGCCCACACCAGGTCCGACTCGCGCTCGAACATCAGCGGACCCGGCTGCAAGCCGTACTGCTGGAACGCCGCCAGCATCACCGCGGCCACCGCCGTGGTGGGCAGGCCCAGCGTCAGCAGCGACACCATCGTCCCGGCCGCCGACGCGCTCGCCGTCGCCTCCGGTCCGGCGACGCCTTCGATCGCACCCTTGCCGAACTCGTCGCGGTGCTTGGAGAGCTTGCGTTCGGTCACGTACGACAGGAACGTCGGGATCTCCGCGCCACCGGCCGGGATCGCGCCGAACGGGAAGCCGATCAGCGGGCCGCGCAACCACGGCTTCCAAGACCGGCGCACGTCCTCAGCGCCCAGCCACGGCCGCCCCACCGGGATCGCCTGGCCGCCGGTTCGCCGCAGGTGCGCGGCGACCCACAGCGACTCGCCGATGGCGAACAGCCCGACCGCCACGATCACCACGTCCACGCCGTCGGCCAGGTGCAGCAGCCCGAAGGTCAGCCGCTGCTGGCCGGTCATCTCGTCCAGGCCGATCAGCCCGACGGTCAACCCGATCAGCAGCGAGGCGAAACCGCGCACCCGGGACTTGCCCAGCACCGAGGTGACCGCGATGAACGCCAGCACCATGATCGCCAGGTAGTCCGGCGCACCGATGTTGACCGCCAGCGACGCGACCGTGGGCGCCAGCAGCGTGAGCAGGGTGATACCGATGATCGCGCCGATGAAGTGCCCGATCGCCGCCGCGGCCAGCGCCTGCGCGCCACGGCCCTTGCGGGCCATCGGGTTGCCTTCCATCGCGGCGACCACCGCCGCGCTCTCCCCCGGCGTGTTCAGCAGGATCGACGTGGTCGAGCCGCCGAACATCCCCCCGAAGTAGATGCCCGCGAACATGATGAACGCGCCGGTGGGTTCCAGGGCGTAGGTCACCGGCAGCAGCAGCGCCACCGCCATCGCCGGGCCGATGCCTGGCAGCACGCCGATCGCGGTGCCCAGCAGCACCCCGATCGCCGCCCACACCAGGTTCATCGGGGTCAGCGCGGTGGCGAAACCGTCCAGCAGCAGGTTCAGCGAATCCATCTCTCAGAGCACCCCCATCAGCGGGCCGCCGGGGAGGGGGACACCGAGCAGGTTGTTGAACACGACGTAGGTGAGCACCGACAGCGCCGCCGCTACGAGCGGATCGCGCACCGCGTTGCGGCTGCCCAGCGCGTAGGCGGAGCCCCAGAACAGGATCATCCCGGACAGCGGGAAGCCGATGATGTTGATCAGCACCGCGTTGGCCAGGAACGCCGCCGACAGCAACAGCACCGTGCGCCAGTCGCTCGGCGCGGAGAGGTCGACGTCCTCGCCGCTCTCGGCCTCGCCACGGCCGCCGCGCAGCACGTCGCGGGCCAGCAGCACCGCCACGACCAGCAGCAGCACGCCGACGATGTAGGGCACCGTCTTGGGGCCGACCGGTCCGCGCTGGGTGAAGTCGGTGGAGATCGTCGCGGCGTCGACGAGCACCAGCACGCCCAGCGCCGCCAGCAGCACGCAGATGCCCAGCTCGGAACGTTCCCGCAGCCATTGCTTCCGCGCGGACCGCGGCTCGGTTCGGGTGACTTCGGTCGTCGTCATGCCAGCCCCAACTCCTTCAGCACCGAGGCCACCCGGTCGTTCTCCTGGCGGAGGAACTCGCCGAACTCAGGACCCGGCTGGAACGCCTCGGTCCAGCCGTTGCGCTGCAACGCGTCCTGCCACGCCGGACTGTCGTTGAGCCGGTCGAACAGCGCGACCAGCTTCTCGCGGTCCTTGTCCGACAGCGCCGGCGGTGCCACCACACCGCGCCAGTTGGTGAACTGCACGTCCACCCCGGCCTCGGTGAGCGTCGGCGCGTCCACGCCGGGCGAGCGCTGCGGCCCGGTCACCGCCAGCACCCGCAGCTCACCGGCCTCGATCTGGTCGCGGTACTCGCCGATGCCGGAGACGCCGAAGGCGACCTTGCCGCCGAGCACCGAGGCGAGCAGTTCGCCGCCGCCGTCGAAGGGCACGTAGTTGACCTGCTTCGGGCTCAGGCCGATGGCCTTGGCCATCAGCATCGGCGCCAGGTGGTCCGGCCCGCCCGGCGACGACCCGCCGCCGACCGGTATCTCACCGGGCTTGGCCTTCCAGTCCGCGATCAGCTGCGCGAGGTCGTGGTAAGGCGAGTCCTTGGCGACCACGACCACGTTGGGTTCCTCGACGAGCTTGGCGATCGGGGTGGTGTCCTGCAGCGACACCGGCGAGTGGTTGGTGTAGACGCTGCCGACCACGCCCAGGCCCATCGACATCGCGAGCTTGCCGTTGCCGCGCTCGTTGACCACCCGGCCGAGACCGACCGTGCCGCCCGCTCCGGGGAGGTTGAAGACCTCGACGTTGCTCTGCAGCCCGGCGTCCTCCATCGCCTTCACCGCGGTGCGCGCGGTGATGTCGTAGCCACCACCGGGCGAGTTCGGCACAAGCATCCGCAGGCCGCGGATCTGCGCTCCGGTGTCGCTGCTGCTGCCGGTGCTGATCAGTGGAGGCACCAGGAGTACCAGCAGCACGGCTGCGACTACAGCCAGCGCGCTGCGTAGGCGCACGGGAATCCCGCCTCTCCGTTGTGGTCGGAACGTGAGCTGGATCATGCTGCACACACCGGCGGCGGGATGTCTCGCTTTAGCAGCTATCGACACTTTTGTTCGTTGTGTAACCGCCGCTGCCCGGGTGCTGCGCAATTTCGCGAGAAATTGCGCAGCACCCCGCCGACCAGGGGCGATGCCAGGGTGGCGTGCGATCGTTGACTCCAGACGGTTAACGTTCGGTCCACCAATGGCGGAGGTGAACGCGGTGTTGCGGGTGCAGGGGTCGCTGTCCCGGCAGCTGCTGAGCTGGCAGCTGCTGATCATCGTCCTGCTGCTCGCCTCGATCGCGGTGTTCTCGGTCGCCCAGACCGACTCGGCGTTCCGGGCCACCGAGGGCCGCAAGATGCTGTCGGTGGCCGAAGACCTCGCCGCCACCGAAGGCGTCCGCGCCAGCCTCGCCGATCCCTACCGGCGCGACTCGCTGCCGATCTTCGCCGAGAGCGCCCGCAGCCTCTCCGGCGCCGACCACGTGATCATCGCCGACGGTCGCGGCACCGTGCTCACCTCGCCCGACCCCGGCCAACGCGGGCAACCGCTGCCGCTGGGCGACAGCACCGTGCTCAGCGGGCACGCCTGGGTCGGCGAGGTCCGCATGGACGGCGTCGATTCGCTCGTCGCGCACGTGCCGGTGATCTCCGACGACGCGCGCATCATCGGCGTCGTCGCGGCCGGTCGCAACACCCCGGACCTGCTGCAAGGGTTGCGCCAGGCGCCGGAGAACCCGCTCGCGCTGCTGGCCTTCGCCACCGTGCTCGGCGTCGCCGGGTCCGTGCTGCTCGCGCGCCGGGTGAAGCGGCAGACGCTCGGCTTGGAGCCGCAGGAGATCACCCGGCTCGTCGAGCACCGCGAGGCCCTGCTGCACGGCGTTCGGGAAGGCGTGCTCGGCGTCGACGAGCAGAATCGGATCACCCTGGTCAACGACCAGGCACGGCACCTGCTTTCGTTGCCAGCGGACTGCGTGGGCCGCGACATCGACTCGCTGGACCTCAACGACCGCGCCCGCGACGTGCTCACCGGTCGCACCGACGGGGTGGACCAGATCGTGTTGCGGCGCGGGCGGGTCGTGGTGGTCAACCGGATGCCGATCTCGTCGGTCGGGGCCGTGGTGACCATGCGCGACCGCACCGAACTCGTTGACCTGCAACGAGAACTGGCCGTGCACCGGGACACCACCGACACGCTGCGTGCCCAGGCCCACGAGTTCAGCAACCGGCTGCACATCATCTCCGGGCTGCTCGAACTGGGCGAGTACGACGAACTGCAGCGCTACGTCGACCGGATCAGCCACATCCAGGAGCAGTGGCACGCCGAGGTCACCGCGCGCATCCACGACCCGGCCACGGCCGCGCTGCTGATCGCCAAAGCCAGCCTCGCCGCGGAACGCGGCGTCGGCCTGCGCCTGCACGAAGGCAGCTACCTGGCCGAGATCGACGAGCAGCTGTCCGCCGATCTGGTCACCGTGCTGGGCAATCTCGTCGACAACGCGCTGGACGCGCTGGAGGGCGCTCCGGGGCACACCGAGCGCTGGATAGAGATCGATCTGCGCCGCACCGACGAGGTCACCGCGGTGGTGCGGGATTCCGGGCCCGGCGTGGCCCCGGAGATTGTCGAGGAGGTGTTCCGGCACGGCTTCACCACCAAGGCCGCACGCGTCGGCGAGCGCGGCCTTGGCCTGGCCCTGACCAGGCAGATCTGTCATCGTCGCGGCGGTTCGGTGCAGGTGCACAACGCGCACGGCGCGGTGTTCACCGCACGGCTGCCGTTGGAGGTACCGGAGTTGTGATCAAGGTACTGGTGGTGGACGACGACTTCATGGTCGCCAAGATCCACAGTGGATACGTCGCACGGGTCGACGGGTTCGAGGTCGTCGGGGTGGCGCACACCGGGGCCGACGCGGTGCGCGCTGTGGACGAGCTGCGCCCGGAGCTCGTGCTGCTGGACATCTACCTGCCCGACATGGACGGCCTTTCGGTGCTGCGGCAGCTGCGCGCGGGCACCTCCCGCCCGTCGGCGGAGCCCGATGTCATCGTGATCACCGCGGCCCGCGACCTGGACACCGTGCGCGGCGCGATCCGCGGCGGTGCGCTGCACTACCTGATCAAACCGTTCAGCTACGAGGCGCTGCGCGACCAGCTGGAGAACTTCCGTTCGCTGCACCGGAAGCTCAGCGAACTGCCCGGCGACTCCCCCACCGCCCAGCAGGACGTCGACCAGCTCTTCGGCACCCGCACGCGCGGCACGGCACCACCGCCGAAGGGGCTGGCGGCCGAGACAGCGGAGATCGTCGAGCGCATCCTGCGCGAGACGACCGCTAGCGGCGGCGACCTGTCAGCCGCCGAATGCGCTGACGCCACCGAGCTTTCCCGCGTCAGCGCCCGCAAGTACCTGGAGCACTTCGTGACCTCGGGCCGCGCCGAGGTCCGACTCCGCTACGGCGGCACCGGTCGCCCAGAACGCCGCTACCGCTGGAACTCCTGACCACCGGTCGTGGGGGGGGGGGGGGGGGGGGGGCCCCGGGGGGCCGCCGGGGGGGGGGGGGGGGGGGGGGGGGGGGGGGGGGGGGGGGGGGGGGGGGGGGGGGGGGGGGGGGGGGGCG
>NZ_JALBWV010000179.1 GCF_022678645.1 Saccharopolyspora soli | reverse complement strand
ACCCGAGCCGCACGCGGCGAGATCGGCAGCCTCCGCCTGGCCTTCCTCGCGACCACGACGAACTACCTGCTCCCGCCCGGTGGTACGGGCCGTCCGACAACGACTCCCCGAACTCCGGCTGACACCCCCCACGTGGTCCAACGAGACACGAGCGCGCAAGGCCTGCTCGGCCTCGTGGCGGCCGACGTCGGAGTGACTCGACTGGCCCAGTCGGCGAGCAGCCTCCGCCGCACCGGTGTGGCATTCGTGCCACTGACCGGGGAATTCGTCCCCACCGAGATGGTCTGGTTAGCCAGCAACACCTCGCCCGCTCTGCACGCCCTGCTGGACGTGGTCACCGAGGTAGCCGCCTCCACCGACTTCACCGAGTCCGGCTGACCGGCCGGGCACGCGGGGCCCGCCGTGCGAACACGAATGGGATCTCGGGCAGGTCGACGAACCGCACCGAGCGCCGATCCCGTTCACCGAGGCGGCGCCATTCGCGGCGCCGCGCTCGTCGGCCCCGCAGACCAGCTGATGACGTCGGTGGACACTGCGGGGCTCCTCGACGAGCGGTCTCGAACAATCTGGCGGGAGAACCGGTCGCCTGTGACCTGCTCAGACCGCTGGTAGTGCTGGGCCGATAAATCATCTGGCCAGTTCGCAGCCTT
>NZ_JALBWV010000178.1 GCF_022678645.1 Saccharopolyspora soli | reverse complement strand
GCCCCGGAGAGCAGAGGACATTGCGTGTTCAAGCTAACGGACAACGTCAAGACCACGGTGGCGTTGACCACCGGATTCCTGCTTGTCTCGTGCGCTGGTTCGGCGTCGGCTGACCTCGGATACCGCGAGCTTCCCAATCCGTGCCGACTCGCCAGCCCCGAGACCGTCGCGGGACTCGTCGGGCCTGCCGAACCTGAACTCGGCGGACTTGAGGACCGTGACCCCGAAGCGAAAAGCGACTTCGTGTCGCAGGCGTGCGAGTGGAACAGCACCACCGCACCGGGCTGGGGCGATCTGGTCCTGGTCAACCTGCAAGTTCAGGTCGTGCTCAGCCAGTTCCAGGACGGTTCGCCAGCCATCAGCCTGGCGAAAGCAGGAGCTGACAGGCAATTGCAAGACCGGAGGGTGCAGGTACCTCCGCCGCCCTTCGCGCTCGGTGACCAATCGTCCCATTACTACACCGAAGTCTCTGGCGTTCAGATCAGCGTTTTCTACTTCAGGAAGGCCAACGTCGAAGTGGAGGTGAAGTACCGGGGCCAAGGTGGAAACTACGACGGCAAGGAAGTCAACAAGCCGCGGGAGGAGCTGGAGGAAGCCGCGCACGCCGTCGCTGCCGAGGCGCTCGAAGAACTGGGCCCGCCCAGGTAATGT
>NZ_JALBWV010000177.1 GCF_022678645.1 Saccharopolyspora soli | reverse complement strand
TTCGGGGAAGGGTGGGGTTCGGATGACGAACATCCAGAACGGTATGCCCGCGCAGCAGCTTCCCAACGTGGTGTGGCGGAAGAGCCGCCACAGCGGAGCGGTTGGTAACTGCGTTGAATTGGCACCATTGGTCGACGGCGGTATCGCCGTCAGGAACTCGCGCTACCCCGACGGTCCAGCACTGGTCTACAGCAGGGATGAGATAGCCGCTTTTCTGCACGGAGCCAAGGACGGCGAGTTCGACGACTTGATCGTCTGACCAGCCGAGCCGACGTCCCGTGCGGAGCCATGGTTGAAGACCTGACGAGGAATATCGGTGGCGCCATGAACGAGATTATCAACGGCTTGCAAGCTCTGATGGCTCGCGACTTCCAGTTCGCGCACCCGCGCGACGCCAACGGCGGCTTGGTCGCCGTGGTCGGGATTCGTGTGCACCGCGGGGTTTTCGACATCCTGCAGCTCTTCGGTGAGCACGATGCCGATGCGGCGCGGATTCCCGGCGACGAGGCGGATGTTCTCTTCCCGAGCAAGGTGCTCTGGCGGACGACCGGTTCGGCTCGCGAGGTGATCAACGATCTGCTCGCGCTCGCCGAACCCGTCCCGGAGGTCGGTGCCGAGGCCAAGGGCTGCTGGCTGCCGACCCACGCGGGCCGCTCGGCCTGGCTGGCCGCCTCCGCCTGACC
>NZ_JALBWV010000176.1 GCF_022678645.1 Saccharopolyspora soli | reverse complement strand
ACGCCCACGGGCCCGAGCGCGCGGCGGGCGTCCTCGACGATGCTCATGCGAAGTAGTGCCCCTTCGCCAGATCGGCGAGCAGACCCGGTTGCGCGGGCTCCCAGCCGAACCGCTCGCGCGTCGCCGCACTGGACACGGCGTGATCCATCGACAGGATCGCGCCGAGGAAGCCGAAATGGTCGATCGCCTCGGTGGCGGGGATTGACTTCACGGGCACGTCCAGGTGCCGTCCGATCACCTCGGCGAGCTCGCGGGCGGGAATCGCCCCGTCGCCGACGGCATGCACCCGGGCCCCGGCGGGGGCCTGTTCGACGACCAGGCGGTACAGGCGCGCGGCGTCGAGCTGGTGTACGGCACACCAGCGCTTCCCGCCACCGTCCACATAGGCCGAAAAGCCCTTCTCGCGGGCAACGGCGATCATGTGCGGCACGAACCCGTGCTTGTCCGCCTCACCGTGCACCGAACGCGGAAGCCGGATCACCGACACGCGGACGCCAAGATCCACGAACGACATCGCCAGCTCCTCGGTCAGGAACCGGCCTGCGGCGAGGGAGCCGGTCGGGGGTGCCGTCTGCTCGGTCGCGGCCTGCTCCGCCTCCGGCCCTGGCGTTCCCGACGTGACCAGCAGTGGCTTGCCCGATCCAGTGAGTGCTTCACACAACGCCTCGACGGCTCGCCGGTCGGTC
>NZ_JALBWV010000175.1 GCF_022678645.1 Saccharopolyspora soli | reverse complement strand
GAAGGCGATCGCGCCGGGTTCCTTGCGGCGGGCGTGGGTGAGTGCGGCCAAAACCATGACCACGGCCAGGCCGGTCGCGGCCAGCGGAGTCAGAACGGGGGCGATACCGGTGGCCGCGGGCAGGATCAGCCCAAGCGCGGCAGCCAGTTCCACGACGCCGATGAAACGCACGGTGCCTGCGGAGAAGTCATTCACCCACGGCAGCTTGTCGACCAGCTTCTCCTTGGGCTGGGTGGACTTCATGACACCCGCCATCGCGAACATGACGGCCAGCACCGCCTGCACGATCCACAGGAAGACGTTCACAGCACGAGATCCTTCGAGATCCGGTTACGGGCAGGGTCGGGAGGCGGGGAGGGGCGCGGATGAGCGGCCCATCACCGGGGTGGGACGGGCGGTCAGCCGTTGAAGACGGCCTCGGCACGGTCGCGGTTTTCGTGCAGTTCCCAGTACAGGGGTGCGATCTGCTCGGGCGTGGCCGTGGGGAAGCCTTCGGGGCCGCCGTCGCCGATCCACACGTTGATCGCGATGTGGGCGGCGTGCACGCCGCTGCCGGTCAGCTCCTTGTTCAGGTTGAGAACCCAGTTGCGCAGGGCCGCCTGCGCGGCGTTGACGTTGCCCAGCATCGGGATGGGGTCCACCGAGCCGCCGCCAGTGGTGACCAGCAGCGTCCCGGCGCCGGCCTCGCGCATG
>NZ_JALBWV010000174.1 GCF_022678645.1 Saccharopolyspora soli | reverse complement strand
TCATGGCCGAGATCAACCGCGACGGGTTCGACAAGGTCCTCGAGCGCGCGATCGATGAGGCGCTCGACCAGGCCGACTACCTGTACCTCTCGCTGGACATCGACGTCGCCGACCCGGCATTCGCCCCAGGCACTGGCACGCCTGTCGCGGGCGGTCTGACGAGCATCAATGTGCTGTCCGCGGTACGGCGGCTCGCCGCCGAGGTGGGCATCGTCGGCATGGACGTCGTCGAGGTTTCCCCGCCCTACGACAACCAGGGCGAGATCACCGCGCTGCTGGCCAACCGCGCGATCCGGGAGGCCCTCACCGGAATCGCCATGCGCCGCAAGGGAATCACCGAGCCGCGCTACGCCCACCCGCACGCCCTGGGCGTGCGCCGGCCGGTCACCACCGACCACTGATCCCGAGTACCACCCACCGATCACTGCGAGGTCCGTTCCATGCCCGAGGAAACCCACGACCACGACGATGACCAGCTCAACGGTCACCACCATCACGATCTGTGGCCGGAGGGGTTCTGGGAACAACCCAGGCGACTGGGCGAAGGGCTGGACGGTCACGGCGCGGTCGATGACTTCAACGAGGGGCGCAAGCCGGGCCCGATCCATGTCAACCGGCGGGGCGAGGGTGGTTTCTCGGGCATTCAGACGTTCGCGAAGTTGCCGGTCTGCCTGACGCCGGAGGATCTGGTGGCCGGTGAGATCGACGTTGCGATCTGCGG
>NZ_JALBWV010000173.1 GCF_022678645.1 Saccharopolyspora soli | reverse complement strand
CCAACCTAAATAACTGTTCTTTGACTTGTGCCGCCTCCACTAGTAACCTCCTAGTTACTAGTCTGAGTGTTGAGGAGCAGCATGTCTGACAAACACGACTTGGAGACCGTGACCCTGACCGGTGGTCTGACCATCACGCGGATGGGATACGGGGCGATGCAGCTGGCGGGGCCGAACGTGTTCGGCGAGCCGCGGGATCGAGGTGAAGCGCTGGCGGTGCTGCGGGAAGCGGTCGAGTTGGGGGTGACCCACATCGACACGTCAGACTTCTACGGCCCGGTAGTGACCAACCGGCTGGTGCGCGAGGCGCTGCACCCCTACTCCGGCATCACCATCGCGACCAAGGTCGGAGCGCGCCGTGGTGCTGACGGGGCGTGGATCCCGTCGCTGGACCCCCAGGATCTGCAGGCCCAGGTGCACGACAACCTCGACCACCTGGGTATGGACGTGCTCGACCTCGTCTACCTGCGGCTGGGCTCCCACGAAGGCACCACCGACGAATCGCTGAAAGCCGAGTTCGAAGCACTCGCCGAACTCCGCGACCAAGGCAAGATCAAACACCTCGGACTCAGCGGGGTGTCCTCGGCGCAGCTGACCGAAGCCCAAACCATCGCCCCGGTCGTAGCGATCCAGAACCTCTACAACCTGGTCAACCGAGACGACGACGCACTCCTCACCCGCGCCGCGGCCGAGAACATCGCCTTCGCCTCCTTCTTCCCACTCGGCGGATTCAGCCCCCTGCAACACGGCATCCTCGACTCCGTCGCCACCCGCCTCGACGCCTCCCCCCAACAAGTCGCCCTCGCCTGGCTACTGCAACGCTCCACGACCTCCGTCGTCATCCCCGGCACCTCCACCCGCACCCACCTCCGCGACAACATCGCCGCCGCCACCCTCACCCTCCCCACCAACGCCATCACCGAACTCGACACCATCGCCACCACCCACCCCTAACCACCCGGCCAC
>NZ_JALBWV010000172.1 GCF_022678645.1 Saccharopolyspora soli | reverse complement strand
GAGGCTCCGGCGGTAGGCGGGGTTGCTGATCTTGGCGTGGGTGGTGGAGTAGGACGGGCATGGCCGTGAGTGATCATGAAGTTGCTGACGCTTCGTGATCACAAGGAACGACCATGCCCGTGCTGCCATCTTCTCTTATCGAGCCGATCTGGGTCCAATTCGCCGCCCTGCTGCCCGACAGACCAGAGTTCGACCCCCGGCATCCGTTGGGCTGTCATCGCAGACGAATCCCGGATCGCGTCGTGTTCGAGCACGTCATCGACGCCCTCATACACGGCTGCGGCTACGAACGCATCGCCACCAAGCGGTGTTCGGACCGCACCATCCGCCGCAGGCTCGCCGAATGGGCCGAGCGGGGCATCGCTACCACGCTGCACGCGCTGTGCCTGGCCGCGTTCGACAAGATGATCGGCCTGGAGCTGGGCGAGATCTCCGCTGACGGCTGCATCACCAAAGCCCCCTGCGGAGGCGAGAAAGCCGGACCGTCACCGGTGGACCGCCGCAAAGGCGGACTGAAAAGATCCGCGTCCACCGACGGCAGCGGTGTGCCTCTGGGAATCGTCTCCGCAGGCGCCAACCGGCACGACTCACCCCTGCTGGAACCCACTCTCCAACAAACCCGCCAGCAGGTCGCCGACCTACCCGCCGGTGGCCTGCCCACCGCAGCGAGGGTGCACCTCGACAGCGGTTACGACAGCCGCAAGACCCGGGACCTGCTCGGCGAGCACGGTCTGACCGGTGTCATCGCCCGCAAGACAGTGCCCGCGCCGATACAGGCGGGCAGAAGGTGGGTAGTGGAGCGTACTCACTCGTGGATGAACAACTTCGGCAAGCTGCGCCGCTGCACCGACCGCAACGGCGCCATCGTCGACTTCTACCTCTACCTCGCTGCCGCGATCATCACCGTCCGTCAACTCATCCAACGCGCCAGACCCCTCTACCGCTGGCACACACGCCCCACCACCC
>NZ_JALBWV010000171.1 GCF_022678645.1 Saccharopolyspora soli | reverse complement strand
ACCACCAGCGAACAAGACCTCGACGACCGCCCCAGACGTCATCACGGAGACTGCGCCAGAGCCAAGATCCGCGACGGTCAGGTGGCCAACCGGCCCGTCTACACCGCGATCGGCGTCACCGTCGACGGCCGCAAGGACGTGCTGGCACTGATCATGGGCACTGGTGGCGGCGAGGGCGCAAAGTTCTGGACAAGCGTCCTGATTGGACTGAAGAATCGCGGCGTCAAGGATGTGTTCTTCCTTGTCTGCGACGGTCTGAAGGGCCCGCCCGAGGTCGTGGAGAACGTGTGGCTGCACACCATCGTGCACACCTGCATCATCCACTTGATCCGCAACTCCTTCCGCCTGGTGTCACGCAAGTACTGGGACAGCTCAAGAAGGATCTGAAACCGATCTACACCGCCGCCAGCCCGGATGCCGCGGTGCTTGCCCTGGACGACCTGGACGAGAAGTGGGGCAAGGAGCACCCTGCGATGATCCGGTTGTGACGCAACGCGTGGGCGGGTAGCTCCGGCACGTTGCCGCGCCGGAGCCCCCTCAGAACCGGACGTGCCTGCCAATCCGCTACGACACGCTCGAACCGTTCACCACGATGGACCACGCACGACGCCACGGCCACCTCCGCGTGTTCTGCCTCGGCGTCACGCTCGACGCACTCACCCTCGCCGCAGACATCCTCACCGTCGCCATCATCGCTCCCGACACCTACGACGACCTCTTCGCCCATGCCGTTGAAGAGAACGCGGAAGGCTCCGTGCCCGCACACACATTCCCCTTCGAAGAGAACACGCTACGCTGGCTCAGCGAATCCACGAGACTCTCCCCCGGAGCCGCAGCGGCCCTGCGTCTCGCCTGGACCCACCGAAAACTCCTGGACTTTGAACGTTAGTTGTCACCATCCAGCGGCGCGATAATCGGAAATCACGGGAGTGTCAGGAATCTGGCTCTGGCCCATTTTCGGTGGTGGCGGTCCGTTTCGGTCGGTCACGGTGCGTGTGCCATGGTGAGGCCG
>NZ_JALBWV010000170.1 GCF_022678645.1 Saccharopolyspora soli | reverse complement strand
GGGTGCGGCGTTGCGGCCCTCGGTCAGGCGGACACGGTCACGTAGCCCGTCGAGCACGTCCTGGCTGACGCCGGCGGCCTCCCACGCGGCGAAGTGGTTGTACACAGTGGACCAGGGCGGGAAATCCGCTGGCAGGGCTCGCCATTTAATGCCGTTGTCGACCACGTAGAAGATCGCGTCCACGATCTCGCGGCGGCAGTGCTTGGCCCTGCGGCCGCCCCTCCCGGCCAGCCATCCCGGGGTCGGTAGCAGCGGTTCGATGATCGCCCACTGGGCATCGGTGATATCCGACGGATACCGCCGCGAGCGGCACGGACTGCGATGCGTGGTGGCCAGCAGGCAGCACTGCCGACCCCGCGCGCGAACCATCGACGAACTGGGGCACGATGACACCCGGGACTCCTGGACGGATACGGACGACTAGACACCGACCGATCTACCAGGAGTCCCTCCTCATCTCCGCACCCACCCCGCCGACCAAGATCAGTTCAGGAACAGGCACTGACGGCGCAGGACTTCTCTCGGTCTCAGACCGATAGCGAGGATAGAAAAGCTCTGGTCGTGAAATGTGCGCTCTGCGGGCACGGGAATGAGTCCCCGACATCAGTGAATAGCCGTTGCGCGGTTGCGGCAGCCAAGGAGGCTTGGGCGGGTGACGAGGGTTCGACCGCGTGACCGCTCGTGCTCAGAGCGTCGCGAGCTCCTTCCTCGCAGCTACCGTGTCGGGATGATCAGGGCCGTACTGCTCCTCGCGGCCGCGCAGCACGCTTTCGTAGATCGTTCGAGCCTCCGCCCGCTGGCCCTGCCCGGCCAACGCCGCAGCGAGCCGGCTCCGGGTCACAGATGTGTGCGGATGACGTTCCCCCAGCACACGACACTGCTTCGCGGAGATGTCGCGAAGCTCGGCCGCGGCTTCCGCGAGCGCACCGCGCGAAATCCGAATCCCGGCCAGCTCGCTGCGAGTGCTCAACGTATCGCGGTGCAGGGCGCCGAGCACCGCTTGCTGGGTGGCGAGGATCGAGGCGTACTCGCTGCCGGCCCGATCCAGATCTCCGCGCAAGTGGTGCAAGTGGGCGAGCTCCGCCCT